>CACYAX010000103.1 GCA_902772435.1 uncultured Coriobacteriaceae bacterium | reverse complement strand
GCTCCAGTTCGCGGCGCGAAAGCACCACCGCGCAACCCGCACCCTCGTCGGAACCCTCGCGGGTCCAACCCACGAGCATCGGGTCGTCGAAGTAGTCACGCTGGTGCCCGTGCGCGAAGTCCTTCCGGATCTCCATGAGCAGCGGCAGCTCGGCCACCGCGGGGATCTCGTCATTGGGCAGGCCGTAGAGGTCCGCGAAGAAGACGCAGGGGTAGCCCGCCTCGCGCAGCAGGATGAGCGCGTAAGCCGTCGGCTTGAACCAGTGCCAGACCGTGGAGGCCAGTGCCTGGTTGGGCTGGGTGTCGTGGTTCTCCACGAAGGTCACGGTGTGGATGGGGTCAACCGCCACGAGCGAGCCCTCGAAGAGCTTGGTGAAGTCGATGTTGGCCTGGTTGCACGACGCGTCGAAGAACTTGAAGTGCAGCGGCACGTCGAAGAGCGAGAGCGCCTTCTCCTCGCCGAGGTACCACTGCAGCGCCGCGAGGTCGCCGGACCAGTACTCCCCCACCACGAAAAGCTCGCGCTTGGCCACCTTGCGCATGTCGGCAATCCAGCGCTGGTAGAACCTGCGGCTCATGTGCTTGAGCGCGTCGAGGCGCAGCCCGTCGACGCCCGTGGTGCGCAGGTACCATTTGCCCCACTTCACGAGCTGTTGGTAGACGCGCTCGTCATCGAGGTCGATGTCCACGCCCATGAGGTAGTCGAAGTTGCCGTTCTCGTTGTGGTCGACGTCCTCGTCCCAGTTCTTGCCCTCAAAGAGCCAGACGCCCGACTCGCCCGTGGCGCTGTCGTTGTCGGCCCCCTTGAAGTGCGTGTGGTCCCAGACGAAGCGGTCGTGCTTGCCCGCACGGCCTGGGAAGGTGAAGCGCGTCCACGCCTCGATCTGCGCGGGGTCGCCGAGGCGGTGAGCGCGGTTGTCGGGGGCGACCGGCAAGGCGAAGATCTTCTCCTTGGCGTCGCCGCCCATCTTGTGGTTGAGCACTATGTCACCGAGGACCTGGATGCCCTCGGCCTGGAAGGCCTTCACGGCCTCCTGGTATTCCTCGAGCGTGCCGTACTTGGTGCGCACGGAGCCCTTCTGGTCGAATTCGCCCAGGTCCCAGAGGTCGTAGACGCCGTAGCCCACGTCTTCAGGACCGCCGGTACCCTTATACGCAGGCGGCAGCCACACGGCCGTGATACCGCGCTGCGCGAGGTCGTGCGCGCGTTCGCCCATGCGGCGCCAATGCTGCCCGTCGGGGGGCAGGTACCAGCTGAAACCCTGTAGCATCGTGCCGTTCATCGAGTGCCTCCTATCTGGCGCACAAACGCGGGCGCGGCAACAAACCCGCTGTGAAACATCATGCCATATACCCAATGCGGTCTGGTTCGAGAAGCCAAACGGTCGCGAAACCATAACGATTGGAGACGCTGAGGCGGGACGGGAGGCGTTGGAGGCGCGGGGATGCGACGGGAATTGATACGGGCAAGCGCCTCCGCGCGCGGCACGCTCGGCCGCAAGCCCCGTAGGGCCTCCGCGCGCGTCACGCGGCCGCAAGCCCCACAGAGCTCCTCGCGTGTCGCGCGGCCCGCACGGCCGCAAGCCCCACGGAGCCCTTCGCGCGTTGCACGGCCCGCCCGGCCGCAAGCCCCACAGGGCCTCAGCACGCGTCACGCGGCCGCACGCCCACAGAGCTCCTCGCGTGTCGCGCGGCCACAAGCCCCACAGAGCTCCGCGCGCGGCGCACGGCCACCAGACGGCGCACACCCTCCCCCGCGCAAAGGCCTAGAATGGTGCCATAACTTTTGAATCATTGTCGAAAAGGCACTGTCATGGCAGCAGATACCCACGACATCACGCGCGACCAGTTCATGCTCACCGGCCAGCTCGCCCAGCGCGGCTACGACTGGTGGTGGCATTCGTTCACCGCCCACCACGCGCGCACGGGCGAGGCCAAGGCCTTCTTCATCGAGTTCTTCCTGATAAACCCCGCAATCGGCGGCCCCGAACCCATCTTTGGCCAGGCACCCGCGAGCAAACGCGAGGGCCTCAGGCCCTCCTACCTCATGGTCAAGGCCGGCTGCTGGGGGCACGACGCGCGGCAGCTCCACCGCTTCTTTGGCTGGGACGAGGTTGAGGTTGGCCGAGGGACGCCGTACTACGTCCTCGCCGACGACTGCATCGCCTGCGAGACCGACCTCGTCGGACACGTGGTCGTGAGCCCCGAGGACGCGGCCGCGCACCCCGAGTGGATGTGCGACGCGGGCAGCATGTGGTGGGACCTCAAGCTCGACAAGCAGATTGCCTGGAACGTGGGCCTCGGCGCCTCGCAACTGGTGCGCGAGAGCGGCGCGTTCGAGATGTTCTGGCATGCGGAGGGCATGAAGACGCAGGTCAGCGGGCGCGTGTGGCTCGACGGCGAAGAGTACGTGGTGACGCCCGAGACGAGCTTTGGCTACGCGGACAAGAACTGGGGCGCCGACTTCACGAGCCCGTGGGTGTGGCTCGCGTCGTCCAACCTCACGAGCCGCGTCACGGGCCGCAAGCTGGAGCACAGCGCGTTTGACATCGGCGGCGGGCGGCCCAAGATCGGGCCCGTGGCGCTGGAGGGCAAGCTCCTCGGCGAGTTCGTGCACGAGGGTACGCCGTACGAGTTCAACTTCTCGAAGCCCTGGACGGGCAGCAGCACCGTGTTCGACTGCCATGAGACCGACGACCAGCTCGTGTGGCACGTGGAGCAACGCACGCTGACGGCGCTGCTCGTGACCGACGTCACCTGCCCCAAGAGCGAGATGCTGCTCGTGAACTACGAGTCGCCCGACGGCGAGCACCTCCACAGGCGGCTCTGGAACGGCGGCACGGGCACGGGGCGCGTGCAGCTCTTCAGGCAGCGGGGCGTCGCGGTTGAGCTGGTGGACGACATGGACTGCGCCAACGTGGGCTGCGAGTTTGGGGAGTACGCGCGGGCGTAGCCTTGGGAGCGCCGCTACACGCGGGCGTGCTACGCGCGGGCATGCTACGCGACCCGTCGCGCCTGGGCATGGCCCCCAGCTGGCCGCTACGCGCGGGCGTGCTGCACGGCGTAGGCCACGAACTCGGGATCGAGCGCGAGGCCGTAGCGCTCGAACATCAGCAGCTCGTTGGTGTCCCACGTCCAGCTGCCGGCCTCGAAGGCTTCGAACGGCTCGCGCGACGCACGGCCCTGTACCTGGTCAAACACGGGCAAGCAGGTGCTCAGGACCGCATGCTGGGCACGCATGAAGCGCAGCACCTCCGTGCGGCGCGGCTCCTCCCTGCACTCGAAGTCTACCTGCCCCAGGCCGAGCGCTGAAATGCGTCGCGGACGCCCCAGTTGCGTGCTTGCCATGCCGTCCTCCTCACCTCGGGTTGCCGTCTGCCCAGCTAGAACCAGCCGGGGCATGCGCGGCGACCCTTCGTGCGTTGCCTTGGTGCCACCGTATCGTGCGGCGGGGACACTATTTGGCCTCAACGGGCAGGCTGCTGCTTTATGCGTGGATTACTGCGCACACTGAGACGTGCAAACGCCGCGTGTATCGCTGGAATACCGTTCAGACGCTCATTTCTGGCATTAAGAGAAGGTTGGGGGGGGAAGATTCCGCATATTGTGCCAACTATTACTCATTAATTTGAATACACGGAAACGTGGTCGCTTTTCGATGGCGCACAAGAAGCGTTTCCGTCCACGGGGCACCACCCCGTCTTCCTGCATCGATGTCACGTTTTCGCAGGTAGATCGCGTTGGACGCAAAGGCTTCTTATGCGTCATTTTTTGCGGACCCCTCATCTATGAGGCTTCATAATATGCGGCCGCAGCCCTGTCTTGGGCACTGAACAGCATCTAGAAGGACTTCTGACAGGCGCGAATTGACGGAAATGGCGTAATTGAACGCCTGCGGCAATGAAAGCTGCCCGCGCTCCCTTGGTCATGGCGCTTTTCCGTGAAGCAGCGGGGGCTCATGCGCCTGGAAACGGCATGATTCTGTGAAGCTCCGGGGCCCACGCGCCTTGAAACGGCATGATTCTGTGAAGCGCCGGGGCCCACGTACCGTAAAACGACACAATCTCACGAAGCGCCGGGGCTCGCGCGCCTGGAAACGGCACGATCTCACGAAGCGCCGGGGCCCACGTACCGGAAAACGACACAATCCCATGAAGCGCCAGGCCGAGGCCAGGCAGCTACGCCTGCGGAGCCGTATAGAGCGCGCAGGCCTCGCGGAAGCGCTCCACAAAGCGCGCAGCCGCCGCGCGAACCGCCGGATCGTCGGGCTCGAACATGTCGCGCGCATGGTAAAAGCCCTCGTAAACGTCCACGTTTGCCGGAACCCCCGCCGCCCGCAGCGCGTCCACGTACGCCAGCGTCTCACAGTAGAACGGCTCGAGGTCGCCCACGAAGGTGTAACACGGCGGCAGGTCCGCATATCTCTCACGTCGCGCGGGCGACGCATATGCCGGCACAGGCTCATCTTTCGCAAGTTTGCGCAGGTAGAGCACCCATGCCTGGTGGTTGCGCCGCGTGTTCCAGACCTTCGCGTGATTGTCGCGCGAGGAGGGCGTGTCCTCGCAGTCGAGCATCGGGTAGAGCGGCATCTGGAAGGCGATGCGCACGCCCTGGTGGTCGAGCTCATACATGCAGAGGGCCGCGCAGAGCCCGCCGCCCGCGCTCTCCCCGCCTACCATGAGCTGGTCGTCGCGAATGCCCAGCTCAGCGGCATGGTCGCGCATCCAGACGAGGGTCTTGTGGCACTGCATGAGCGCCTTGGGGTACGGGCCGATCGGCGAGAGCGTGTAGGCGGGCGAGACCACGACCGCGCCGCACTCGCTCACGAGGTCAATCGCGCGCGACTCGTAGACCATCTCCGGCATGCCCGTCGCATATCCGCCGCCGTGCAGCCAGAGCACACCCGGCACGCGGGAGCCCAGGCCCACGCCCTCGGGGCTCACCACCACGAGGCGGATCCAGCGGTCGCCCGCGGGGATGGCGAGGTTGCGCACCTGCACGCCCTTCGGTTTGGTGAATCGCATGACGACCGGCCTCCTAGCTGCGCATCCCGAGAACAGCGCCTCCTCGTAGTGTAGCAAGCGCGTGTGCGGGCGGCAGGCCGAACGGGTAGCGGTATCCAGCTGGGGGCGAGCGCGCCAAAGCAGCTGCACGCGCACGGCACGTCACCGCAGGTCAGCGCATCGTGCCATACTGGATTCACCCCCGAGGAGAGGCGGAGCCATGGACGAACTCATCAGCACGCTGGAGCAGATCGGCATCGTGCCCGTGGTGGTCATCGAGCGCGAGGAGGACGCGTTGCCCCTAGCCCGCGCGCTCATGGAAGGCGGCCTCCCCTGCGCGGAGGTGACCTTCCGCACGCCGCACGCGGTAGAGGCAATCAGGCTCATGACCAGCGCATATCCCGAGATGCTCGTCGGCGCGGGCACCGTGCTCACGCCCGAGCAGGCAGACGAGGCCAAGGCCGCGGGCGCGCGGTTCATCGTGGCGCCGGGCCTTAATCCGCGCGTGGTCGAGCACGTGCACAGCATCGACCTGCCCATGATCCCCGGCGTTTGCACGCCAAGCGACATCGAGCGCGCCCTCGAGCTGGGGCTCGACCACCTCAAGTTCTTCCCCGCCGAGCAGTCGGGCGGCCTGGCGATGATCAAAGCGCTCTCCGGCCCGTACCACACCGTGCGCTTCATGCCCACGGGCGGCATCAACCCCGGCAACGTGCGCGACTACCTCTCGTTCGGCAAGGTCTTCTGCTGCGGCGGCACCTGGTTCGTGAACAAGAGGCTGCTCAGCGAGGGGCGCTTTGACGAGATCAAGTGGCTGGTTCACGAGGCTTCACAGATTGTGCACGTAGTACGCGGGTAGCTGCCGTTCGTTGCACGGAAGGCGCTGGCTGCGAACCGAATATGCGCGTAGCTGCCGAACCGTGCATCGCACCACTGGCACCATACTCGCGGCACGCAAGCCAACAGCTGCCCGCAATCTGCATGTCCCCACGACCCAGCACCCACCCGCACCCCGCACAACCGTACACTCACACGTACGCCCGTCCGCACCCCATTCCGTCCGCCCCCTAACCCAAGGAGACACCCATGCTGACCAGCCAAAAGATGCGAGAACTAGCCCCCGAGCTCGACCCGCTGCGCATCGGCACGGGCTGGCAGGAAGCCGACCTCGCCAAGCCGCAGGTGTTCATCGAGAGCACGTTCGGCGACAGCCATCCCGGCAGCGGCCACCTTGACCAGCTCGTCGAGCAGGTGCGCGCGGGCGTGCGCGACGCCGGCGGCTTCGGCGCGCGCTATTTCTGCACCGACATGTGCGACGGCGAGAGCCAGGGCACTGACGGCATCAACTATTCGCTGGTCAGCCGCGAGATGATCGCCAACATGATCGAGATCCAGGCCAACGCCACGCCCTTCGACGCGGGCGTGTTCATCGCGTCGTGCGACAAGGGCATGCCCGGTAACCTCATGGGGCTCCTGCGCGTGGACATCCCCTCCGTGGTGGTCTGCGGCGGCACAATGCAGGCCGGCCCGCGCATGCTCACCCTCAATGAGCTGGGCGTTTACTCCGCACGTGCAGAACGCGGCGAAATACCCGCGAGCGAACTGGCATGGGCCAAGCTCCACGCCTGCCCCAGCTGCGGCGCGTGCTCGTTCATCGGCACCGCGTCCACCATGCAGATCATGGCCGAGGCGCTGGGCCTCACGCTGCCGGGCTCCGCACTGCTCCCCGCCACCAGCCCTGACCTGCTCAAATACGCGTATCGCTCCGGCCAGCGCGCGGTGGAGCTCGCCCGCGAGGGCCTGCGGCCTTCCGACCTCATCACCAAGGAGTCGTTCGAGAACGCGATCCTCGTGCACGCCGCCATCTCGGGCAGCACCAACACGCTGCTGCACCTGCCCGCCATCGCGCATGAGCTGGGCATCGAGATCGACGGTGACACTTTCGACCGCCTGCACCGTGGCGCGCACTTCCTGCTCGACCTGCGCCCCACCGGCAAGTGGCCTGCAGAATGCTTCTACTACGCCGGCGGCGTGCCCGCCATCATGGAGGAGATCCGCGCCAGCGGGTTCTACGAAAGCTGCCAGCGCTGGCTCGACGACTTCAACGCGCGGCAGCACCAGCAGCTCACGCGGCGCAACATCATCCGCCCGTACGACGAGGCGCTCGGCGTGGACGGGTCGATCGCCGTACTCAAGGGCAACCTCGCGCCGGAAGGGGCCGTCATCAAGCACACCGCCTGCCCACGCGAGATGTTCGAGGCCGTGCTCAGCGCGCGGCCGTTCGACAGCGAGGAGGAGTGCCTCGACGCGGTGCTGCACGGCAAGGTGCAGAAGGGCGAGGCGGTGTTCATCCGCTACGAGGGGCCCAAGGGGTCCGGCATGCCCGAGATGTTCTACACGTCGGAGGCCATCAGCTCCGACCCCGAGCTGGGGCGCAGCATCGCGCTCATCACCGACGGGCGGTTCTCGGGCGCGTCGACCGGGCCGGTGATCGGGCATTGCAGCCCCGAGGCGGCGTCGGGCGGGCCGATTGCGCTGGTAGAAGAGGGTGACCTGATCGAGCTTTCCGTGGAGCGGCGCGCGCTCAACGTGGTGGGCGTGCGCGGCGAGCGCAAGCCGCCTGAGGAGATGGAGCGGATTCTGGCCGAGCGGCGGGCGGCGTGGAGGCCGCGGGCGCTCAAGTATCGCAGCGGGGCGCTGAGGTTGTTCTCGGAGCACGCGGCGTCTCCGATGAAGGGTGCATACTTGGAGTTTGCGTAGCGCGGGGCGCGGCGGGCGCGGCGCGGGATCAGGATGTCCTAGGGGGCTCTCCTGGGTTGGTTCGAGTTGGACTTACGTGAGGTAAGTCAAACCGGAGGTTGTGGGGGTCTCCGTCGGGTTGGTTTGAGTTTGACTTACGTGAGGTAAGTCCAACTGGAAGTTGTGGGGGTCTCCGCCAGGTTGGCCCGAGTCTGACTTACGCGAGGTAA
>CACYAX010000102.1 GCA_902772435.1 uncultured Coriobacteriaceae bacterium | reverse complement strand
GAAGCTTCAAGCCTGGAGGGCATTCGCAGGATCGCTGCGCGTTAATCTCAAGCACACCACATGAGCCGGGACACAACGCGACCTCATAACGCGGAGGCTGCTGGGGCGAAATGTAGGTGCGCATTGCGCGTAGGTTCAGCTTGCATGTTTTGCAAAGTCCTGCCCCGGGATCAAAAGCAGGCCCTGTCCCGGTAAAACAGGCAGGGGTGCGCGTGTTTGCGGGAGCGCCTCCCGGGAAGGTCGAGGGGGCGCTCCCGCTGTCAGCTTGCCCCTACGCTCCGAGGAGCTCGGCGAGGTCGGCTTCCGGCGTAGTGGTCGGGGCGATTTGGAACTTCTCGACTAGGAAGGCGAGAACGTTTGGGCTCACGAACGCAGGAAGCGTCGGGCCGAGCTTGATGTTGGTGATGCCGAGATGCAGCAGCGTGAGCAGGATGCAGACGGCTTTCTGCTCGTACCAGGAGAGCACCATGGATAGCGGCAGGTCGTTCACGCCGCAGCCGAACGCCTCGGCGAGTGCGACCGCGATCTTGATGGCGCTGAAGGCGTCGTTGCACTGGCCGACGTCCATGAGGCGCGGCAGCCCACCGATGGTGCCCAGGTCGAGGTCGTTGAAGCGGTACTTGCCGCATGCCAGCGTAAGGACCACGGTGTCGGCCGGCGTCGCCTTGACGAAGTCGGTGTAGTAGTTGCGGCCCGGGCGCGCGCCGTCGCAGCCGCCGACCAGGAAGAAGTGCTTGATGGCGCCCGACTTCACGGCGTCGACCACCGTGCCCGCGACCGAGAGCACGGCGCCCTGGGCGAAGCCCGTCATGACCTTCGAGCCTCCGTTGATGCCGGTGAAGTGCTGCGCCTCGGCGAAGCCACCCAGCTCGAGAGCGCGCTCGATGACCGGCGTGAAGTCCTTGTCCTCGCCAATGCGGGCGATCTCGGGGTAGGCCACCGGGCCGGTCGCGAACACGCGGTCGGCGTACGACGCGCGCGGCGGCATGAGGCAGTTCGTGGTGAACAGCACCGGCGCCGGCAGGTTGTCGAACTCCTTCTGCTGGTTCTGCCAGGCCGTGCCGAAGTTGCCCTTCAGGTGCGCGTACTTCTTCAGCTCGGGGTACGCGTGCGCAGGAAGCATCTCGCCGTGGGTGTACACGTTGACGCCCTTGCCCTCGGTCTGCTCGAGAAGCTGCTTCAGGTCGTGCAGGTCGTGGCCCGAGATGACGATGAACGGGCCGGGCTCGACCTCGAGCGTGACCTCGGTCGGCTCGGGCGTGCCGTACGCCTGGGTGTTCGCCTCGTCGAGCATGCCCATGCAGGCCAGGTTGACCTCGCCGACCTTCAGCACGAGCGGCACGAGCGAGTCGACCGAACCCGGCTCGGCAAGTGCGGCGAGCGCTTCCACGAAGAAGGCGTCGACTGCATCGTCGGTGCGGCCGAGCACGCGAGCATGGTAAGCGTAGGCGGCCACGCCGCGGATGCCGAACAGCACGAGCGACTTGCACGAGCGGATGTCCTCGTCGGTACCCCAGATGTCGGCCATGTCGTAGTCGGGTTCTGCGACGCAGTTGCCGGCAGCGGCCATGGTTGCGGTCTCGGCGTGGACCCGCTCGGTGAGCGCGCGGATGTCGGCCTCGTCGAAGTTGACGTTGGTCACGCACGCGAACAGGCCGTCTTCGATTAGGCGGTACGTTTCGGCGCCCACTGCGCCCGTTGCCCGGCACGTGCGCGCCAGGGCTATCATCGCGCCGGTCAGCTCGTCCTGGGCGACTGTGACGCCGAGTGGCTTGCCGCACACGCCGCGCGTGCCCGTGCACGCCTCGCATTTCGCCGTCTGCTCGCACTGGAAGCAAAACATGTTCTCGCTCATAAGGTTCCTCTCTCCCGATTCGTTTTAACCGATGAGGAGAAGTTAACAACCGCGGGCGTGAATGTATGTTGTAATTACAACATCAGGAAACGCTTTTCGCCAAATGGTTGGGCGCGATGTGAGGCGGATTCTTGGGAAGGAGCGAACGAAACGTGAGGGACGGCGAATTGCTGGCAGCGACGCCTCTGTTCCAGGGGTCGACGGTCGAGGAAATCGAGGGGATGCTCGGATGCTTGGGGATGCGCGAGCGCGCGTACTCGACAGGCGAGCGCATACACCGGATGGGGGACCGCATCCGCGAGGTGGGGCTCGTGCTCGAGGGCTCCGTGCGCATCGAGAGCGTGGACGTTTGGGGCAACGTGAGCGTGATGGGCATGCGCGGGTCGGGCCAGATCTTCGGCGAGGCGTATGCGGCGATTCCCGACGAGCCGCTCATGGTAGACGTCGTGGCCGCCGAGGACTGCCGCATCATGTTCCTCACGGTGTCGAAGGTGCTCACCACCTGCTCGCGTGCGTGCCCGAACCACGCCCGTACGTCCGCGAACCTCACGGCCATCATCGCGCGGCAGAGCCTCGCTCTTTCGCGGCGAATCTTCCACGTTGCGCCCAAGACCATCCGCGGCAAGGTGCTCGCCTACCTGTCGGACCAGGCGGAACGCGCCGGCTCGCGCGAGTTCGACATCCCCTACAATCGCCAGCAGCTCGCAGACTACCTCGGCGTGGACCGCAGCGCCCTGTCAGCTGAGCTCTCCCGCATGGCGCGCGAGGGCGTCCTCGAAACGCGCCGCAGCCACTTCATGCTCCACGAGTGAGCCGAGCGGACGTGTTCCCCTGGGCAATTATGGCGAGGAGCTGGCACCTCCAGGCCGTCAAAGAATAGCCCAAAAGGGGGATACTCCTTTGGGCTATTCTTAGACGGCCTCCCCGTTCGTTCCGAAACGCCCTACTGGTCCAGGATGCGTCCGTCGAGCGAGAAGGTGACGACCTGCCAGGGGATGAACTTTCCCGAGCGCCTGAGCGCCTCGGTCGCCATGCGCTCGAGGCCACCGCAGCAGGGTACCTCCATCCGGCAGATGGTGACGCTCTTCACGTCGTTGCCGGTGATGATCTCGGCGAGCTTGCCCGAGTAGTCGGTCCCGTCGAGCTTCGGGCAGCCGATCACGCACGTGCGGTTGCGGATGAAGCGGTCGTGGAACGCCGCGAAGGCGTACGCGCAGCAGTCGGCCGCGATGAGCAGGTTGGCCCCGTCGAAGTAGGGCGCCTGCACGGGCGCGAGCTTGATCTGGACGGGCCAGTTGGCGAGCTGCGATTGCGGCATCGCCGCTGTCGGCACCTCGTGGCTGGCCGACTCGGACCCGCTTCGGTCGAAGCTGCGCATGGCCGATCCCGGGCAGCCGCCCGCATGGCCGTCGTTGCTTACTTGCATGGTCGTGACCCCCTGCACCGCCTTCCGGCGCTTGCTCTCCTGCACTGCGGCCTCGTCGTAGGCGGCCGCCTCGCGCTCCACGAACGAAATGGCGCCTTGCGGGCACCCCGGCAGGCAGTCGCCGAAGCCGTCGCAGTAGTCGTCTCGCGTGAGGCGCGCCTTACCGTCGACGATCTCAATGGCCCCCTCGTGGCACGCATCGGCGCAGATGCCGCACCCGTCGCAGCGTTCCTCGTCTATCTGTATGACCCTTCTGATCATCCGAACCACCTCTTTCCGAGATACAAGGTAGCCGGGAAAAAATCCGTCGTCTGTTGTAATTACAACGGGATCGAAATCTCCAGATCTGTAAGTTAGACATCGTAAACACAACTGATGAAAGGAAGATCGAAGATGGAGATCAACGGGCAGACGAAACTGGCGGACATCCTGGCGGAGTACCCTTTCATGAAAACGGGCATGGTCGAGATAAACGGCAAGTTCAAAATGCTGCAGACGCCGATGGGAAAGATGATGGCCAAGAAGGCGACCTAGCCGACCTGGCTGTCGAGTTCTGGAACCTCACGTGGAACGACGAGCGCCGCCACCTGCCGCAGGAAACGCGCCTGCTGCTGTCGATGGCCAACGCGCTCGGCGCCGGCCGCATGCGCCAGGCAAGCCGAGAGCTCATAAAAGTGTACGCGCTAGGGTGCGACTCGGGTGCACTCGACGACGTGATGGAGCTCGTAGCCTGGAACCAGGGCATCGGCACCTTCGCGAGCGAGGTGGGGCCCTCCACGTTCTTCCGGGCGTACCGTACCATCAAGGAGCAGGAGGCCAAGGGCAAGCCGCGCAGCGAGATCGTCGGCATGCTCATGGAGCGCTTCGGCGAGCAGAACCCCGACGTGGGCGTGCAGTAGGATTGTGGGGCACAAGCTCCGGACAGGCTTACGGCCAATCGGGACCGAAACGCGTGCTCATAACCCGGAGGTCGTAGGTTCGAATCCTGCCCCCGCGACCAAACGTTACAGCAGGTCAGCTAGCTTTTTTCAGGCGGCTGGCCTGCTTTCTTCTCTCGGGACCATGAGCGTCGAGGGGACATCCAGAATGTTTTCTCGATGGCTCCGCGTTTGGGGAACAACGAGGGCGAGGCGTGGAGAGCGTCCTTGGGCACCCGTGTTTACGACAACCCGTGTTCATCCTGCGGCTTCGGGTTCGTGGAAGCTCAACGAGAGCCCGAGACCCGGCGGTGCAGAACGTCGAGCTCAGCGTGGATATCGGCGGCGGTGAAGGGCTCGCCGGCCTCCAGCCTGTAATGCAGCATTGCAACCACCATCGCCGACGCGAGCTTCGCTTGCAGAACTGGGTCGCCAGCTCCGGCCTTCCCGAAATGAGACAGGTACGCGCCCTCGACAATCGAGGCGAGCTCCCCCGAGAAATCGAGGCCCTCGCACTTCACGTCCCAGAGCGCGAGCGCGAGCCTCCGCTTGGCCAGAAGCGACCCGTAGAGCGCGTCCATCGCGCCGAACGGGCTATCAGGCACCACGTCGTAACGCTTGCGAGCCTCCACGAGCGCGGCGATGTCGGCAAAGAAGCCGTCGGCCATCTTGCGCACCAGGTCATATTTGTCGCGGTAGTGGCTGTAGAAGGTCTTGCGGTTCACCAGGGCCTCGTCGAGTATCGCCTGCACGGTGATCGCATCGAACGGCCGCTCGGCGAGCAGTTTTTCCATCGCGCCTTCGACGGCGCGTTTCGTTTTCACCACGCGCAGGTCCTCGCCCATGAGCCCTCCTCTCCAAATGAACACGAACGGGGCGCCAGCCCCCGTGACAACTCCGTTATGACGTTCACTTATCGGAACTATTATAAACAGTGTGTTTCCTATCTGTACGGCTCATTGGGTTTTATCGGTCGACAAATATGGCTGAGCACAGCTACTTTGGAGACATGGAGAAGCTCCAACGAAAGGAAGGCGTCATGGCGAACGCGAGAATGAGAAACAAGGCGGAGGACTTCGAGCGCATGGGCGTAGACCAAAAGATCGTGGCCTCCTGGGAGGACGGCAAGCGCAACGGCGCGCAGCCAGGATGGATTGAGTGGTGGTACTTTGACGCCGACCTCGACGACGGCACGAAGGTCAACCTGAACTTTGCCACCAACCCCGTAATCGGGAGCCCCGAGGAGGGTTTGCACCCGTTCTTCTACGCCAACGTTCAGTTCCCCGATGGGCACGAGATCAACGATTTCGCGTTCCTCGACGAGGCCGACTGCTCGTTTTCCGAGGAGCGTTGCGACGTGAAGATCGGTCCGCACACGTTCAGGGGGGACCTGGAGACCTATCAGGTGCACGTCGAGGACGTGAAAGGCATCTCGCTGGACCTGGTGCTGAAGAAGACCGCCGCTTCTTGGCGCCCTGGCACTGCCTATGTCGACTTCGGCGAGGACTATGAGAGCTACTTCACGTGGTTGTGCGCCGTGCCGCGCGGCGATGTTTCCGGCACGCTCGTGCGCGACGGGCAGACGCGGCAGGTGCGCGGGCGCGGATATCACGACCACCAGTGGGCCACTGGCCTTTTGCTGAACTTCTGGAACCGGTGGCTTTGGGGCCGTCAGCAATCGGACGGCTACACCATCCTCGTGTTCGACAGCGTGTCCAATGACGCCACGGGCAACGTGCGCTTCCCCTGGTTCTGCGTCCAGGACGCGCAGGGCAACGTCGTGTTCGACAACGTGGAGATGGGCCCGGGCGTCGACATCCGGATGGATGGCGAGTTCGTGCTAGAGCAGACCGGCAAGACCCTGCCGTCCCACATGGTGTACCGCTTCGAGCGCGATGGGGTGAAGGTGCGCTACGAGCTGACCGAGCTTCGCTTCCTCGTGGGCAACGACCAGTACGCCATGGCGCCCGCCGCCATCCAAGCGGCGTTTCGAAGCGTGGGCGCGGCGCCCTCCATCTCGCGCCACGCCGCCATCGGCAAGCTCACGATCGAGCGCCCGGGCGAAGATCCCCTCGTGGTGGAGGGCGAGATGCACTACGAGCTGTCCTCGCAGTATCGGGAATTCATCGTCGACCCAGCAGACCACGTGACCGAACGCGACTCGGCGGCGAAGCTTCCGCTCGTGCCGCAACCCGAGTGGTTCGAAGCGCCCGTTGCCACGACAGGCCCCGCAGCCTCCGATATCGACGAGGGAGGGGAGCCCGACCCGGGCTTGGCCGGCTCGTGGGATTGCGCGTTCGAGGGGCCGATGGGCAAATCGAACATGAAGCTTGTGCTTGAAGTGGACGGCACCACGCTCGGCGGGCACATGGAGATTCTCCGCAAGAAGCAGCCCGTACAATGGGGCATTGTAACAGCGGATGGGTTCGAGGCAACCGCGCTCGTGAAGGTGGCTTTCCGAAAGGCCGAGGCGCGCATCAAGGGCACGCGCGACGGCGATTCGATTAGGGGCACCGTCGAGCTGCCGACGGGTTTGGTGACGTTTGAGGGAACCCGAGGCTAGGGCTTGTCCGATGAAAAGGGACAGGAAAACTGACCAAAGGGGTGCTCGCTCGGATTGTGACGTCCCAGGACACTCGGTGCTGTAGGAGGTCGTCCGCGCATTGCGTCGAGCACGACCTTGCTAGTGATAATCATGTCGTTGCAGATCCCCCTCTTTTCCTCAAGGCTGTAGCTCTCGGGCGAGTACAGACATCAGCGGTGGCTTGATCGGTTACGAAGATATTGGCATGAGATATGAGGGACGGGGGAAGTGCTAAGGGCGCCAGCGGCGGTACGAACGATTGCGCAGGGCATGGGGCTCAGCGACAGCCTGGTCGAATAGCAGAAGGTCAAGGTGCGTGCGGGGGCTTCGCGACGCCCGGCGTTCGTAAAGCAAGAGGGTTGCGAGCTTTCCGATGAGGGAAAGAAGGAAGAGGGCTACACCCTCTCGGATGAGGAACTCTAGATGATTTCCGGAGGAGATACCGAGTGGAACTGCACCGGGCGCTCTGCCTACGTGTTCATTCGTAAATAACTGACGGCCTGCGATTTCGCAGGAACCCGTCT
>CACYAX010000101.1 GCA_902772435.1 uncultured Coriobacteriaceae bacterium | reverse complement strand
GCGGTCGCCCTTGAAGCCCACGGTGTTCCAACCCGGCATCTCGAGGCGCGCGTCATAGTATTCGCCGTCGTACTCGTTGTTGGAGCCCCAGTCGATGTTGAACCAGCCTGCGTAGGGCGAGCTCTCGCGCTTCTCGCGCACGTCCTCGAAGGCCCAGAACCGGCGGCCCACGTGGTTGAACACGCCGTCGAGCAGCACGCGGATGCCCTTCTCGTGGCAGGCGTCCACCACCTGGCGCAGGTCGTCAGCCGTGCCGAGGCGGCAGTCCACCTTGCCGTAGTCGATGGTGTCATAGCCATGGGCCTCGCTCTCGAACACGGGGTTCAGTACGAGGCAGCTCACGCCGAGCTTGGCCATGTGCTCGATCCAGCCGTCGTCGATGAGCTTGAGGAGCCGGTGCTCGAGCACGCCGTCATTCTCATACGGCGCCCCGCAGAGCCCCAGCGGATAGATCTGATAGGCAACGCTCTCTTCAAACCAAGACATGCGGTCTCCTTCTCTCAGCGAGCATCACGAACTTGACCATTATAGTGGAGCGGCGGTGGGATACCCACCCCAAGCGCCCTGTTCCTCCCAAGGCGGGGCAGCGGGCATGCCGGCCGTGCCGACGCGGGGAGCGCTTGCCCACACCCCTATTCCGCCCGCGCGTGGGCGCGGGGATGGGCCTCGAGGTAGACCATGCGCACGTGGGCGCGGTCCACGTGCGTGTAGAGCTGCGTGGTCGAGATGTCCGCGTGGCCTAGGAGCTCCTGCACGATGCGCAGGTCGGCGCCGCCTTCGAGCAGGTGCGTCGCGCAGCTGTGCCGCAGCGTGTGGGGATGCAGGCCCTCGATGCCGGCGTAGCTGCCGTAGCGCTCCACGATGCCATGCACGGCCTGCCGCGTGATGCGGGTTCCGCGCGCCGAGAGGAAGACCGCGGGCGTCACGGGATGCCCCTCTGCCAGCACGGGCCGCCACTGCTCGAGGTAGGCCGCCAAGGCGCGCGCCGCCGTGCCCAGGATGGGCACCACGCGCTCCTTGGAGCCCTTGCCGAACACGCGCAGGAGCTCGTCGTGCAAGAGGACGTCGCCCATGTCGAGCCCGCAGAGCTCAGACACGCGCAGGCCACAGCCGTAGAGCACCTCGAGCATGGCCTGGTCGCGCTTCAGCGCGGCCTCGCCGAGGCGTTCGCGGCGCGAGGTGCGTCCCCCGTGCCATGCGAACATCTTCTCGTCGAGGAGGGCGAAGGCCTGCTCGTGCGAGATCACGTCGGGCAGGCGGTCGGGCTTTCTGGGCAGCACCAGGTCTGCCGTGGGGTGCACCTCGGTGAGCTGCTCGTTCACCATGAAGCGGTGGAAGCCCTTGACGGCCGAGACCGCCCGCTCGATCGAGGTGGGCGCGAGGCCCGCCTCCTCGAGCGCCCGGATGTGCCCCTCGACCGCGGCCGTCGTCACCTCGTCAGGCTCGGTGATGCCCTCCCCCGCCAGGTATGCCAGATAGCGCCGCAGGTCGCGGCCGTAGGCCTCCACCGTGTTCTCCGAGCTGCCCCGCTCGATGGAGAGGTAGCCGAGGTAGTCGTCAGCCGCGCGCGAGAGCGCGGTGGGCGGCTCGTCGGGAAGCGAGACCCTGAAGGTCGAGAGGCTTGTCGGCCTGCGCACAGCCACGCTATGCTCGCTTCGTGGGCTGGTCGGGAATCACGGGAACGCCCATGACGGAGAGTGCGCGGCGGTCCACGCCCTCGTGGTGCGCGATGGAGGCGCGCACGAACTCACGGAAGAGTGGGCACGGCACGTTCGGGCGGCTCTTGAACTCGGGATGGGCCTGGCTCGCCACGAACCACGGGTGCTGGGACTCGGGCAGCTCCACCATCTCCACCAGGCGCTCGTCAGGCGAGAGGCCGCTGATGACGAGGCCCGCGGCGCGCAGCTGCTCGCGGTAGGCGTTGTTGACCTCGTAGCGATGGCGATGGCGCTCGTAGATGAGCTCGCTTCCATAGGCCTCGCGCGCCAGCGTGCCCTCAACGACCTTGCACGGGTAGGCGCCCAGGCGCATGGTGCCGCCCTTGTCATCGACGTTCTCCTGGTCGGGCATGAGGTCGATCACGGGATAGGCGCAGTCGGGGGCGAACTCGGTGGAATTGGCCTCGGCAAAGCCGCAGACGTTGCGCGCGAACTCGGCGACAGCCACCTGCAGGCCCAGGCAGACGCCGAGGTAGGGCACCTTGTGCGTGCGCGCGTACTCCGCCGCCGCGATCTTTCCCTCCACGCCGCGGTGGCCGAAGCCGCCCGGCACGAGCACGCCGTCATAGCTGCCGAGCGCCGCCGCCACGTCGGCACCCTCGAGCTCCTCGCCGTTGATGAGGTCGATCTGCACGTTGCGGCCGTAGTAGACGCCCGAATGGTGCAGGGCCTCGATGACGGAGAGATAGGCGTCGGGCAGCTGCGTGTACTTGCCCACCACGGCGATGCGGGTGACATCAGGCAGCTCGGCAGCCTCGTGCATGGCCTCCGTGAAGGAGTACCAGCTGCTCATGTCGCTGTCGCGCACGTCGAGACCGAGAAGCTCGCAGACCTTGGTGTCGAAGCCCTGCTCGGCGAGGTGGCCCGGCACGTCGTAGATGGAGGCGCAGTCGGAGTTCTCGAAGACGCAGGTCTCGTCCACGTCGCAGAAGCTCGCGATCTTGGCGCGCACGTCCGCGGCGACCTCGTGGTCGGAGCGGCACACGATGAGGTCGGGCTGGATGCCCATCGAGCGCAGCTCCTTCACGGAGTGCTGGGTGGGCTTGGTCTTGATCTCGTGGGCGGCTGCGATGTAGGGCACGAGGCTCACGTGGATGACGAGGGTCTGGCCGGGACCCTTCTCGCGGCGGAACTGGCGCATGGCCTCGACGAACGGCTGTCCCTCGATGTCGCCGATGGTGCCGCCGAGCTCGGTGATGACCACGTCCGCCGAGGTCATCTCCTCGATGCGGCGGAAGCGCGCCTTGATCTCGTTGGTCACGTGCGGGATGACCTGCACGGTCCCGCCGAGGAAGTCGCCACGGCGCTCGCGCTTGATGAGGCTCTGGTAGATGAGGCCTGTGGTGAAGTTGCTCTCGAAGGTGAGGTTCTCGTTGATGAAGCGCTCGTAATGGCCGAGGTCGAGGTCGGTCTCCTTGCCGTCCTCGGTCACGAAGACCTCGCCGTGCTGGAAGGGGCTCATGGTGCCCGGGTCCACGTTGAGATAGGGGTCCGCCTTCTGCATCATCACGTGGTACCCACGCGCCTTGAGCAGACGACCAAGCGACGCAGCCGTGATGCCCTTGCCGAGGGCCGAAACGACACCGCCGGTGACGAAGATATGTTTGGTCATGATTGCCTCCCGTAGATGCTGCTCGCTTCCTACGGGACTCCATGATACATCTGCACGGGGAGCTGGCACGCAGAGATTTCGGGCGTTTACTCCGTCGTTACGCACGGCCCTCGCGTCGGGTAAGCGGGACGGTCCTGCGGGCCGGCAAGATTAATCCTGCCTACACCTCTGGTTAATCCTGGTCGGGTATACCTATGGTTGTACGCGCGGGCATGGGGCCCGCGCACCTGGCCACGAAGGAATGGTCTCAATGCTCACCGCTGTCGTCGTCTTGCTGGCTCTCTTCTGCGTCTTCCCCCTCGTAGGGTGGGTGCTGGGGATCGTGTTCAAGCTGCTGGGTTGGACGATGCGTGCCGCGTTCTCGCTGCTGGGCATCCTCCTTCTGCCCGTAGCCATACTCGCGTTCCTGGCACAGGGAGCCGTCGTGCTCCTGCCGCTCGTGCTGGCGTTCTTCATCTTCTCCGAAGCCCTGAACGACTGAGCGAGCCCCGCCTGGCTCCGGAAGGGTCCCGCACGCCGGACCCGAGCGCTCACAGGAGCAACCGGTTCCCAGACGCGTAGGAAGAGTCCGCCAAACAAAACGCCCCGCGGCCCTCACGGGTCGCGGGGCGTCCGCATGAACAAGGGGGGGTGTCGCTTAGCGCGTGCCGCCGTACACGGAGATGTTCTCGTAGTGGTCGTCAGCGATGTAGGCCGCGGGCTCGCCCTCCCAGATGACGGAGCCGTTGACGATGAGCTTCTCGAGGCCGTCGACCATGCTGCAAACCTTGGCGATGGACGGACGCGAGCCGTGCGGGTAACGCGAGGTGAAGATGACCGTGCAGAGGCGGCGCTTGGTGGGCATCTCGTGCGAGTGGGTGTGCACGATGGGGACCAGGTCGATGCCGGTCCTGAAGCGGCCCTCGACCTCGTCGTCTTCCTCGACGAAGGTCATGAGCTGGGCGTGGGCATATTCCTGGTCGGGGTCATAGATCGTGTCGAACGAGTCGATGAGACCATCGTTGTAGACAAGCAGAACGCGCATGGTGGCTCCTTTGATGGCGCGGCTAGATGGACGTGCCGGAAGGCTTTCGGCACTCCGCCCATTCTAGGCGCGCGGCGCCCTATTGCCCTGCGCCCCTCCCATTTTTTCGGTAGACGTTTCGCCCCACCGCCCTGCATGGGTTGCCCTACGGCCCATCCCCTGAGAGGGCGGGCCGTAATGTGGGCACGCCCTTAGTGCGTGGCGCCCCTCGGCTTGGAGGCGATCACGGCATTGCGGTATGTGGGGTCGCCCGTGACCTCGCGGATGACGCGGATCTGCTCGGGGAAGTTGACCTCGGTGTCCTCGGCCGTGAGCTCGATCTCGCAGATTGCCTGGTCATCCCAGCAGGGAAAGACGTCGATCTCGAAGTACTGGCCCGCATAGGTGAGGCAGTAGCGCATCTTGCTGATCTGGCGCAGCGCCGGGTCAGCCTGCATGAGCAGGGTCTGGTACTCGCGGTCGGTCAGGCGGCGGCGCGTCTCCATGCGCTTCTTGCCCTCGACGAGCGTCTTCTCCGTGAGGTAGTACATCCAGTTGTCACCCGAGCCGCGCTTGCGGATGCGCACCTCGCGGTCGGGCTCGCTGCGCAGGTAGGACTGGATGATCTCGACGCGCTGGCAGGTGGGCTGGCTCTCGAGCCAGGCGAGGTCGGGGAACTCGATGATGAACTTGCGCTCGATCTCGTAGGGGGCGAGCTCTCCCAGGAAATAGGTGACCTCGCGCATGAGGCGGCGCATCTTCTCCTCGAAGTCGGTCTCGTTGCCGATCACGCGGAAGTGCGGGTGCCCCGTCCAGGCCTCGATGAAGCGGTCATCGAGCGCGGCCGCCTCCTCGACGCTCTCGTAGCGGGCCTCGTTGTTCTCCAGCGTGTAGAACTCCTCAGCACCTTTGGCGGCCGTGACCAGGTGGAAGACCGCGTCGTAGTCGTCGCGCAGCTCGACTTCGGTCTTGCCGAGATAGGCGAGCACGTGGGTGAACTCCTCGTCGTTCATATAGGCCTTGTTGTCCAGCTCGCCGCGGTCACAGACGATCACGATCTTGTCGTTGGGCATCGTGGCAGCGGCCTGCTCGAAGATGCGCTCCTTCTCGAGCTGCAGGCGCATCTGGCACATCTGGTACTCCTCGTTGGTGCCGCAGGTCCATGGTGCCACGCCGCCGGAGATGAGCGAGGTCGCCGTCTCGGGGACGATGAGCACGGTATAGCCAAGATGCGTGAGGTCGCGCTGGATGCGGCTGAGCGCCGTGGTCTTGCCGCCACACGGGCCACCCGTGACGACGATCTTCGAGATGGACATGCCCTCCCCTTTCGACGCGCGTTCAATGCCTCCATGATACCGCTGCGCGGCGTCGTGCGCCCAAAGGAGCATCCCTCTTTCGGCGGGACAGGGCATGTCCGCTCGTCACACGCTCAGGCAATCCGCTGACGGCCCCTGTCTCTGCGTGAACTATCACGGCGCTGACTCCTAATACGTTCCCAGAGAGCCTATGATGCCTCACCACCTTATTTGCCGAGCCATATGCCCCTTTTGCCGCCTCGTGGGCATCTGTTACAAAGACACCAGTCTTTCTCGTAGTAGCGTTTATACAAGGTATGTCCCGTGGGCAACCGGCCCACGGCACTGCCAGGGAGAAAGGGAGACACCATGAAACTGCCCACAACCACGCGTCGTTCGTTCCTCGGTGGCAGCGCCCTCGCCGCGAGCACCCTGCTCGCCGCTTGCGGTGGCGGCACGTCTGGCGGGACCGGCACGGCGACAACCGACGGAGGCAGCGACTTCGCCGGCACCATCAACCTCTCCGAAGACCTCCACATCCAGGGCTACGACTGGGGCGCGGGAGTCGACAAGGTCGTCTTGACCCCCGACTACCCGATTGACGCCATCTCGGCTGAGGACCTCGTCGTCACCGAGCACAAGCAGGCCACCGACTGGACCGCCGAGGACTTCCCCGTCATCGAGGCCGACTTCGAGCGCAAGGTCACCTCTGCCACCCTCAACGAGGACGGCACCATCACCCTCGAGCTCTACTGCTCTCCCAATGACGGCTCCCCGTTCCTGTACACCATGGCCACGGGCTACAACACCTGGTGCGAGCCCTACCAGCTGAACATCGCCCTGGCCGAGGGTGCTGCCCTCACCAGCAACGGCACCCCCGTGACCGAGATCGTCGCCGCCGAAGGCAGCCGCACCAATTCTGCCGAAGAGGCTGGCTGGATCCTCGGTGGTAGCGACCACCAGCTCGCCGACGGCACCACCATGTCCTTCAACTACGCGTCGTGGGAACAGCCCGACTCCAAGAACCTCGTCGTCTGGCTGCATGGCGCCGGCGAAGGCGGCACCGAGGCCACCGATCCCTACGTCACCGTCCTTGCCAACAAGGTCGTCGCCCTCTCGAGCGACGAGTTCCAGCAGACCGTGGGCGGCGCGAGCGTCGTCGCTCCGCAGTGCCCCACCATCTGGATGGATATCGACGGTACGCACACCTACATCAGCGCCGAGAACTCCACTGAGGTCAAGTCCTACTACACCGAGGCCTTGGAGTCCTTCATCGACACCCAAGCCACCCTCGTCGGCGCCGAGAAGATCGTGCTTGCCGGCTGCTCCAACGGCGGCTTCATGACCCTCTGGATGGGCCTCCACCGTCCTGACAAGTACGCTGGCCTCGTCCCCATCTGCGAGGCGATCCCCGACGCCCTCATCAGCGACGAGCAGATCGCGGGAGTCAAGGACGTGCCGATGTACTTCGTGTACTCCAAGGACGACACCACCGTCATTCCTTCGGAACACGAGGAGCCCACCATCGAGCGCCTCAAGGCTGCCGGTGCCTCCAACCTGCACGTGTCCACCTCCGACTCCGTCATCGACACCTCTGGTGAGTACACCAACGAGGACGGTACGCCGTACACCTACAACGGCCACTGGAGCTGGATCTACTTCGACAACAACGAGTGCGCGTGCGTTGACGACGGTCTGAAGGCCTGGGACTTCA
>CACYAX010000100.1 GCA_902772435.1 uncultured Coriobacteriaceae bacterium | reverse complement strand
CTCCGCCCGCGAACGTCCACCGGACGTTCGCGCCCTCCCGGGTTCGAACCCGTGCAACACGCCCGCACAAGAAAGGCTCCCGTTGCGGGAGCCCGTTGTTTCGTGGTAGGGGCGGCGGGGTTCGAACCCGCAAGACCGAAGTCGGAGGATTTTAAGTCCCCTGCGTCTGCCAATTTCGCCACGCCCCCGTATGTAGCAAGGGTAGCGCAAATGAGGGCGTCATGCGGGGTCAGGTTCGTCTCCCCCGCTGACGGGTTCTGCTGCGCTGGGAGTGTCGTCCTTGGCGTCGGCGGCGGCCTGCGCGCGCTCCAAGGCGGCCCGCTTCTCGGCGGCGATGGCGTCGCGGTTCTCCCCGCGCGTGATGATCGGCACGTCAATCTCGCCGGGTTCGTGGATCTCGTCTCCGATGAGCAGCGGGACGGCCACCTTGGTGTAGATGCCAAGCCACACCACGGAGACGCAGAAGCCCGCGATCACGTCGGACGCGTAGTGCACGCCCAGGTAGATGCGGCTCATGCCCACGAGCGCGATCACGCACGCGAAGCCCGTTATGCAGGTCCACTTGACCACGCGGTCCTTCTCGTAGCGCCACACCATCCAGAGCAGCAGCCCGTAGAATGCCATCGAGACCATGGAGTGGCCCGAGGGGAAGCTGTATCCGCTCTCCGTGACGAGGCGGATCGTCTCGTCAGGGCGCGGCCGCTGCACGATCTCTTTGAGCAGCAGGTTGATGCCCACCGCCAGCACGAGGTTGATGCCCGCGCACAGGCCGGGCCTGCGCCCCGGCGCGAACGCCTCGACCACCAGCAGCATGACCGCGAGAACCACGGGCATGGCCAGGTTGGAGATGGACTCCATGATGGGCGTGAGCCAGGGGCGCCTCAGGCGCAGCACGAAGAAGGAGTACGCCATGTTGTCGAGGTAGGCGATCTTGTCGCCGCGCAGGCGCATGAGCACCGCGAGGAAGATGACGAGCGCGACGCTCATGATCACCATGGAGCGGTTTCTCTTGATGAGACTCACCGTGGCGCGTATCACGTCCCTCAGCATGGCAGGCACCCCCTCTCTGTAACACGCGTGCTTGGATAAAGAATAGCCCAGTTTGGCGACACGAATGGCCGTGGCCAGCCAACGCTTTCGTCAGATTGTTCATAGGCGCAAAACGCGTGGTGGCCGTTGGGCGGTTATTTCGCCCAACGGCCACCACGCTCTGCCGGCGCTCGTGCACCGAGCTGCGGTCTTAGATATGCGCTTCGATCTCTGCCACGAGGTCAGCCTTGGGCATGTTGCCGACCATCGTATGTACGGCCTTGCCGCCCTTGAAGAGGATGAGCGTGGGGATGGAGACGATACGGAACATCTGGGCCAGCTCGCCCTCGTCGTCGACGTTGCACTTGAGGACGGTCAGTTTGTCGGCCATCTCGGTCGCGATCTGGTCGACCACGGGACCAAGAGCGCGGCAGGGGCCGCACCAGGTTGCCCAGAAGTCGATGAGGACGGGCTTTTCGGACTTGATAACGAGATCCTCGAACGTAGCGGTAGTCACTGCCTGTGCCATGAACGGCTCCTTTCATAAGCGGGCGCGAGCCCGCACGTACTTCTACCATTGCATGAGAAGAGTTATACCCCGTCGCGCCCATAATCATCACCTCAGAGTGAGAAAATGGGGATTACGTCAGGCTGACTTCACAAGCGGGGGCACCATGCAGACAGGCAGAGCGGACAGGCAGGCAGCATACGCCGCGAAGGCGCGCGAGGAGCTGGGCGCGCTCACGGCGCAGGGCGCCATCATGGCAGGCAACGCCTTCTCGCCGGTGCTCTTCCTCAAGGGCGCCCCCGAGCAGGAGGAGCTCGCGCAGGGCTCGCCCCTCTGCGGTGCCGACGGCAAGGCCCTCAGGGCATCGCTCGCGGCCCTGGGCTACGCCCCCGAGGAATGGTGCGCCTTGCTCAGCGTGGACGCGCACGGCGATACGCTCGACCCGCTGCTGCTCCGCGAGGCCATCGCCGTCCTCGACCCCTCCACCCTCATCATCTGCGACGAGGAGGCCGCGAACGCGGTGCGCAACACCTACGCCGATGACCTCGCCGCGCTCGATGACTTCGAGCAGGCGATGCTCGTGCCCGGAAAGCCCGCCCAGCTGCTGGGAATCCGTGCCATCAACCTCGGCGGGTTCGCTGCGGCGCTTGGCGACCCGCACGAGAAGCAGGTCATGTGGGCCCGGCTCAAGCTCGTCCCTCCCCTCGGGGCTCCCTACTAACGGCTCGGAAGGCGTTGGGAACAACCCGCTTACGTGCGGCGAAACACAAATAGCGGCAGCCATTTCGCAAACATCAAGAGTTGTTGCTGGCACGCGCGTATTAACATAGAGGGACAGTGACATCAACGCGAGGCGAAAGGGCTTCTCCAGATGCTCAGGAAGAAGGAAATCGACGCGGGCAAGGTCCTCGACGAGGCGTTGGACGAGGCGCTTTCCATAAGCGGGTCCCACAAGGAGCCTGCGGCAGCAAGTGCTCCCGCCCCTGCCAAGCGACCCAAGGAGAGGCTGCGGGGGTTCAAGTGGAAGGGCGTTCTCGCCGACAGCGTGAGCCTGATCCGCAAAACGGCCTTCGTCACGCTGGCGGTCCTCAGCGTCACGCTCGCGTTTACGCAGACGGGCTTCCTCAATCTCGACCTCGGCGTCAAGTCTGCCTACATCGTCGTGCTGCTCCTGCCCATAGCGCTCGGCTCGCTGCTCCTCGGCACGTTCGCGGGCACGCTGCTCGGCTTCCTTTCGGGAGCGTTCCTGTTGGCGCACGCGATATTGATGCCCCTCGACTATTACGAGCTCACGTTCGTCACTCCGTTTACGTCGGTCTGCATGCTCGCGCTCTCGGGCCTGCTCCTGGGCCTGCTCTTCTCCCTCGCCCTGCGCAACAATCCCACCAAGATCAGGCGCGTCGTCTACCTATGCCTCCCCTGCATACTCGTTTCGATCGTCTACACCTTCGGATTCACGGGCAACGCCATCGCTACCGTCCTTGAGGAGACCATCTCCAACGCCGTTGCTGCCGGAGGCACTGACGAGGTCAACATCACCGACCATGCAATCCGCTCCGTCCTCAGCCTCGGCGAGATCGATGTCCAGGCGTTCTTCGACGCAATCCTCATGGCAGTCCTTTGCGTCCTTGCTGACGCAATCGCGCGAAGGGAGCTCGGCCGCACGGAGACGATCGGCCTTCGCCCCCTCTTCGGGGCATGCCTCTCCATAGTCGTGCTGATCGTGTTCATGGTGACCTCCGCCGTCAGCTTCACATCCGTCACCATTGGCGAGCTCAGCGAGGCGAGCGAGGACATGACGGGGGAGGTCTCCTACGTGCTCACGCAGCTCTCCCAATCAGACGCTCGCGCACAGAGCCTGCTCGACCTGCTCGACTCCCTCAACGTCGCCGACAAGATCACCGACGACAAGTACATCACGGACTTCATCAATTCGGTTTCGTCCGACAGCCTCCTGTGGGGCTACTCCGAATACGAGGACGGGCTTGTGCTCGTCTCCGCCGGCGACACGCTCATCCTCAGCGACGCGTATCGCCTCTCGGACTTCACGAACCTCTCTGACTGCTTCGGTGAAGAGGACGTGATCGACGAGATCCATAAGAGCGTCGAGACCGGACAGGTTCGGCGCGTGGTCTATGACGCGCGCATCAATTCGAAGACGACGTCGTTGAACGTCAACCTCGAGAACTCCACCACCTACGACGTGGATATGAAGATCGGCTACCTGCTCGCCGACACCAAGGACGGCTACACGGTCACGACGCTGCGGCCGTCGAACATGGTGTTCGCCGAGCGTTCCGGCGTCATGGGATGGATCGCCCTCTCCACGCTCATTCTCCTGCTCGTGGTCTACGAGCTTTCGTCCTACCTGCTCAACCGCCTCGTGGGAAAGCGCATCGACGCCACCAACGCCGTGCTGGGGCGCATCACCGAGGGGGACCTCCACGCCAAGGTGTCCGACGACGGCACGATCGAGTTCAAGTCGCTCTCCACGGGCATCAACACGACCGTCGACACGCTGAGGGGCTGGATCAAGGAGGCCGAGACGCGCATGGACGCCGAGCTGGCGACCGCGAAGGCGATCCAGGAGGCCGCCCTGCCTTCGATCTTCCCGCCTTATCCCGACATCCTGCGCTTCGACATCTATGCGTCCATGAACCCCGCGCGCGAGGTGGGCGGCGACTTCTACGACTTCTTCCTCATCGGCGAGGGTTCCGGGCCCGAGAGCGGCAAACTGGGCTTCGTGATCGCCGACGTGTCGGGCAAGGGCGTGCCCGCGGCGCTCTTCATGATGAAGGCCAAGACGCAGATACGCGACTACATGGAAAGCGGCATGGAGCTGGGCGAGGCCATCGAGAACGCCAACCGGCAGATGTGCGACGGCAACAGCTCCGGCATGTTCGTGACGGTATGGGCGGGTGCCCTCGACTACGCCACCGGTCACATAGACTACGTAAACGCGGGACACAACCCGCCGCTGCTTTGGACGAAGAATGGGTGGGAGTGGCTGAAGAAGCGCTCCGGCCTGCCGCTCGGCCTCTTCGACGGCATGCCGTACCGCGCGCACTCGATCGACTGCGCGATCGGAGACCAGCTACTGCTCTATACGGACGGGGTGACCGAAGCCATGAGCGTCGACGAAGAACTCTACGGCGAGCAGCGTCTCGAGAACGTAGCGAACGCATACTACCTCCTGCACCCGCGCGAGCTGGTGGAGACCGTGCGCCAGGACGTGGCCTCCCACGCCCTCGGTGCCGAGCAGTCAGACGACATCACGGTGCTGTCGCTTGAAGTCGGCGTCCCGCCCGAGGTGACCGCCACGCTCGTGGTGTCGGACCGTCTGGACGAGCTGGACCGCGTCAACAAGTTCATCCACACCGAGCTCGACCGCCGCCTCTGCCCCCTGCGCGCGCAGAGCCAGCTCGACATCGCCATCGAGGAGCTCTTCGTGAACGTGGCCAACTACGCGTATCCCGATGCCACGCCGGATGACCCCGGCACGGTGCGCGTGAGCTATACCTACAGCGCCGAGCCGCCCTCGATCAGGGTCGACATCGTGGACCAGGGCGTCCCGTTCAACCCGCTCGCCAAACCCGATGCCGTCACGCCTGACGACATCATGGAGGTTCCCATCGGCGGACTGGGCATCCTCATGGCCAAGCGCAGCGTGGACGAGATGTCCTACGAGCGCGTGGACGACACGAACGTCGTGACCATCATCAAGAAGTGGTAGTGTACGACACACGTGGCACATGGTTTGAAAGCTGATATGAAGGAGGGCCGGATATGAAGCTTGTCATCAAGCAGGAACGCAACCCGTTCATCTTCTCGTTGATCGGCAGGCTCGACACGAACACCTCACCGCAGCTCGAGTCCTTCATCGTCGAGCGGTACGCAAAGGAAGTGGGCGACATCGTCGTCGACATGAGCGAATGCGACTTCGTGTCCTCAGCGGGCCTGCGTGTCATCGTCACCATGTGCAAGCACGCCGCCGTGAACGGCGACCAGCTCATCTTCCGCGATGTGCAGCCTGAGGTGATGGACATCTTCACCGTGACGGGTTTCGACAGCATCCTAACGATCGAATAGGCACGGCCCCGAGCCCCAAGGGCCCGGGTAGCAACACATGAAAGGAAACCATGGACGCCTCCCTGCTCACCACATACAAGACAATCAGTGAGGTGCAGAGCGTCATCGCCAGCGCCAAGACGCTCGACGAGGCGCTCCACGGCAGTCTCAAGGCCATCGTGGAGAACGCCGGAGCCGAAAGTGCCGTCATCTGGTATCTGGACAAGGCAGGGGACGCACGGCTCCACCCCTATTTCTGGATCGGCCCGATCGACCTGACCAGCAAGGCCCACAGGCTCGGCGAGGGCGCCGCAGGCCGCGTCTACATGACGCAGCACGCGGAGCGCAGGCTCGACTTCCCGGCAAACCCCGACGCCGAGACCGCGCTCGACTTCGACGGCATGGACATCGCGTCCATGGTCTGCGTGCCCTTCTCCAGCAAGAACGAGGACCTCGGCGTCATCCAGTTCGTGAATTCCGTCGAGACTGGCCAGATTCGCGAAGAGACCGCCGACATGATGGAGATCACGGCCATGCTCGCCGCCATCGCCATCGACGAGAACGACGCCCTCGGCGAGCCGTGGGAGCCGGGAGAGGTCATCATGAGCCTGCGCGGCATCAAGCGCGAGTTCGTGAACGGCGACATCGTGACGCAGGTCCTCAAAGGCATCAACCTCGACGTCTACGAGGGCGAGTTCCTCGTCCTGCTCGGCGAGAGCGGCTGCGGCAAGTCCACGCTGCTCAACATCATCGGCGGCATGGACCAGGCCACCTCGGGCACGTTCACCTACCTCGGGCAGGACCTGAGCAACGCGTCCCAGAAGGAGCTCACCGACTTCAGGCGCGACAACGTGGGCTTCATCTTCCAGAGCTACAACCTCATGCCCAACCTCACGGCCCTGCAGAACCTCAAGCTCATCGCCGAGCTGGTCGACGACCCCATGGACGCTGACCGCGCGCTCGAGGTGGTCGGGCTTTCGGAACGCAAGAAGAACTACCCATCGCAGATGTCGGGCGGCCAGCAGCAGCGCGTGTCAATCGCCCGTGCGCTGGTCAAGAACCCCAAGATCATCCTCGCCGACGAGCCCACCGCAGCGCTCGACTACGCCACCAGCATCGAGGTCCTCCAGGTGATGGAGGAGGTCGTCCGCGGCGGCAAGACGATGGTCATGGTCACGCATAACGAGGAGATCACGCGCATGGCCGACCGCGTGGTGCGCATGCGCGACGGCCGCATGCACGAAGTCACCGTCAATCGCCACCCCGCGCACGCGACTGACCTGGTCTGGTAGGTACGCCCGATGAAGCCCACCCAGTTCGCAGAACTACTCTCCAACATCAAGGCGACCATCGTGTCGTTCTTCTCCATCCTCATGTTCGTCGCGCTCGGCGTGGGAATCTTCACGGGCATGTACTGGATGGCCCCCGCCCTGGAAGACACCGTCGAGAAGGCCTGCGTTGAGAGCTCCCTGCACGACTTCCAGATCGCGTTTCCCTACGGATTGACCGACAGCGACCTCGAGCAACTGCGGAACCTCGAGGGCGTCAGCGACGTCGAGCCCGGGCGCCAGTCGTTCCAGGTCATCACGAGCCCCTACGACGACTACAACGTAAAAGTACAGTCCGTGGTTCCGCAGGCAGCCGCTCTCACCGTGCCGGGTTTTCTTCGTTCCGTATCGGAAGATATTGCTGGTGGACATTTGTTTCAGGCAGGAGTTGTTGATGTATGATTCAGGACATTGCGCCT
>CACYAX010000099.1 GCA_902772435.1 uncultured Coriobacteriaceae bacterium | reverse complement strand
ACAATGATATAAGGTCTAATCGTCTGAGATTGCTCAACCGATTCTCAGGCGTCTTTACGGGTGTTGCCGACATCGGTGCACTCTCGAAGGGCAAGTAAACGACCGGTAGAACCTGATCCGGCCAGGGGACATGGAGGTTTAAAAGATGGCAGACCCGATCGAAGGCATCTTTACCGAGGAGCCGCCCATCGTGTTCGTGTTCTCGGACGCTCGCGGCAAGACTGCCGTCGGCGTCGTTGAGGCTGCCGCTGCTCAGTTCACTGATGAGATCGTCACGATCAAGCAGCTTGGCAACGTTCACGACATCCAGATGGTGCGCGAGTATCTTGATGCCAACACCGAGGACAGCGCTGAGGTCGCAGTGTTCCACACCATCGTCGACCGCAACCTTCGTCGTGACATCCGTCGCGAGCTCGACGAGAGGGGCATCCCCTCGATCGACCTGCTCGGTCCTGCGATCACGATTATCTCGACGCTGACTGGTGAAGAGCCCAAGTATGAGACCGGACGTCGTACGCAGATTCAAATCGAAGAGGGATAGTACCTCTTTGGTCTGCTACTATAACTTTGGTTAATGGAGCGCCTGCTGCGGGTGACCGCTGCAGGTGCTCTCATGGGAAAAATGGGCGAGGACAGGACCTCGTCCGCGTAAGTATGGATTGGAGTGTGGCAATGGCTGAAAAGCATGTGTACCGCTTTGGTTTCGACCAGGACGGCAACAACGTGAGCGAGGTCGCTGGCGCGACTGTCGACGAGGCCAAGTGGATTACCGGTGGCAAGGGTGCTAACCTCGCCGAGATGGCCGCTCTGGGTCTTCCCGTTCCTTCTGGCTTCACCATCACCTGCCAGACCTGCGTTGCGTATTCCAACGCTGGCAACGTGTGGCCTGAGGGCGTTCTTGACGAGATCGACGAGTACCGCAAGGACCTCGAGGACCGCATGGGCAAGAAGCTCGGCGACGCCGACGACCGCTCTGGCGCTCCGTTCTCCATGCCCGGCATGATGGACACCGTCCTGAACCTCGGCCTCAACGATGACTCCGTCCAGGGCCTCATCAAGCAGACTGACAACCCCCGTTTCGCCTACGACTCCTACCGTCGTTTCGTCCAGATGTTCTCCAGCGTCGTCATGGGCGTCTCCGGCCAGCTCTTCGAGGATGCCATCTCCGCCAAGAAGGCCGAGAAGGGCGTCAAGCTCGACACCGAGCTCGATGCTGACGACCTCAAGGACCTCGTCGCCACGTTCAAGCAGATCTTCGCTGACAACGTCGACGTCGCCAAGTACCCCGAGGTCGAGGTTGACGGCAAGGCCGTCTTCCCCCACGACCCGATCCTCCAGCTCCGCCTTGCCGAGCAGGCCGTCTTCGGCTCCTGGAACACCGAGCGCGCCATCCTCTACCGCAAGCAGAACAAGATCGACGACTCCCTCGGCACCGCCGTCAACGTCCAGGTCATGGCCTTCGGCAACAAGGGCAACACCTCCGCTACCGGCGTCGCCTTCACCCGTAACCCGGCTGACGGCACCAACGAGCGCTACGGCGACTTCCTGGTCAACGCCCAGGGCGAGGACGTCGTGGCTGGCATCCGCAACACCGAGCCCATCGCTGACCTCCCCCAGGTCCCGGGCCTCGAGGATGCAGGCAACGAGCTCTTCCACGTCTTCGAGATCCTCGAGGACCACTATGCGGACATGATGGACCTCGAGTTCACCATCGAGCAGGGCAAGCTCTACATGCTGCAGACCCGCGTCGGCAAGCGCACCGCGCTCTCCGCGCTCAAGGTCGCCATCCAGATGTACGAAGAGGGCCGCATCACCAAGGAGCAGGCCGTCATGCGCGTCGCTCCTGAGCAGCTCGACCAGCTCCTGCACCCGCAGTTCGACGCTGCCGACATCAAGGGCCGCGAAGTCGTCGCCAAGGGCCTCAACGCCTCTCCGGGCGCTGCCGTGGGCGCCGTCGTCTTCTCTTCTGAGGACGCCGTCGCGTACGCCGCCGAGGGCAAGCAGTGCATCCTCGTGCGCTGGGAGACCACGCCCGACGACCTGCCCGGCATGGACGCCGCTGACGGCATCCTGACCTCTCACGGTGGCAAGACCTCCCACGCGGCCGTCATCGCCCGTGGCATGGGCGAGCCCTGCGTCTGCGGCGTCGAGGCTCTCCAGATCGATGCCCCCAACAAGGTCTGCACCATCGCCGGCACCGACATCGCTCTCCACGAGGGTGACGTCATCTCCATCGACGGTACCACCGGTAACGTCTATCTTGGCGAGGCCAAGCTCGTCCGTCCTGAGCTCGGCGGCGACCTCCAGACCATCCTCGAGTGGGCTGACGAGATCCGCTTCAACGAGGACCGCGGCCGTGTCATGGGTGTCCGCGCTAACGCCGACAACCCCGACGACGCCCAGCTCTCCCGCGACAACGGCGCCGTGGGCATCGGCCTCTGCCGCACCGAGCACATGTTCCTCGGTGAGCGCAAGTACCTCATCCAGAACTTCATCCTCGCCGACGACCCCGCGGTCAAGGCTGACGCCCTCGCCAAGCTCGGCGAGGCCCAGAAGGGTGACTTCCTTGGCATGTTCAAGGCCATGGAGGGCCTGCCCGTGATCGTCCGTCTGCTCGATCCTCCTCTGCACGAGTTCCTCGACAGCCCGCGCGAGCTCGAGGTCGAGATCGCCAAGCTCGAGGCTGCTTCCAAGGCTCTCGAGGCCGCCGCTTCCGTCGACGACAGCCTGACCCAGGTCAACGAGGAGCTTGAGACCGCCATCGCCGTCAAGGCCGCCCTGCTCAAGCAGCTCGACTCCTTCCAGGAGGCCAACCCCATGCTCGGCACCCGTGGCTGCCGCCTCGGCTTCCTGTATCCCGAGCTCAACCACATGCAGTTCAAGGCCATCGCCAGCGCTGCTGCCGAGCTCATCAAGGAGGGCGTTGACGCCAAGCCCGAGATCATGATCCCGCTCGTGGCCTTCTCCGAGGAGCTCAAGCACCTCCGCCGCATGTGCGAGGCTGACATCGCCGCCGTCGAGGCTGAGTACGGCGTCAAGCTGGAGATCCCCATCGGCACCATGATCGAGCTGCCGCGCGCTGCCATCACCGCCGACCACATCGCCAAGTACGCTGACTTCTACTCCTTCGGCACCAACGACCTCACGCAGACCTGCCTCGGCTTCTCCCGTGACGACGTTGAGTCCTCGTTCCTCGACACCTACATGAACGAGAAGCTCATCAAGACCAACCCGTTCGCCACGCTCGACCGCGGCGTCGCGCGCCTGGTCCAGATGGGCGTCGAGGGCGGCAAGTCCACCAACCCGAACCTCACCTGCGGCGTCTGCGGTGAGACCGGTGGCGACCCCGACTCCATCCAGAAGTACTACGACCTCGGTCTTGATTACGTGTCCTGCTCGCCGTTCCGCGTGCCCATCGCCCGCCTCGCGGCTGCCCAGGCCAAGATCAACTCCAACGGTGGCGCCCAGACCGTCGCTCCGCGCGTCTAGCAGCTGCCGGGACATCCTGTCCTCGTAGGGGAGGGACCTTCGGGTCCCTCCCTTTTTCTGTGCGACGTTGCGCAGGGTGTTGCGACATTGCGAGGCTCCTGTTTAAGGTCGCAGAAATCGCCCTGCGTTTGCGACGTTGCGCTTGCAAAGCACGCATGGTCACGGCGTTTCGCCCTCGTCCCAGCGGTTTTCATAGTGTTAGACCATTCGAACTGCATCTCCCCAGCTTGCGGGGCCATCGCAGTAGTAATATGTGCCTCGTGGAAAGGAGATGCCATGCAGGTCACCATGCGCGAAGCTTCCGAGAGGCGAGAGCACGAGGTCCTCTCTCCCGATGCGACCTTTTCCGATGCCTCCCGTGGGCGCGAGCGCAAGGAGACCCCCGACGTCTTCCGCACCTGCTTCCAGCAGGACCGCGACCGCATCCTCCACTCGAAGAGCTTCAGGCGCCTCGCCAACAAGACGCAGGTGTTCCTCGCGCCGGAAGGCGACCATTACCGCACGCGCCTGACCCATACCCTCGAGGTCGCGCAGGTGGCCTGTGCCATCGCTGGGCCCCTGGGCCTGAACGTCGACCTCACGGAGGCGATCGCCCTGGGCCACGACCTGGGCCACACGCCGTTCGGCCATGCGGGGGAGCGTGCCCTGCGCGTCGCGCGCGCCAACTACCGCGGCATCGAACCGGGGACCAAGGACGCCAACGACCTCTTCCGCCACAACGAGCAGAGCGTGCGCATCTGCCGCCTGCTCGAGAAGAACGGCCAGGGCCTGAACCTCTCCCTCGAGGTGCTCGACGGGATGTGCTGCCACACGGGCCCGCTTGCGGCCATGACGCTCGAGGGGCGCATCGTCGCGCGTGCCGACCGCATCGCGTACGTGTGCCATGACATAGACGATGCCGAGCGGGCGGGCCTGCTGCGCGAGAGCATGCTGCCCGCGGAGGCGTGCGAGGTGCTCGGTGGCGGTGCCTCGGCGCGCATCGAGACCATGGTCCACGACGTGATCGCCACGAGCGCGGTCGAGGGAGACATCGCCATGTCCGAGCGCGTGTGGCGGGCGCTCACCCAGCTGCGGAGCTACCTCTACGCCAACCTCTACGAGACGGGCGACGCCAAGAGCGAGGAGCCGAAGGCCGAGCGCGTGGTGCAGAGCCTCTTCACGTACTACGTGACGCATCCCGACGAGGTGCCCGATGAGTACACGCTGCACGATGACCCCATTGACGTGCAGGTTTGCGATTTCATCTCGAGCATGACGGATCGCTACGCCATCCGCATGTACGAGCGCCTCTACGTCCCGCGGGGCTGGGGCCTCGGCCAGTAGGCCGGCAGGGTGTGCAGGAGATGGGCAGCGCAGAAATTGACTTATGAGTTTCTTGTCACGGAGCCTGCGCTCGCCTATACTATTCGCTTGTGTGTAAACCTATGTGTCGCTCACGCATGGCGGCACCTCTAGAGAAAAACGAGGTACAACGATGGACTACATTCGCGCAATCGAGCGCCAGCAGATGAGGGATGACATCCCCCAGCTCAGGTCTGGTGACCACGTAAAGGTTCACTATCGCATCAAGGAAGGCGACCGCGAGCGCCTGCAGGTCTTTGAGGGCGACGTCATCCGTCTGAGCGGCGGCAGCTCCCGCGAGACCTTCACCGTCCGCAAGATCAGCTTCGGTGTCGGCGTTGAGCGTACGTTCCCCCTGCACAGCCCCAAGATCGCCAAGCTCGAGGTCATGCGCCACGGCGATGTCCATCGCGCCAAGCTGTACTACCTGCGCGATCGCGTCGGCAAGGCCGCCCGCATCCGCGAGAAGCGCTAAGCAGTCACGCTTTAGAGCGAGCCGCCCCGGAAGGGGCGGCTTTTTTATTGTTGCGCACGGTGGCTGGCGCGGTGATAAGCTTTGATGGGAATGCGAGGAGGTCCTATGGCGGGTGACGGAATTCATGCGGGCAGCGCGCGCGATGTCGCGGCGCGCCTTTCGAGCGCTCCCTACGACGAGATCACGTCCCTCGCCGAACGCTATGCCGAGGACCCGCGCAAGCAGGTGCAGAACGCCCGCAAGGCGGCGCTCAAGCGCTACGAGCGCGAGCATGCGGAGCGGGTGCGCGTCGAGGCCATGTACCAGACCCAGCGCGAGCTGGGCGGGGAGGGCATCGTGCTCGGCATCGACGAGGTCGGACGCGGGGCCATCGCCGGCCCGCTGACCGTCTGCGCCGTCGCCCTGCCGTACAAGCCCCAGATCTGGGGCATCAACGACTCCAAGCAGCTCACCCCCGCGCGGAGGGAGATCCTCGCGGCGCGCATCGCCGAGGTCGCCACCTGCATCGGCATCGCCCACATCGAACCCGCCTCCATAGACGCGGTGGGTATGGCGACGTCGCTGCGCATGGCCATGGCGCAGGCCATCGAGGACACGGGCGTCGACCCCGACTGCGTGCTGATCGACGGCAACCCGGTCCACGTGCACCACAAAGAGCGCTGCGTGGTGAAGGGGGATGCGAAGATCGCCTGCATTGCGGCGGCATCCATCGTGGCGAAGGTGACCAGGGACGAGCTCATGGTCGCCTATGACGAAGAGTACCCCGGCTACCACCTCGCCGAATGCAAGGGCTACGGCTCCGCCGAACACATCGCGACCATCAGGGAGCGCGGGCTGAGCCCCATTCACCGCGTCTCGTTTTGTGGAAACTTTCTCGAGACGCCCCGGCTCTTCTGAGTTCAGCGCCTGTTGTTTTGACTGGTGCGTTCCAGGGGTGGCGGGGCGCCGAACGGCCCCTTGTTGAAAAGAACGCCAGAATTGCCGTCGCGCCGTGCAGCTAACGTGCTGTTAGCAGCGTAATGCGTGCGAGTGCCGTCTGTCAGACTGCTCTTCCATGCGATTGAAGGAGGAGCGATGAGAGACGGAATGACAGAGGGCGGCACGGCGCGTACGACGGCGCGGGCGAAGGCACGGCACAACAGGCGCGTGCGTGCCGATGTGCCCGTGAGTGGTTACACCACCCGTGAGGTCGGCATCCGGGGCGAAGAGCTGGCGGCGGAGTACCTGCAGGGCATCGGGGTCGAGATCGTGGAGCGCAACTGGCGCTGCCCGTACGGCGAGGTTGACATCGTGGGCAAAGAGGGAGACGTGGCCCTGCTCATCGAGGTCAAGACGCGCCTGCGGCATGGGGACGGCGCGGCACCGTTTCCCGAGGTCGCAGTCGACGAGCGGAAGCGCAACAGGTACCGGCTGCTGGGGAGCATCTACCTCGTGGAACACCCGCGCATCGCATCGGTGCGCTTCGACGTCGTGTCGGTGGAGCTGGTCGATGGGGACGAGCCGCTCATAACCTACTACCTCAACGCGTTCCAAGGCGATGAGTAGCGTGGAGTCCTTCGCCGTCCACGGGGCCATCCTGCGCGGGGCCGAGGCGGTTCCCATCACCGTCGAGGTGAGCCTCTCCCCGCAGGGGCTGCCCGGCATCTCCATCTCGGGAAGGCCTGACACGTCCGTGAGCGATTCGTGCCACCGCATCCGTGGGGCTTTCCATTCCTGCGGCTTCGAGATGCCGCGGGGGCACGTCACGTTCAACCTGGCACCGGGGGAGCTGCCCAAGACGGGCACCTCGCTTGACCTGCCCATGGCGGTCGCGCTGCTCGCCGTCATGGGGCAGGTGCCGACCAAGGGGATCGACGGGTGCCTCTTCGCGGGGGAGCTGTCCCTCAATGGGGAGGTCAACGACATCCGGGGCTCGGTCGCCTACGCGCTGCTGGCCGCCCGCGAGGGGCTGACCTACGTGTCGTGTGGGTCGGACTCCCTTTGGTCAATCGAGGCCGACGTGTGCCACGTGCCGACCCTCGCGGCGCTCCGGCGCGGCATCAGCGAGCTCTCGGGCCAGCTGCCCCTCGCGCATGCGCATGAGCAGAACAAGACCACGTTCGCCGTTTCCGACGACCTCGACTATGCCGACGTCGCCGACCAGGAGATCGCCAAGCGGGCCTTCGTGATCGCTGCGGCGGGACGCCATGGGCTGCTGATGATGGGGCCTCCCGGTGCGGGCAAGACCATGTTGGCGCGGCGCATGCCCACGATCCTCGAGCCGCTGACCCCTGAGGAGCGCGTCGAGTCGATGCTCCTGCATTCGGTTGCGGGGCAGAACACCGCCTCGGTGGCCCAGGGCATGAGGCCCTTCCGCGCGCCCCACCACTCCGTCTCGATGGCCGGCCTCATTGGCGGCGGGCGGCCCGTGGTGCCCGGCGAGGTCTCGCTTGCCCATCATGGGGTGCTCTTCCTCGACGAGCTGCCGGAGTTCCAGAAGAACGTGCTGCAGGCGCTCAGGCAGCCCCTCGAGGACCGCGCGGTCCGCCTCGTGCGGGCGGAGGGCTCCTACGTCTTTCCGTGCGACTTCCTGCTGGTGGCGGCCGCCAATCCCTGTCCGTGCGGCCACCTGGGCGATCCAGGCCACACCTGTACGTGCTCCGAGGCGCGCGTCCGAGCCTATCAGGGACGCATCGGAGGCCCGCTCATGGACCGCATCGACGTGTTCATCGACGTCGCGCGGCCCGCGTCACGCGCCGTCATACGCGGCTCGTCGGGCCTCTCGTCAGCGGACATGGCGGCCCAGGTCCACGAGGCCACCGAGTTCAGGTCATGGCGCGAGGCACGTGAGGAGGGCACTGCCGGCAAGGGCATCGTCGCGATGAACATGGAGGAGCGTGCCCGGAGCGTGCTCGAGACCCTCTCCGAGCGCAAGGGCTTCGGGGGCAGGGGCATCGCGCGCGTGGCCAGCGTGGCGCGCACCATAGCGGACATGGCGGGCAAGGAGCGGGTGAGCGTCGACGAGGTCATCGAGGCGTGCTCGTACCGACCCAGAACGGAGTAGATGATGTGCGAGAAATCGGTTGTCTCGATGGAAGACGAGCGCTATCCCCGTACCCTTCT
>CACYAX010000098.1 GCA_902772435.1 uncultured Coriobacteriaceae bacterium | reverse complement strand
CGGGTATAGCGCTGGAACTGGCCCTCCCAGGTGATGGCAAGCACGATGGAGAGCACCACGGCGGTCATGACGGCCGTCAGGGCGAAGAAGAGCGTGAGGCGCGTCCTGAACGACTGCGCAGGACGAGCTTCAGCCTGGGGACGCACGGTATTGTACGAACCCTTAGTGGAATCGCCCCCGTCGTCAGACGAGGGCGATGTGGTATCTGTCAGACGATCGTCCACCACGTGCTACTTGACTTCCTTCGCATCGGCATCTGCGCGCTGCGGAGCCTCGAAACGGTAACCGACGCCGTGCACGGTGTAGAGCCAGCGCGGGTTGCGCGGGTCGTCGCCGAGCTTGGCGCGCAGGTTCTTGACATGAGAGTCGATGGTGCGCTCGTAGCCCTCGAAGTCGTAGCCGAGCACCTTCTCGACCAGCTCCATGCGGGTGTAGACGCGGCCCGGATAGCGCGCGAGGGTGGTGAGCAGCTTGAACTCGGAGGCCGTGAGGTCGACCTCGCTGCCCTCGACGACCACCTTGTGGCCGGAGATGTCGATCACCAGGTCGCCGAAGTCGAGCGTCTCGAGCGCGGGCTCGCTCTCGGTGTGGGCGCGGCGCAGCAGGGCGCGCACGCGGGCGACCAGCTCGCGCGGGGAGAACGGCTTGATGAGGTAGTCGTCAGCGCCGAGCTCGAGGCCGATGATGCGGTCCTCGACCTCGCCCTTGGCGGTCAGCATGATGATGGGCACATTGGACGTCTCGCGGATGGCACGGCACACGCGCTCGCCGGAAAGCTTGGGAAGCATCAGGTCAAGGATGATGAGGTCAAAGGAGTGCTTCTCGAACTCCTCGATGGCGCTCTGGCCATCGCCCACGCCCCGTACCATGTAGTTCTCACGCTCAAGGTATGCCGCGACCGCGTCGCGAATGGTCTTCTCGTCCTCAACGAGGAGGATGCGCTTTTCGTCTTGGGCCATCTTGGCCTCCCTTGCTTCAGAGTAGCGCGCGATATCACGCATGCGCAGCCAGTCCATACATGCTTCTATATTACCCCACGGAAGGCAATTGATGTTGCTGCAGTACCCTACATTTGGTAAGCGCGAACCGTTACGTAGGCCGGATAGCCCGTGTCGGCGTTCTTGATGGTGGCGTAGGTCACGAAGGTGTCGGTCTCGCCCACGCGCGCGGGGTACTCGCCGTAGTCGACGCTGCGGTCGAGCGCCGAAAGGAACGAGTAGCTGCGCTTTTGCGTGTCGACCACGTAATAGGAAGAACGACTTTTGATGACCATCTTGTTCTTGCTGCCGCAGATGTTCGCATAGGGCTCGAGCGGCACGGTGATGAAGTCGCCGCTCGCGGTGCCGATGTAGGTGCCCATGCCTCCGAGCAGGCCACCCGAGCCATAGCTGGCCTCGACGGACAGCGCGAACACGTCGCCCATGCGGACCGCATGGAAGGGGCGCACGCTCTCGGGCATGACCAGTCGGTCGATGATGGTGGTGAGGTCGTCGTCCAGGCTGTAGGCCGTGACGCCGTAGTAGACGCCCGCCTCGTTGTTCACGCGGGGCGTGAGCGTGACGGTGTTGCCCGAGACGGAGGGCGCAGTGGCAAAGCGGCCCAGCGACTCAACGACCGCCTTCGCCTCGCTCGAGCCCGTGCGCCAGAGGTAGCAGTGCGAGGTCATGGCGGTGCTCGACCCCGAAAGCGAGGGCACGACCTGCCAGATCACGCGGTTGCCCGACACGGTGAAGCGGGGCGGGTCCCACTCGGAATCCGCCTGCCAGAGCGTGGAGGGAGAGCCCGAGAGCACGCCGTCGGAGAATTTGCCCGCGTAGAGGCTCCATGATTGGGTGAGCGTGTCGAGCTCGACCCACGCATATGCGGAGTCCGAGCAGCGCGCGTTGAAGATGACCACGTTGGAGGCGTTCGGCGTGATGGGCTCGGGGACCACCTCGGTCAGCTCGCCCGTCTCGAGCGAGAAGGCCGAGCACTTGACCATGGGCATGGCCGAGTCGCCCGCGGTGGTGACGGGAATCCACGTGCCCTCGCCCGCGTGCAGGACGTTGCCGAGCGGCAGGCGCCACTCGCCCACCTGCTTGAGGCCCTCCTCGTCGTAGGTGAACTCGCCGTCCTCGCCCGTGACCACGGTAGCGGAGTCCTCCTCCACCACGACGGGATCGGACGGGAGGGTCTCCTCAGCTTCGTGCGTGCAGCCGTCGAGCAGGCTTACGGCAGCGATGGCAGCCCCCGTTGCCGCAGAGCCACGGAAGAGGCCCCGTCGGGTTATGTTCCTCCCAAAGAGCCCCATCGCTATGCCGCCTGCCCGTCAAGGTGGGCCTGGGCCTCCCTGAGCGCGATCGTCATCTGGTCCGCGCAGGACGTACCGCGCATGCCGCACTGGTTGCCCGCGAGGATGGTCACGACCTCGTCCACCGCGCGGCCCTTGACGAGCTTGGCCACGGCCTTGGTGTTGCCGCTGCAGCCCCCGCGGAACGCGACGCCCTCGATGGTCTTGCCGTCATCCGACAGCTCGACATGGATGTTGCGCGTGCACACGCGCCTGCTTGTCGTGTAGTCATACTGGAACATAGGCCCCCCTTTGTGTCACGGCTCACAGTATACCCGCAGCCGCGGCCGGCAGACCCGCGCGCCCCGCGCGCACGCCCCAACACCGCAAAACCTTCCCTGCGCCACGGGGCCGCGACGCCCTCGGCGGCCCACGCGGGACGCGGGCGCTATGCGGGGAAGTTGCAAAGGGCACGATGCCCGCGCCCACCTCGCAGGCGCACCTTTAGAATGGAATCTACCACGCGCAATTAAGCCTTCGCGAAAGGATGCCACATGATTGATCGCTACACCCGCCCCGAGATGGGCCACATCTTCTCGCTCGAGAACAAGTACGCCATCTGGCAGGAGATCGAGGTGCTCGCCTGCGAGGCGCACGCCGAGATGGGCAAGATCGGCATCACGAAGGAGGAGGCCGCCTGGATTCGCGAGCACGCCACCTTCGACCGCGCCGAGGTCGACGAGATCGAGGCCGTGACCAACCACGACGTCATCGCCTTCCTCACCAACATGGGCAGCTACATCGACCGCGACGTGCCCGAGGGCGAGCCCAAGCCCAGCCGCTGGGTGCACTACGGCATGACCAGCTCCGACCTCGGCGACACCGCCCTGTGCTACCAGCTCGTGCAGGCGACCGACATCATCATCGAGGACGTGCGCCGCTTGGGCGAGATCTGCCGCCGCCGCGCCTTCGAAGAGCGCGACACCCTCTGCGTGGGCCGCACCCATGGCATCCACGCCGAGCCGATGACCTTCGGCATGAAGTTCGGCAGCTGGGCCTGGGAGCTGCGCCGCGACCTCGACCGCCTGCTCGACGCCCGCGAGGGCACGGCCTGCGGCGCCATCTCGGGCGCGGTGGGCACCTACTCCTCCATCGACCCCTTCATCGAGGAGTACGTCTGCGAACACCTAGGCCTCGGCTCCGACCCGCTCTCCACGCAGGTCATCAGCCGCGACCACCACGCCTACCTCGCCGGCGTGCTCGCGACCACCGCAGCCACCTGCGAACGCATCGCCCTCGAGGTGCGCAACCACCAGAAGACCGACACCCTCGAGGCCGAGGAGCCGTTCCGCAAGGGGCAAAAGGGCAGCTCGGCCATGCCGCACAAGCGCAACCCCATCACGGTGGAGAAGGTCTGCGGCCTCAGCCGCGTGGTCAAGGCCAACGCGCAGGTCGCCTTCGACAACGTGGCGCTCTGGCACGAGCGCGACATCTCCCACTCGAGCAACGAGCGCGTCGCGTTGGCCGACAGCTTCATCGCGCTCGACCACATGCTCGGCTGCCTCACGCGCATCATCGACGGCCTCGTGCTCTATCCGGCGCGCATGCTGGCCAACCTCAACGCCACGCGCGGCCTCATCTACTCCAGCAAGGTGCTGCTCGCGCTCGTGGACACGGGCATCACGCGCGAGGAGGCCTACGCCATCGTGCAGCGCAACTCCATGCAGGTCTGGGACGATGTGCAGCAGGCCCGCGAGGGCGCTGACCTGCGCGGACGCCTCGAGGCCGACCCCGACTGCACGCTGAGCGCCGAGCAGCTCGACGCCATCTTCGACCCGTGGAGCTTCCTCGGCCGCATCGACGTGGTCTTCGACCGCCTGGAGGAGCTGAGCTTCGCGTAAGGGCCGGGTCGCCGCTCAAGAGCGTGCCGCTCATCGCCATGACACAACCCCGGTCTCGCTTCGAGGCCGGGGTTTTAGCATGTGGTTGCGCTGTGGGGACGCGTGACGGCTAGATGACCGCACCGCGCTCGCGGATGTTCTTGACCACGCGGCGGTCGGCCTTGAGCTTGCGGCTCGCCTCACGCAGCTGGTCGCGCACGGCCTCGTGGCCCGTACCGCCGTACGTGGTGCGCGCACGCGCGATGGCCTCGGGATCGAGCTCGCCCACGATGTCCCTGCCGAAGAGCGGGCTCGCGGCGCGGAACTCCTCGAGTGTCAGGTCCTCGAGGCCCTTGCCGTGCTTCTCGCAGTAGAGCACCAGCTCGCCCACGATCTCGTGCGCCTTGCGGAAGGGCATGCCGCGTTTGGCCAGGTAGTCGGCCACGTCGGTCGCGGCCGTGAAGCCCATGCGGGCCTCTTCGAGCATGCGGTCGGCGTGCACGGTCCAGGTGTCGATCATGCCCTCCATGCAGATCATGGAGTCGCGCAGGGTCTGGCAGGCGTCGATGGCGCCCTCCTTGCACTCCTGCAGGTCCTTGTTGTAGGCGAGCGGCAACGACTTCATGGTCACCAGCAGGCTCACGAGGTCGCCGATCACGCGGCCCGTCTTGCCGCGCGTGAGCTCGGCGAAGTCGGGGTTCTTCTTCTGCGGCATGATGGAGCTGCCCGTGGAGTACTCGTCGGAGAGCGTGATGAAGCCGAACTCGGTCGTGGACCAGATGATGATCTCCTCGCAGAGGCGGGAGAGGTGCATCATGCTCACGCTGCAGGCATATTCGAGGTCAAGCAGGTAGTCGCGGTCGCTCACGGCGTCGAGCGAGTTCTGCGTGGGGTGGTCGAAGCCCAAAAGCTCCGTGGTGCGGAAGCGGTCGAGCGGGTAGGTGGTGCCGGCCAGCGCGGCGGAGCCGAGCGGGTTGGCGTCGGCGGCGACGAAGGCGTCGTAGAGGCGCTTGAAGTCGCGCGTGAACATCCAGAAGTAGGCCAGCAGGTGGTGCGAGAAGAGCACGGGCTGGGCGTGCTGCATGTGGGTGTAGCCCGGCATGACCACGTTGAAGTTCTTGCGGGCCGCGCGCGTGAGCACGCGCCTCAGCGAGAAGTTCTCGGCCATCAGGTCGACGAGCAGGCTCTTCGCGTACATGCGGATGTCGACGGCCACCTGGTCGTTGCGGGAACGGCCCGTGTGCAGGCGCTGGCCCGCGGCGCCGATGTCCTCGGTGAGGGCGCCCTCCACGGCCATGTGGATGTCCTCGTCGTTGATGTCGTAGACGAAGCGGCCCTGGCGGATCTGGTTCTCGATCTCGAGCAGGCCCACCTCGATGTGCTCGAAGTCGGACCGCGAGATGATGCCCTGCTCGGCGAGCATCTTGGCATGCGCGATGGAGCCATGGATGTCCTGGCGATACATGTTCTTGTCCACCTCGAGAGAGGCGCCAAAACGCTGCGTGAACTCGCCCACGCTCTGCTCAAACCTGCCGGACCACAGTGCCATGAAACTCTCCTCGTTGCGATTAACAGACACCAAGGGCGACCCGAAGGTCGCCACCTGGTTTCTCGTTAGTCTAGCTTAACATTCGAGCGACATCAGAACTGCTCGAAGTCGTGGCCCTCGGCAGCGCGACGGGCACCCGGGCCCTGCACGGTCGACCACGTCTTGCTCTGCAGGCTGTGGATGTCGATGAAGCCCTTGGAGGCGGTGCGGTCGAAGGTGTCGCCGTCACCATAGGTGGCGAGGCCGTACTGGTAGATGGAGTAGTCGCTCTTGCGGCCGACCACGGTGCAGCTGCCCTTGAAGAGCTTGAGGCGCACCTCGCCGGTCACGAACTCCTGCGTGGTTGCCATGAAGGAGTCGAGGGCCTCCTTGAGCTGGCTGAACCAGAGGCCGTCGTAGATGAGCGTGGCCCAGGTCTGGTCCATCTGGTGCTTGAAGTGCTGGGTGTCGTGGTCGAGGCACATCTGCTCGAGCGCCTGGTGGCACTTGATGATGGCCAGCGCGGCGGGGCACTCGTAGCACTCGTGGCTCTTGATGCCGATGACGCGGTTCTCGATCATGTCGATGCGGCCGAAGCCGTGCTTGCCCACGATCTCGTTCATCTTGATGATGAGCGGCAGGAGCTTCATCTTCTCGCCGTTGATGGAGACGGGCACGCCCTTCTCGAAGCCGACGGTCACGTACTCGGGCTGGTCAGGGGCGACCTCGGGGTCGACGGTCATCGTCCAGATGTCCGCGGGAGGCTCGTTCCAGGGGTTCTCGAGCACGCCGCACTCGATCGCGCGACCCCAGAGGTTGTCGTCGATGGAGTAGGGCTTGGCAGCGGTGGTGGGCACGGGCACGTCGTGCTCGGCAGCCCACTCCATCTCCTGCTCACGGGTGAGGAGGTCCCACTCGCGGACGGGGGCGATGATCTGCAGCTCGGGGTCGAGCGCGTGGATGCAGGTCTCGAAGCGCACCTGGTCGTTGCCCTTGCCCGTGCAGCCGTGGGCGATGTACTTGGCGTGGTGCTTGTGGGCGTAGTCGACGAGGTACTTGGAGATCATGGGGCGCGACAGCGCGGAGAGCAGCGGGTAGGTGTCCTCATAGAGCGCGTTGGCGGCGATGGCCTTGGTCAGCACGCGGCTGGCGTAGGACTTGCGCAGGTCGACGGCGTCGGCGAAGATGGCGCCCATCTTGTAGGCCTTGTCGACGACGGCGGTGAGGTCAGCCTCGTCCTGGCCGACGTTGCCGCAGATGGCGATGACGTCGAGGTTCTTCTCGATCTGGAGCCACTTGACCATAACGGAGGTGTCGAGACCACCCGAATATGCGAGGACGACCTTTTCCCTCTTGTTCTCAGACATTGTTCTGTTCCCTTCTGACTGCGCGGTGCGCATGATGACCAAAATGATGCGTGAAACTGGATAGCCGCGGCGCGTGCGAGATAGGTCCCGCTGCGTCGGGTGCTTAGCTACAGTCCGTTATCGCTGGGTATAGGCGAGAAATGTGAGGACCTAGCGCGAAGCGCCCGCGCGTCGCGGCATGCTACGTCGGCCCTGGCGTCGGAGGGAACCCGCGTTGTTGGTGATGTAGTTCATGCTAGGGCCTCCCCTCTCGTGCACGTCGGCTCAGCTCTGAGCCTCGTTCTTCCGTCCATGGTACTTTAGCCGACGATATTGCGACGTTGTAAGCATTCGCGGATTTGCATTCGAATGGAAACATATCTCCACATTTTGTATGCCCTGCTCATACATATTGAT
>CACYAX010000097.1 GCA_902772435.1 uncultured Coriobacteriaceae bacterium | reverse complement strand
TCAGGCTGAGGCCAGGGACAAGGCCGGCCAGAAGGACAAGGACCTCCTTGCCAAGGCCACCAAGGGCACCGACCTCGAGGGCGCCAAGTATGTCCGCACCATCTCCTACCAGGACGGCACCTACATCATCCTTGCTACCACCAAGTCCGGCGACGCCGTCAAGGTCACCATCAAGGACGAGGCCAACAAGGTGACGCTGGTCTCCTCCGAGAACGCCAACGCTCCCGAGGCCACCACTGAGGCCGCTCCCGAGGCCGAGGCTGAGGTCGAAGACGCTGAGTAGCACCAGATAAGCAAACGTTCCTCCAGGCGAGGGTCCCGCGAAACGGGGCCCTCGCTATTTGATGCGGGTCCGTTCCGCGTTCTGGAACTGGCTTTGATTTCGCGATCCGCGCCCATACAGTGGTTGTAACGAAGGAACGTCTCGAGGAGGAGCCATTATGAAGAACATCGCCGTCATCGCCGCACCGGGCTGTGAAGAGGGAGAGACCCTCACCATCGTCGACATCTTCCGTCGCGCCGAGCTGAGCTGCGATCTTGTGGGGCTCGGTGCCCGTGACATCACGGGCGGGCACGGAACCGTCTTCCGCTGTGACGCGGTGCTCGACGAAGCGCTTGCCAGCACGTACGACATGGTCGTCCTGCCGGGAGGCTATGGCGGCGTGGACGCCATGATGGCGTCCGAGCTGCTGCTTGAGCAGGTCTCGACCATGCTCCACGAGGGCAAATGGGTCGCCGCCATTTGTGCCGCACCACTCGCGCTTGACAAGGCGGGTCTGCTCGAGGGCCGCACCTTCACCTGCTACCCTGGCCAGCGCGCCAATATCAGCGCAGGTACGTGGGTGAACGAGGTCGTTGTGATCGATGGAAACCTCGTGACGAGCCAGGGTCCCGCCACGGCATGGGCCTTCGCCTACAAGTTGGTCGGGCTCATGGGCGGCGACGCGGAGGCCGTGCGCCAGCGCATGGTGTACCGCAATGCCTTCGACGAGCCTGCTGTTCAGAGCCCTGAGCCTGCGGAGCTGAAGCCCGTGCCTGGTCCTGATGGGCGCGCGCCCAAGAAGGTCGCCGTTCTCATGGTGGACGGCTTCGAGGAGTCGGAGGCCATTCAGATCGTGGACCTGCTGCGTCGCGCGCACGCCGAGGTCACCACCTATCGCTTCCAGGAGGACGAGTTCGTGCTCGGCATGCAGGACATGCTCGTGAAGACCGAGGCGGTCTTCGGACCTGCGGTGTCGAGGCTGACGCCATCGTCGTGCCCGGTGGCAGGACTGCGGGCGCAAAGCTCATCGCTCGTGAGGACGTGCTCGAGACCCTGCGTGCGTTCGATCGTGCTGGCAAGCTCGTGTGCGCGATGTGCTCGGGCACCACGGTCGCCCATGCGGCGGGCGTGCTCGACGGCAAGCGCGTGACGGGCTACACCGGCTACGCTGCCAAGCTCACGGGCGCGGCGTTCGTGGAGGACGAGGTGGCCGTATGGGATGTCAACGTGGTCACGAGCCAGGGCCCTGCCACGCCGTATCCGTTTGCCTTCAAGCTCATGGAGGCGCTCGGCACCGACCCCCAGCCGTACAAGGATCGTCTGCTCTATGCTCTCGTCGGCGGCAAGTAAGCCGGGCGCTTGGTCTATCCTGAGAGCCAAGTCTCACCGAAAGGGCGCCCATGATCTACCGTAAACTCCCCGTCGTGCTGCTGAGCGTGGTCTCAACAGAACCTGCTGGTTCAACCAATGCGGCAATCGCCGAGTTCCTGCTTTCGCATCGGAGCGAGGCCGCTACTATGGGCGTGCGGCAGCTTGCTGACGCGTGCACCGTGGGCACGGGATCCATCTCGCGCTTCTGCCGCGAGGTGGGCCTGGTGAACTACGCGGAGCTGCAAGCTGCCCTCTCAGAGAGCGAAGACGTATTTGAGCAGGTAGATGGCTCTGATGTAGCTGCAGCATGGGCACGGGGAGCAGCGGGCGCCCTGCGCCAGGCCGCCCTGAGCGCGAGCCGACCCAAGTTGCAACAACTTGCGCGAGAGATTGGGGCGCGTGAGCACGTGAGCGCCTTCGGCATGCTCAAGGCTGAGACCGCCGCGATTTGCTTCCAGACAGACCTGCTGCTTTTGGGCAAACACGTGCACACGACCGTTGCCTATGCTGACCAGATGGCCCACATCCTGAGCGCCCCTGCAGACGAACTGCTCGTCATCTTCTCGTATACCGGGGATTACTTCTCCTACCGCGCGTTATCGCAGGAAGAGCTGAGGTGCCTACGCCGAAGTGAGATTTGGATGGTGTGCCCGCGGGGTGTGGAGTTGCCCGACTTCGTGAGCGACGTGGTGCCGTTCGACTCGGATGGATCGCAGCTGGGGCACCCCTTCCAGCTGGAGGCTGTGGCAGGGCTGCTCGCGCAGGAGTACGCGGCGTACGCGAGCTGATGGTCGCCGCGGGCATTGCGCACTGCCGCGGACTTCGATGGGGCCTAGACGCAGTTTCGGTAATAGTAGACCGCAATCTGCGTTCGATTGCGCAGGTCAAGTTTGGTGAGAATCGACGAGATGTGGTTGCGCACGGTGCCCTCGCTCATGCAGAGCTCCGCAGCCGTATCGCTGTTATCCAGGCCGTCTGCCACGCAGCGCACGACTTCTCGTTCGCGTTCTGTCAGGCAGGCCAAAGCACGCTCCTCGCGTGAGCCAATCTGCTTCTGTTGCCCCATGCCCAAAACGGCCGCCCGCTCAAGCACCTCGCCCTCCAACACGCATTGTCCTGCGACAACAAGGCGCAGAGCCGGAGCGATGGCCGAGACATCCTGTTTGATGAGGTAACCACGTGCGCCCAGGCGAAGCGCCCGCACGATATAGTCATCATCCGCAAACGTCGTGAGAAAGACGATCCGCGCATCGGGGTGTGTGGCGATAATCTCCTCAGCGGCCGTGAGTCCGTCGCGTTGTGGCATCTGGATGTCCATGAGCAGCACATCGGGTACGTGCTGTGAAAAGAGGCGCACGGCGGCGTTCCCATCGGTCCCGGTTGCCACGACCTCCACGTCTGGCTGCGCCCCGAGAATCGTCTCGAGCGACCTGCAGACGATCGCATCGTCATCTATCACCACTACGCGCATGCTCAACTCCTTGGAATAGAGGCAAAGACCGAGAACTTGCCACGTTCACATGATATGCGGAAGGTGCCGCCTAGGGCCTCCACGCGTTCGCGCATGGAGCGTATGCCCATCCCGTCGGAGGAAAGCTGCTGTTCCGTGGCAGAGTGGGGAATTGAGCCATCGTTGGTCACGAGCAGTTGCCAGAGCCCGGGGAACTCCGCCACGAGAATGTTCGCATGACGGGCCTGAGCATGGCGTGCCGCGTTGGTCAACGCCTCTCGGCAGACCGCAACGAAGCAACGAGTAACTTTCACGGGTACGTCATCTGCTTCACAGCTCAGGTTCACTTGCTCGATCTTTGACTCGTGTGCGAGGCGTTGCAGCTCAAGGGCAAGGTCGACCGCGTCATCGGCCATGGCGTGGACGCTCGCGCGCGTCACGTCGAGGGCCTCCCGCACGGTGTTTCCAACCTCATGGAAATCGGCCTGCACCTCAGGGTCGTCTCCGTGAATCACCTCGAACGCCTCTATCTGCAGGATTGAGCGCGTGAGCAGGTGTCCCACATTGTCGTGAATCTCTCGCGAGATGCGCGCACGCTCGGCGAGCATCGCTGCCCGCGCCTCGTAGTCACGTGCCTCCACGAGCTCTCGTTGGGACGTTTCGAGGTCGAGGACCTTCTCTTGCAGGCTGTCGCGCAGCGCATGGAGTTCATGCTCGCGCTGTGCGGCCGCCTCGGTCCGTTCGGAGAGCAGATACGCCAATGCGGCAAACCCGGAGCAGAGTGCAATGACCGAGACAGGCTCTCCCGTGCTTGCCGCAATCACGAGCGACGAGCCCACGAGCGCGAACCTCCACCAGCTGGCCCAGCGCAAGTCGTACATCGCCAGGGGCAATGCGAAAGGCGTTGCTCCCGGTAGCAGCGTTGTGGCAAGGCAGGCGAGCGACAGGGCCTTTTGCCCGGCCTGTGTGGCATTCAGCTCGCAGGCAGCGCTCAGGCACATGCCCACGAGGTAGAGAGCAAGGCTGGCCGCGTCGAGTGGCCCTGCCACAAGGAGCAGCAGCAACCCGATGCAGGCAAGAAAGAGTTTGTCGACAATACGTTCCATAGGTAGATTGTATGGCCTTTGCCCATGACATTTGTCATGGTGCTTTCGCAAAAGTCGTGACAGGGCTCACTTCCGCGCATGCGTGCACGGTACGACAATGGATTCATCCTGAGGAAGGGGTCTCATGTCCATCTCACAAGACAGCATTATTCACGTATCCAAGCTGGTCAAGCGCTACAGCGAGCTCCTCGCCATCGACCACCTCTCTCTGGAGGTCCGGGCCGGGGAGATCTTCGGCTTTCTTGGCCCCAATGGCAGCGGCAAGACTACCACGATCAACTGCATCCTGCAGCTCCTCTCCTACGACAAGGGCGAGATCAGCCTCTTCGGGGAGGAGATGACGCCCACGCGCTACGACCTCAAGCGCCGTATCGGCATCGTGCCGCAGGAGGTCGCGGTCTACGACGAGCTGACCGTCCGCGAGAACATCGATGCCTTCTGCGCGCTCTACGTGAGCAACGGCAAGGAGCGCAAGGCACTCGTCAACGAAGCGATTGACTTCGTGGGCCTCGGCGAGTTCGTCAACTTCCGTCCGCGCAAGCTCTCGGGCGGCCTCAAGCGGAGGCTCAACATCGCCTGCGGCATCGCACACAAGCCGGAGCTCATCTTCCTCGATGAGCCCACCGTGGCTGTGGACCCGCAGAGCCGCAATGCCATCCTCGAGGGCATCGAACGCCTGAACGCAGAGGGGGCGACCGTCGTCTACACAAGCCACTACATGGAGGAGGTCGAGCAGATCTGCTCGCGTGTGCTCATCATGGACAGCGGTCGCGAGGTCGCGCAGGGGACCGTTGACGAGCTCAAGGCCATGATCGGCATGGGGGAGCGCATTCGCGTGGAATGCGCGAGCCTGGACGATGCCTTGCTCGGCGCCGTGCAAGCACTGCCGTCCGTGCGCTCCGCTGCCATCAAGGAGGGTGCACTGGTCGTCGAGTGCACGTCGGGTAGCCACAACCTCACTGACGTATTGGGTGTGCTCAGCAGCACCAGTACCGCCTACGGGCGCGTCTGGTCGGAGCCGCCCACCCTAAACGACGTCTTTCTCGAGATCACGGGCAAGGCCCTGAGGGATGAGGCGTAGCGACCATGTGGGACAACTTCAAATACACGCTGCTCTCCATAGTGCGCAATCCGGCGCTCCTCTTCTGGCCGCTGGGCTTTCCCATCATCCTGTCGACCCTGTTCTCGTTCATGTTCGCGAACCTGGACGAGAGCTTTCAGCTGCAGCCTGTCGCTCTTGGCGTCGTACAGGACGAAACCTACGAGAGCGCTTTTGGCCTGGATGACACCTTGCGTTCCTTTGACGGCAGTGCGGCCGACTCCGAGCAGCACTTCTTCGACCTCACGTACTACGCGGCAGAGGACGAGGCAGAGACGGCTACCGCCGAGGGCGCGATAGACGGCTATGTCATTGTGGCCGACGGTGCGCCTGTGCTGCGCATCTCGGCTGCCGGCCTCTCAAATGAGAGACGCCTGAACCTCACGACCGTCACCATGGTACTTGACGGCTACGTGCGGGTGTTAAACGAGATCGAGACCGTGATGGAGGAGGACCCGACTCTCCTGCTCGACGATTCCGCACAGGCCATGGTTGCCGAGCTGGTCAACCAGGGTTCCCAGCCGACCGATGAGGACATCGAAGCACTTGTGCAATACGTGACGGCGCAGGGCACGCCCGATGTCATCGCGGGCTTTCAGACCGACGCCGTACGTACCGAGAAGCTCAAGCTGACCAAGACCGACCCTGACTCGTCAGCGCGCTACTACTACGCTCTGCTCGGTATGGCTGCCGGTATGGGGATGCATATCGCCTACGAGGTCGTCAGTGCGTTCATGGCTCAGAAGAGCCCCCTGGGCGCGCGGCGCACGCTCGCTGGGATGTCTCGCTGGCGCATGCTCGTGTCATCGCTTGCCGCCTCGTGGCTTGCCGCCTTCTCCTGTCTCGCCATCGGCATGGCATACATGCACTTTGTCGTGGATGTGGACTTTGGTGACCGCGCAGTGCCCTGCCTCTTTGCGCTTGGTCTCTCGTCGCTCGCCTTCTGCGCCCTGGGATCTCTCATTGCGACGTTCAACCTGTCGGGCAATCTCTGCGTGGCCATCACGACGGTTCTGGCGTTCTTCGCGGGTTTGTACGGCCAGGCTTCGCAGCGGATAGCGGACCTTATTGCCATCGTTTATCCAGGCCTTGCGGCCCTCAATCCCGTGCGGCAGACGGCGCAACTCTTCTATTCGCTGCTCTACTACGATTCGCTCGATCCCTACCTGCACATATGTGCGGTGCTGACGGTCATGGCGGCTGCGTTTGCTACCGTCGCCGTCCTGCGAATGAGGAGGCAGCGCTATGCATACCTTTAGGACCGCTCTGCGCATCGTTTCACGCCACTGGTTGTACGTCGTCGTCTATCTGGGACTCCTGAGCATCATGGGCGTCTTTGTGACGGCTGGCTATACCGAGGGTGACAACACGTTCCACGAGTCATATGGCAAAGTTGCCATCATCGACCGCGATGGCTCTCTGGTCTCTCGCGGGCTGGCGGCGTATCTCGCGACGTTCTCAGTAACAGGCATTGATGACGAGGCCGGGCTCACCGAAGTGGAGGATTCGACTGCCGCCCTTACGGACCTTGTGGCGCAGGACGTCGTGTCTTACGTGCTGATTGTGCCAGAGGGGTTCGGTGAGGCGCTTATGCAGGCGGCTGTTGCGGGTTCCGAACTGCCCGCCCTCGAGACGGCCATCAGTTATCAGAGTGGCACGGGTGTGCTTATGGACGTACGTGCGCGACAGTACCTGCAGACGGCGTACGGCTATGCCGGAAGCATTGGCAAGGGTGACCAAGGTCGCACGGTCGAGTTGACCGCTCAGACGATGGCAGAGCAGGTTTCCGTCGAAACCATCAAGTATGGTCTCGGGGGCTTCTCTGAGCGGCTGGTGACCTATTTCAGCTGGTGCACGTATCCGATGTTCTCGGCGGCAGCAGTACTCGTTTCGGTGCTGATGGAGTCCCTCAATGAGGAGGATGTACGACGCCGTGCGCTCGCCGCGCCCACGACTGCGAGTTCCCGTAGTCTGCAGACCTTCCTTGCCTGCGTCCTTTTGGGTGTCTTTAGCTGGGCTTGGATTGTGGGTTTGGGGCTTGTCGTCGATGGTCGCGAGGCGCTCCAGAACAACGGCACACAGGTGGTGCTCATGGCGGCTGTAGTGGCAGCGGCCCCCGCGTCGGTGACCGCGGCCGCCAAGACCGCGTCGGCGACGTCCTCGTC
>CACYAX010000096.1 GCA_902772435.1 uncultured Coriobacteriaceae bacterium | reverse complement strand
CGAGGCCACGCACTGGAAGCCCGAGAGCGAGGTCGACTGGAAGAGCGGCATGAACACCCCAGGGCCCGCCTCGAGCCTCGAGCACAAGCCCGGCGTGCTGCGCGAGGCAAAGAAGATCACCGACCGCATCCCCACCAAGATCGGCCTCGAGAAGCTCACCTACGACTCCCCCGACTACTGGGGCCTCGCGAGCGTCATGACCGAGGAGGAGGCCGAGCTCACCAAGCACATGAAGGTGCGCATGCCCGAGACCTTCCAGCAGGTCGTCGAGGGCTCCGGCATGAACCCCGCCCGCGTGCACGAGCTGCTTGACGGCCTGTGCGTGAAGGGCATCATCGAGTTCAACCAAGAAAACGAGGACGGCAAGAACCCCACCCACGAGCGCCGCTACATGCTGCCCATGTTCGTGCCGGGCTCCGCTGAGTTCACCGTCATGAACCAGCGCCAGATGCAGGAGCACCCCGAGATCGGCTCCTTCTTCAACAACATGACCTACCTGCCGCTCACCATGGCCACCAAGATGGTGCCGCCCGGCGGCGCCGGCATCGGCATGCACACCATCCCCGTCGAGTACGCCATCCGCCAGGAGAGCCACTCCGCCAGCGTCGAGCACCTCTCCCACTGGCTCAAGAAGTACGACCGCTACTCCGTTGGCGCCTGCAGCTGCTCGCTCGCGGAGCGCGCCCGCGGCAACAACGGCGGCCGCGACGTGCAGAACTGGTGCATCGGCGTGGGCGACATGGCCGACTACTGCTACGAGACCGGCAAGGGCCATTACATCACCTACGACGAGGTCATCGACATCCTGCTGCAGGCCGAGAAGAACGGCTACGTGCACCAAATCACCAACATCGACGGCGAGGACAAGATCTTCGCCATCTGCAACTGCGACGTGAGCGTCTGCTACGCCCTGCGCACGAGCCAGCTCTTCAACACGCCCAACATGAGCGCCTCCGCCTACCGCGCCCACATCGACGAGGAGAAGTGCGTGGCCTGCGGCGGCTGCGTGGAGGTCTGCCCCGCCGGCGCCGTGCAGCTCGGCCAGAAGCTCCAGACCCGCAACGGCCGCGTGGAGTACCCCGTGCAGCCGCTTCCCGACGCCCAGGGTTGGGGCGAGGACGACTGGGACTGGGACTACAAGACCAACAACCGCATCGAGTGCCATGACACGGGCACCGCGCCCTGCAAGGTGGCCTGCCCCGCGCACATCTCGGTGCAGGGCTACCTGCGCATGGCCGCTGAGGGCCGCTACCGCGACGCCCTGGCGCTCATCAAGAAGGAGAACCCCTTCCCCGCCGTCTGCGGGCGCGTCTGCAACAAGCGCTGCGAGGCCGCCTGCACGCGCGGCACCGTTGACGAGGCCGTCGCCATCGACGACGTGAAGAAGTTCATCGCGCAGAAGGACCTCGAGGCCGAGCACCGCTACGTGCCCGAGCCCGTCATCCCCTCCACGCGCGGCCGCCTGCCCGAGAAGATCGCCATCATCGGCGCGGGCCCGGCGGGCCTCTCCGCGGCCTACTACCTGGCCAACATGGGCTACAACCCCACCGTCTTCGAGAAGAACGAGCTGCCCGGCGGCATGCTCACCTACGGCATCCCCAGCTACAAGCTCGAGAAGGACGTGGTGGCGGCCGAGATCGACGTCATGCGCGAGATGGGCGTCGAGATCCGCTGCGGCGTCGAGGTCGGTCGCGACGTGACCATCGACGAGCTGCGCGCGCAGGGATACAAGGCCTTCTACCTGGCCATCGGCTGCCAGGGCGGCCGTCTTGCCGGCGTGCCGGGCGAGGAGGGCGCAGGCGTCGACACCGCCGTCTCGTTCCTGCGCGAGGCGCTGGCTGACCCTGCGCACGAGGTCACGGGCACCACGGTCGTCGTGGGCGGCGGCAACGTGGCCATCGACTCCGCGCGCGTGTCGGTGCGCTGCGGCGCGAGCGAGGTCAAGATGGTCTGCCTCGAGCAGCGCGGCGAGATGCCAGCGCTGCCGCACGAGATCGCCGAGGCCGAGGCCGACGGCGTGAGCATCCTGAACGGCTGGGGGCCCGCCTCCGTCGAGCGCGACGCGGACGGCAAGGTGTGCGGCATCACCTTCAAGCGCTGCACGCGCGTCTACGCCGAGGACGGCAGCTTCTCCCCCCTCTACGACGAGGCCGAGACCCTGCTCATCCCCTGCGACAACGTGGTCATGTCCATCGGCCAGGCCATCGAGTGGGGCACGCTCCTCGACGGCACGGGCATCGAGACCGGGCGCGGCGGGCGCGTGGCCGCAGACCCCAAGACCTACCAGACGAGCGTGCCCGACATCTTCATCGGCGGCGACGTCTACACCGGCCCCAAGTTCGCCATCGACGCCATCGCCGCCGGCCACGAGGCCGCCATCTCGCTGCACCGCAGCGTGCAGACGGGCTCCTCGCTTACCCTCTCGCGCAACCAGCGCCACTACGTCGAGCTCGACAAGGACGAGATCGTGCTCAACCCGCTCGGTTACGACCATGCCGGCCGCGAGATCCCGCCCTGCGAGCGCGTGGAGAAGATCCTGCACGACTGGCACGACCCCAACGGCGTCTTCACCGAGGAGCAGATCAAGCGCGAGACCGCCCGCTGCCTCAAGTGCGGCGCGAGCATCGTCGACCCGTACAAGTGCATCGGCTGCGGCCTGTGCACCACGCGCTGCGAGTTCGACGCCATCCACCTCGAGCGCGACGTGCCCGACGCAAGCCGCATGTGGCGCAGCGAGGACAAGGTCAAGGCCATCCTGCCGTACGCGGCGCAGCGCGGCATCAAGATCCTGCGCAAAAACGCGAAGGGCAAGGCGGCCAAGTAAGCCGTGGCATAATCGCCTGCCCAGGGCCCCGCGTTTCCGTCTGGTGCGCGGGGCCTTTCTCTATCCCGCTCTTTGCCATCGTTGCATGGAGAATGGCCCGATTTGCATTACGTTTTATGCCAATCTCTTTACGTGGCACCCCTTTACGTGCGCAGTTGACTAGAATGCTGTTCAGCAATCAACCAGATGGAGGGAACATGACCGCCGACAGCCAGCGTTTCATCGAGATCGGCCAGCGTATCCAGGGTCTGCGCGAGGCGTGTGACGTCACGCGCGAGGAGATGGCCGAGGAGCTCGAAGTGAGCGTCGAGACCTACACCGCGTGGGAAGAGACGGGCGCTGACGTCCCCATTTCGGCGATCTACCACATGGCCCAGCAGTTTGGCGTCGAGTTCAACGACATCCTCAACGGCACGTCTTCCAAGCTCAACACCTACCAGATCGTGCGCGCTGGTCAGGGCAAGGAGGTCCCACGCAATCCTCGGTATCATTACGAGGACCTCGCGTGGCGCTATGTAGACAAGATCATGCAGCCGCTGCTGGTCACCATCGACCCCACCGAGAAGCCGCACAAACCGCAGGCCCATGACGGGCAGGAGTTCAACTACGTGCTCGAGGGCACGCTCGTGCTCACCTGGGGCGACCAGCAGTTCAAGCTTGAGCCGGGCGACAGCGTCTTCTTCAACCCCACGATCATGCACTGCCAGAGCGCGCTGGGCGACAAGCCCGCCGTCTTCGTCTGCGTAATCGCGGAGTAGCAGCGGCTCTCCCAGGCTTCGCGGCTGCCACAACCTACCTGCCTACCATCCTCACAGGTTAGAGGGAACATCGTTTATGGACTACATTCTGAGCAAATACTGCCCTCGCATCGACTTTGACTCCTACGAGGACTTCTTCGAGAACTTCAAGATCAACGTGCCCGATGCGTTCAACTTCGGCTTTGACGTCGTGGACGAGTGGGCGCGCGTGGAGCCCGAGAAGAAGGCCCTGCTGTGGTGCAACGACGAGGGCGAGGAGCGCGAGTTCACGTTCACTGACATCTCGCGCCTCTCCAACAAGACCGCCAACGCCTTCGCCAAGCTCGGCATCGGCAAGGGCGACATCGTGATGTGCATCCTGCGCCGCCGCTGGGAGTACTGGGTGGTCGCGACCGCGCTCTGCAAGCTCGGTGCCACCATCATCCCCGCGACGCTGCAGCTCACGACCAAGGACATCGTCTACCGCACGGGCAACACCGGCGTCAAGATGATCGTCTGCGTGGACGACGACTACGTGGCCAAGCAGGCCGACGGCGCCGAACAGCAGGTGGAGTCCATCAAGTACAAGGTCGTCGCGGGCGGCAAGCGCGACGGGTGGATCTCCTTCGACGAGCTCATCGAGGGCGAGAGCGAGGAGTTCGAGCGTCCCACGGGCAAGGCGGGCGTCACCTCCAAGGACATCATGCTCATGTACTTCACGAGCGGCACCACGGGCAACCCCAAGGCCGTCATGCACAACTTCGCGCATCCGCTCGGCCACATCATCACCGCGCGCTACTGGCAGCAGGTGCAGGAGAACTGCCTGCACATGAGCGTGACCGACAGCGGCTGGGCGAAGTTCGGCTGGGGCAAGATCTATGGCCAATGGATCTGCGGCGCAGAGATCTTCTGCTACGACATGCTCAAGTTCGTGCCGCTCAAGCTCCTGCAGAAGATGCAGGACTACGACCTGCGCACCTTCTGCGCCCCTCCCACGATGTACCGCTTCATGTTGCAGGAGGACGTCTCGACCTTCGACCTCTCGAGCATCGCGAACTTCGCGACCGCAGGCGAGCCGCTCAACGCCGAGGTGACCATCCGCTGGGAGAAGTTCACGGGCAAGAAGATCCGTGAGGGCTTCGGCCAGTCCGAGGGTCCCGTGCTCCTGGCCAACTTCCCCTGGATCAAGCCCATCCCCGGCAGCATGGGCAAGCCGTCGCCGCTGCTCAACATCAGGCTCATCACTGACGACGGTCGTCTTGCGGAGGACGGCGAGGAGGGCGCCATCTGCATCACCCACCTCAAGGACGCCTATCCTCCCGGCCTCTTCGTGGGCTACTACGGCAACGAGCGCGCCACCAAGGACGCCGTGGGCGGAGACGTCTACAACCTGCACGACATGGCGTGGCGTGACAGCAACGGCTACGTGACCTTCGTCGGCCGCAACGACGACGTCATCAAGTGCTCGGGTTACCGCATCGGCCCCTTCGAGGTCGAGAGCGCGCTCATTAAGCACGACGCCGTGGTGGAGTGCGCCGTCACCGCCGCGCCCGACCCCATCCGCGGCAAGGTGGTCAAGGCCACCATCGTGCTCGCCCGCGGCTACGAGCCTTCCGAGGCGCTCACCAAGGAACTGCAGAAGTGGGTGAAGAAGGAGACCGCCCCCTACAAGTATCCGCGCGTGGTCGAGTATGTGGACGAGCTGCCCAAGACCGTGGGCGGCAAGATCAAGCGCAAGCTCATCCGCACCAAGGACGGCGTGGTTGACGAGCACGTCCATTCGCCGGCAAGCGACTGGGACAACCCCGAGGAGTCCTGGCACGAGCGCTAAGCGGTGCGGGCCATCAGATGTGGACAGGGCGTCTGCCGAGCGGCAGGCGCCCTTTTCTTGGCGCGGGACGCCGGTTCTGAACGGTGGAAGGCCTCTCGTAGGGTGAGGCTCGGCCTCCGGCGGCAGGACCTTCTCGTAGAGCGAGGCTCGGCCTCCGGCAGCAGGGTCCTCTCGTAGGGTGAGGCTCGGCCTCTGGCGGCAGGGTCCGTTCGTGACGCGAGGGTCGGTTCCGCCCAATCAGCAACCTCAGTTTTCCGGTGTTCACTGAACGGGCGCGCAACAGAAACAGGGCGGGTGCGCCGTTGCGCAGCCCGCCCCGTCAAACGTCTGGCCAGCGTGCCGTGACGTTCGGCCGCTAGAAGGCGCCACCGCCTCCGCCGCCACCGAAGCCGCCTCCGCCGCCACCGGAGAACCCGCCGCCTCCGCCGCCGCCACTGCTGTCAGAGGACGCGGCAAGCGCCGCGGAGCTCACGGAGTGTGCCTCGCTCACGGAGTGCGTGAACGCACGGGCAGGCGAGCTCGGACCACCGTAGTAGTACCAGCCGTAGACCGGATACATGTACGGGTCGTCGAGGATCTGCGGGGCAACCATCTTGAGCTGCTCGATGACCTCGTCGGCCACTCCCAGAACCACGGCCATGATGAGGAGCTTGTTCCACAGGATCACGTCCTGAGGCACCGCCTCGTCGAGACGCGTGAAGTCCTTGAGCCAGTTGCGCAGGGCCTTGAGCTTGGCGGTGATCTCGAGGGCCTCTTCCGAAACGGGATCGAGCTTGGTGGCAATGTAAGCCGTTATGAGCGCACCGAGAATGCCCACACAGGGAACGCCGATGAGGGCAGCAACCGGGGCGTCAAACATGAACATGAGGAAACCGCCGCCAATAGCGACGAGACCGCACAGGATGGAGGCCGCGACGGCCCATCCCCTACCGACCTCCTTCTTGTCATAGAAGAAGCCACGGCGATCGCACTCGGACTCGACGGCGGCCTGCCAGCTCGTGTAGTAATCGTCGTAGCGCTCAGGGCTCTTCTTGGCCACACGCTCGAGGTCTCCGAAGAAGAGCTTGTCAGGATCGACGTCCGTTCGCTTCGAGTAGCGTGCGGCCTTCGGCGCAAGACGCTCGAAGAGGAACTTCATGGTTTCGTGGTCGACGCGGTCGAGCTGGGTCTCGCGACCGAGCTCGTTGGCATACTTGAGCGGCGTGAGGCAGTAGTCCTCCACCAGCTTCTCGCGGCCCAGCAGGCCCTTCTTGTGGTACTTGATGAGATCGAGCTTCATGTAGCCCTCGTCCGTGAGGCGCATGAGTGCCGCGGTCAGGCCCTCATCAGTGGCATTGCCCTCGTTGAGGAGCGCACCGAGGACGGCGGGATGGTCGTCGGAGGGCACGTCACGGAAGTACTTGTCATCGAATTGGGGCTTGTGCGAGCGACGATACTTGAGGAGCGAGATGATGGAGAGCACGACCGCGACGATGGGGATGCCCACCGCCGCCGCACTCGAACCGTACACCATGACGCGGGCGCGGTTGCGGCGTGCGTTGGCCTCGTCCGCCCAGCCCTGCTCCTCCTTCAGGATGGATTCAAGCTTGGAGCCGCCCACCGAGCTCGCCTCGGAGAGCCACTCGGCAGGGAAGGTGATGCGGGCCTCGGCAAACTCGCTCGTGCCCACGCCCGGCACCTTGTAGAGCACGTCATTGCCCGAGAAGCTCACGTTCGCGTCAAGGGGACCATGGCCCCACGCACGGACGTTGTCGCCCGCCTTGACGACCGCACCACTGGGAACCGGCAGGTGCACCGTGCAGGTCACGTTGCGCGACTCCTCGTCCCAACCATCGGAGACGAACTTCCAGTACAGCTCCGCGATGTCGTCATAGCGCGTGGCGAGATTGGTGTCCTTATAGGAGATAACGAACTGAGCGTTCTCGTCCTCATGCGAGGAATAGAGCTTGACCTGCACGTAGCTCGAATACTCGCTGAGCTCGTAGGTGTGCTCGTCACCAGACGTCGACTGCTCGAAGGCCACGAACTGGCCGTCGATCATCTCGCCAACCGCGAGGATGGAGGTGTCGATGGTACGGTCC
>CACYAX010000095.1:7581-18159 GCA_902772435.1 uncultured Coriobacteriaceae bacterium | reverse complement strand
GATGCCTTCGGTGATGAGCCCGTGTATGACCTCGTTCACGCCCGCGGCGGTGAGCGCCCCGTCGACGACCTCCGTCAGCATGCCTATGCCCTCTTCGAGCAGCCCCTGCAGCCAAGCGCCTATCACGTTGAAGGTAAGGTGGAAGACGAGCAGCATGATGGCGATGAACATGGGGATGGCGGTGTACTTGCCCGTGAGCACCCGGTCGATCTTCTGGCTGCGCAGGTGCTCGCGGCTCTCCTGGGGCTTGACGACGCAGCGGGCGGACAGGCGCTCGATGAAGGAGAAGCGCATGTCGGCGATGGCGGCGCTGCAGTCGAGGCCGCGCTCGAGCTCGGTCTGTGCGGAGATGTGCTCGAGGGCGTCGATCTCGTGCTGCTCGAGCTGGAGGCGCTCGATGACCATCTTGTCCCCCTCGAGGGCTTTGGTCGTGGCGAAGCGCAGCGGGAGGCCGGCGCGCTCGGCGTGGTCGCTGATGAGGGCGGCCACGGCAACGAGGCCGCGCAGCACGGCGTTGTTGCGCTCGTCGTCTGCGTAGAAAGAGCGCTGTTCGGGCTTCTCCTGGAAGTGCGCGACGTGCAGCGCGTGGTCGACGAGCTCGGCCACGCCTTGGTTGTGCGCTGCCGAGATGGAGACCACGGGCACGCCGAGCATGTCCTCCATGGCGTTGACGTCGATCCAACCATGGTTGGCCGTGAGCTCGTCCATCATGTTGAGGGCCACGACCATCGGACGGCCCATCTCGATAAGCTGCAGCGTGAGGTTGAGGTTGCGCTCGATGTTGGTCGCATCGACGATGTCGATGATCGCGTTGGGCTTGCCGTCAATGACGAAGTCGCGTGAGACGAGCTCTTCGCTGGAGTACGGCGACATGGAGTAAATGCCCGGCAGGTCGGTGATGAGCGTGTTGGCGTGGCCGCGGATCTGCCCGTCGCGGCGGTCAACCGTCACGCCGGGGAAGTTGCCCACGTGCTGGTTCGCGCCGGTGAGCTGGTTGAACAGGGTGGTCTTTCCCGAGTTCTGGTTGCCCACGAGGGCGAAGGTGAGGGTCTGGTCGTCGGGCAGGGGGTCGCCCGAGCCCTTGGCGTGGTGGATGCCGCCCTCGCCGATGGCCGGGTGCGGAACGGGGCGCGCGGGCGTTTCGGGCGCGGGGGCCTCGGCCGGCTCGTCGATACGCGTGACCTCGATCTTCTCCGCATCGGCAAGGCGCAGCGTGAGTTCGTAGCCATGGATGCGCAGCTCCATGGGGTCGCCCAGTGGGGCAAGCTTGACGAGCGTGAGCTCGGCTCCGGGGATGACGCCCATGTCGAGGAAGTGCTGGCGAAGTGCGCCTTGCCCGCCCACGGCGTCAATGCGAGCGCTCTGCCCGATCTCAAGGTCTCTCAGCGTGGTCATGCAATCCCCTGCAATCCCCCCGCGCAAAGTGCACGGGGCATGTGCGAATCGGTCCTATATCTACCGAGTGGCGCTTGTGGCCAGGGGGATGCTCAGCAGCTGATGTCTATCGTAGCCTATCGCGGCACCGATTGCCCTGAGGAGGGTGCGTCCGATAGCGTTTTCAATGTGTGGGCAAGCTTCACACATATAGGTATACGGTCCTGTTGCGGCGGGAAGGATATGTCGCGGACCCTGAAATGCGATACCATCTATATAGAACATGAGAGTACGCCGGGCACCGTCGCTCCTTCACAGGGCCGGTGCCCCAATAGAGGGAGAGGCTTTACCATGCGTGTTGTCATTCCGTGTGAAACAGACGAACTCCTCAACGCACCGCGTTCCGGCCACTTTGGCCATGCTCCGTGGCTCATCATTGCCGAGCTTGACGAGCAGGGCAACGTGACCTCCGTCGAGGCTGTGAAAAACGCCGAGCACGGCGAGGGCGGCTGCGGCAACGTGATTGCCTACGTGGTCAGCCTCGGCGCCGACGCCATCATCGCCGCCGGTATGGGCATGCCGCCCCTGACCCGCTTCACCCAGGCGGGCATGGCCGTCTACTTCGACCGCTCGGTCCTCACAGCGGGCGAGGTGCTCGCGCTCTTCCAGGACGGCAAGCTCGTGCGCATGTCCCCCGAGGACGCCTGCCAGCACTAGTGGAACAAGGGACGGAGGTTTGTTCACGTCTCTCCTTCACGTGAACAGGGGACGGAGGTTTGTTCACGTGTGGAACAAACCTCCGTCCCCTGTTCCAATCCATCCTGCGAGACAACAATGTGCAGGTCAGAGGGGAGATGCCGCTCACCCAATGCGAGCGATACCACTTCTGGGCGATTTGGCGTTACACTAGAAAGTACCGTGACGAACAGATGGGTTTGGCAGGCACATGACCAACAAAGAAGTGGCAGAGCTAGCGGGCGTATCGAGCGCCGCCGTCTCTCGTTTCCTCAACGGAGGGTATCTCTCCGAAGAGAAGCGCGAGCGAATTGCCGCTGCTATCGAGCAGACAGGCTATGTGCCGAGTGCGAATGCGCGCATCCTGCGTACTAAGAAGTCAGACACCATCGGCGTCATCCTCACGAAGACCGACGAAAGCGCCATGAGTGGTGTTGCCTCAGGCCTCGAGAAGTATTTTTTCGCCGGCGACTATGGGACGTCGTTGGCTTATGTGGGTGATGACATCAAAGAGCAGGCCAAGACCATGCGCTCGCTGCTCGAGCGGCAGATTGACGGCATAATCCTGGTCAGTTCAGCTCCCGTGCCAGGAGACATAGACCTCTACATTCGTGCCCGCGTGCCAGTGGTCGTGGTGGGTCAACACGTGCACGGCCTCACTTGTGTGCGCTTTGACAACTTCGGAGCGGCATACGACCTCGCTTCGGCGCTGCGCTGCACCCCCGAGAGTCGTGTCGCCTACGTTGATGTGGCGGGCAAATACCGCTCGTTCGGCGCGGATCGTCGCAAGGGTTTTCTCGCAGGTCTGGAGCGTGTTGGTGTCGAAGAAGACCGTGTCAAAGTGTGTTCGACGGGCTTTACGGTGAATGACGGGTACAAGACCGTGCGAGAGCTCCTCGCTAGTGGAAGTGTATTCGATTACATATGCTGTGCCACCGATTCCGTAGCAGCAGGTGCTCTCAAGGCCATCAGGGAGCGTTATGGCTCGATAACCGCTTCACGTGCTCCCAAGGTGAGCGGCTTTGGTGATGATCCCATCCTTCAGGCGGTGGCAGGCCCCATCCCCTCAGTGCGCTTTGACTACGAAGAATGTGGTATCAAGGCCGCAGAAATGATGGTTGACCTGCTCAAAGACCGTACGAGGACGAACATGAGCCTCGTGTTGGGCTATCAAGTCGTAGGAGTTTAGGAAGGCGTTTGACCTGCCGTCAACAGTCATCGGCCCACGCAGGTGCGGGAATAATGTGCCTTGCTCAGGCTCAATAGCGTCACGTAGTATGGTGGTACGGAGTACCGCTAAGACTAATTTTCAACCCACTTTAAAGATTGTCTTCCTTTCATATTGCGCTGTGATGTGAAATCGATTACAGTTTTTGGCGTTAATCGCGGCAGGATAACCCCAGCTATCCCCCGTGAAAAGGTTTTCACGCCTGTGTGAAAGGAAGGGAATTATGGCACTTGATACTGCTCAAGCTGCGAGGGAGATCCTCGCCGCAGTCGGCGGCCCCAGCAACGTCGTGTCCGCAGCCCACTGCGCCACACGCCTGCGCCTGGTCATCGCGGATGACTCCAAGGTCGACAAAGACGCCGCAGATCATCTATGGAACCGGTACGGTCAACAAGGTCTATGACGAGTTCTGCAAGCAGGGCAACATATCGGCCGTCTCCAAGGAGGAGCTGAAGGACGTTGCCGCTGGCAACCAGAACAAGTTCATGGCTGCCATCAAGGTCCTCTCAGACGTGTTCGTGCCCATTATTCCCGCCATCGTCGCCTCCGGTATGCTCATGGGCATCATGGGCGCCATCGAGTTCATGGGTAACGCTGGCATGATTGCCCTCGACACCAACAGCGTGTGGTGGCGCATCGCCGGTCTCATCAACGCCTGCGCACTCGCCAACCTGCAGATCCTGCTCGGCTTCTCGGCTGCCACCGTCTTCGGCGGCAACCCCTATCTGGGAGCCTCGTTTGGCGCCCTGCTCATCAGCGGAAGCTTCATCAACGCCTATGCCGCAGCTGATGCCATCGCCAACGGCACCATGATCACCCTCGAGGTCATCCCCGGCCTCTACAGCATCGACTGGATTGGCTATCAGGGCCATGTCATTCCCATTCTGGTCGGTACGTGGATCCTGTGCACCATCGAGAAGAAGATGCACCAGATCGTGCCGGACATGTTCGACCTCTTCGTGACCCCGCTCGTGTCCGTTGCTGGCGCGGCCTACATCACCATCCTGTTCATCGGCCCGATCTTCGTCTGGCTCGAGAACGCCATCCTTGGTCTGCTCACTGCGCTCCTCTCCGTGCCCTTCGGTCTTGGCTACATCCTCATCGGCCTCATCTACTCGCCTTCCGTCGTCACGGGCCTGCACCAGATGTATACCACCATCGACGTGTCGATGCTCGGCCAGTATGGCGTGACCTATTGGCTGCCCATCGCGAGTGCCGCCAACATCGCCCAGGGCGGTGCCTGCCTTGCCGTGGCTCTCAAGACCAAGTCCGAGAAGACCAAGGCCCTTGCCATTCCTTCCGGCATCTCCTGCCTGCTCGGCATCACCGAGCCGGCCATCTTCGGCGTCAACCTGCCTAAGCTCAAGCCGTTCCTGTGCGGCATGGCCGGCGCTGCCGTGGGTGCCTTCATCTGCTCGATGACCCAGCTTGCCGCTACCGGCACGGGTGTCACGGGCATCTTCGGCATCCTGCTCTGCATCAACCAGCCTGTCCAGTACATCATCATGTTCGTTGCTTCCTTCGGCGTTGCCTTTGCGGGCACCTGGGTTCTCTATAGTGATGAGCCCGACAAGCAGAAGGCTGCCAAGGCCGCCGCTCCCGCTGCTCCCACGCACGTTGACGCCATCGACGCCGCTGGCGTCCTCGCCAGCCCCATGACCGGTACCGCCAAGGCCATGTCTGACGCTCCCGACGCCGTGTTCGCAAGCCTTGCGATGGGCAATGGTGCTGTCGTCGAGCCCGTTGCTGGTGAGGTATACTCGCCTGTCACCGGCACAGTCACCATGCTTTTTGACACCCAGCACGCCATCGGTCTCGCAGCTGACGACGGCACTGAGGTGCTCATCCACATCGGCGTCGACACGGTTGAGCTTGCGGGCAAGCCGTTTACCGCCCATGTTGCTGCCGGCGATTCCGTCAAGGCGGGCGACCTGCTCATCACTGCTGATCTCGATGCCATCAAGGCTGCAGGCAAGCCTACAGCCACCATGGTCATCGTGACCAACACCGATGACTACGCTTCCGTCACGCCGGAAGTCGGTGCGGTGAGCGCTGGCGAGAAGCTCGTCACCGTCTCAAAGTAGCCAGTTTCGCCCCGGTGGGTGGCGCCACTGGAAAAATACGCACGGCCTAGAACCTTCCCTTTTCTTGCCGTCTCCACACATGACCCACCAGCGAGGTGCCCGATACGCTCGGGCACCTTGTTTCTCTTTCAGGGTCGACTAACGCGGCTGTCCTTATGTGGGTGGAACAGGGACGGAAGTGGAACGAACCTCCGTCCCCTGTTCCAGTCCCCTGTTCCACCCATGAAACATGTTTCAAATATTGCCGTCACAAAGTACAATGTATGGGCGAAAGGAGCAGCCAATGAACACTCTCGAACTCATGGACAGCAGCCTGTCGTCGTACTCCAAGACGGACCGCGCCATCTACGAATTCATCCGCAAGTTTCCCGACAACTTTGCCGCGCAGAGCGTCACGCAGCTCTCGCAGTCAACGGGTTTCAGCAAGCCAGCGCTCACGCGCTTTGCCAAACGCCTCGGCTTTGGCGGGTTCGTCGAGTTCCAGTACCAGTTTGCCCAGGACCTCGAGCTCATGCGCGCTCGCACCGACGCCCCCACCAACGCAGAGGTCTATGGTGAGCTCCTGCAGGCGGTGGACAAGCGCGTCGATCGCGATCAGCTGCGCGCCCTCATCAAGCGCATGGAGTCGAGTCATCATGTCTACCTGCGCGGATACAACCTCTCGCGCATTCCTGCCGAAGAGCTGTGTATCGCACTCCAGTTCCAACCGGGCATCTCGGCATCCATGCCCCAGGTGGACGTCATGCCGCGCTTTCACGAGGACGACCTGCTGCTCGTCTACTCCGCCGTCTCGGGAGCCTCCCTCAAGGACCTTCTGAACGAGTTCCGCATGGGGAGGTTCGTCAGGCCCCACATGGTGCTCGTGACCACGAACTCCAAGCACCCCATGCGCCGCAGCTTCGACGAGGTGTTCGTGCTTCCCACGGTGACGCTTGCCTCCACGAGTCGAACCGTGCTCTCCGACACGTTTGCGTTCCTTATGTTCAATGACATCCTTGCGACAGTGGCTGCGGCCGCACGAGAAAACAGCTCAGACTAAACCAATTAAAACAATTTCTTAAAATAAACTTGAAACATAGTTTAATTTGTCCTATAGTGTTCCCAACGGAGGGAAGCGCTCCCGCATCTGTGTCGCCCGTTTGGCCAGACGGTCGACCGCACAAGATTTCCAAGGAGAAGGAAGGGAACCATGGACAGCTTCATCGAGAAGATGACAGCTATTTCAGGCAAGATCGCCAACAACTGGGTCATTCATGTCATCATGAACGCCTTCATGATGCTTCTACCCATCACGATGCTCGGTTCGTTCGCCGCCCTGTTCAAGGGCATCGGCATCGAGGCCTACCAGAGCTTCATCGCGTCAATCGGCGCCATTCCGGTGCTTAACACCATCTACCAGTGGACCACGGGCATGATCGGCGCCTACCTCGCCTTCCTCGTGGCCTATGCCTTTGCCAAGCACACCAAGTGCGCCAAGTCCGAGATGGCTGTGGGCCTCACCTCGCTTGCGTGCTTCCTCATCTGCACGCCCTACATCATCCCCGAGGAGCCGTACGCTCCGAGCACCCTGCCCACCACGTGGCTCGGCGCACAAGGCATGTTCAGCGCCATCATCATCTCCTTCGTGGTTGGCGGCATCTACCTCGCCTGCAAGAAGGGCCACATCGAGATCAAGCTTCCCGAGCAGGTTCCGCCCTTCATCTCCGCTCAGTTCTCGAGCCTCATTCCTGCGGCCATCGCCATGGTGCTCTTCGGCGTCATCTCCCAGGTGTTCGCGGGCACTTCCTACGGCACCATCCACCAGCTGGTCTACTCGCTCATCGCGCTCCCGCTGCAGTCCCTGTCCTCCAACGTCTTCGGTTACTGGATCCTCATGATGTTCCTGTACGGCCTCTGGTTCCTCGGCATCCACGGCGGCATGACGGTCGGCCCGATCATCATGATGCTCTTCATGCAGCTCCAGATGGAGAACCTCGCCGCTTTCCAGGCTGGCACCCCCATGCCGCACCTCTGCTCGGGTGACGCCCTCACCTTTGGTACCGGCTCCATCCCCATGCTGGTCGCGGCCCTGTTCATCATGAAGTCCGAGCAGGGCAAGGCCGTGAGCCGCATGGCCGTCCTCCCCGCGCTCTTCGGCGTGGACGAGCCTGCCTACTTCGGCATGCCCATGATTCTGAACCCGATCTTCTTCATCCCCTGGGTCATCGGCGCCCCCACCCTCTCGGTCTTCGGCACCCACGCACTCAAGCTCATCGGACTTCTGCCCTACGCCAACGGAACCGGCGGTTCCGCTGCCAACCTGCCGTTCTTCGTGGGCAACCTCATGAGCTACGGCACGCCTGGCCTGATTTGGGGCTGCGTGATGTTCGCCATGATCGTGCTCATGTACGTGCCCTTCGTGAAGGCCTACGACAAGCAGCTGCTTGCCAACGAGACTGAGAACGCTCAGGAGTAACACGTCCTTCCTTTCCGGGCGGGGCCTTCGGGCCCCGCTCTCCCTTACCATCGAGCGCTTCCGCGCCTGAGAAAGCGAGCAACACCATGAAGCTTCTGGTACAGAGCGACGACTACGGCATCACCCGCGCGGTCTCCCTCGGCTGCATTCACGGCATCAAGAACGGCGTGGTGCGCAACACCGGCATGTTCGCGAACATGCCCTGGATCGAGGAGTGCGTGGAGTGGATCAAGCCCTATCTCGGGCAGATCGCCTTCGGCATCGACCTCAACGCGAGCACCGGCCCCTCCATCCTCGGTCACGGCAAAGTGCCTGCGCTCACCCACGACGACGGCATGTTCCTCGGCAGCCGCGAGAACCGCGCGCTTGATACCGACGAGAACGACCACGACCATCTGGCGGCCGTCGCCGACCAGCTTGAGGCCGAGTTCCGCGCGCAGATCGAGCGCTACATCGAGCTCGTGGGCAAGAAGCCCGACTACATCCACAACCACGCCTACGGTACCCTCACCACCGACCGCATCACGCGCGAGCTGGCGGTCGAGTATGGCGTCATGTGTTCGGTGGGCTTCCAGGACCGTGCCGAGGTCGCGCCCATGGGCATGGGCTGGTACCAGTGGGGCGGCCCGGAGGAGCAGCTCAAGGAGGATCCGCTGAGCTACATCACGAGCGACCACGACGGCCTGCTCGCGAGTGGCAAGGAGTACGGCTACATCGTCAGCCACTGCGGCTACGCGGACGCGGACCTCTTCCGCTTGACGAGCTTCACCGTCTGCCGTCCGATGGACCTGGACTGCATGACGAGCCCCGAGCTGCGCGCGTGGCTTGACGCCAACGACATCGAGCTCGCCAGCTTCAACGACCTGCCCCGCACGTGGGCAGCCGAGCAATCCACTGAGCCCCATCTCCTGATGATGATGTAACGATTGTCAGCTCGTGTGGCGACTCCGAAAGCCGCTCTTCGACGAAGATCGAATGAGGCCCATAAGCCTCTGATGTTTCATATTCTGAAACGGCGGGCCCACCTTTGAAAGCGGGTCCGCTGCGTTGTAACGGCTAAAAAAGCGTTAGACCTCATGTACGGCCCCATCCGCCCGCATGCGGATGGGACTTCCGAGTATGGGCGGATATCATAACTATTTGAACTTGCAGTATCGAAAGGGGCTGGACAGATGGGTTTTCCTGAGGGTTTCCTGTGGGGCGGAGCGGTCTCCGCTGGCCAGTACGAGGGCGGTTGGAACGAAGGCGGCCGCGGCGCCTGCCGCATGGACTACACCACGGGCGGCACGCGCACGAGTCCGCGCTATGCAACGTACGTGCTGGCAGACGGCACCGAGGTGAAGGCCGGGCGTGAGGACAGGCTGCCCGAGGGCGCTCACTGGGCATCGCTTCCCGACTGCTACTACCCCAACCAGGTGGCGGTTGACGGCTACCATCGCATCGACGAGGACATCGAGCTCATGGCCGAGATGGGCTTCAAGGTATTCCGCATGTCCATCGGCTGGAGCCGCCTGTATCCCACGGGTACGGAGACCGTGCCCAACCGCGAGGGCGTGGAGTACTATCGCCACGTGTTCGAGAACCTGCGTGCGCACGGCATCGAGCCGCTGGTGACGCTCCTGCACTTCGACACCCCGCTGGCACTCGAGCAGTCCTGTGGCGGCTGGGAGAACCGCGCACTCATCGACCACTTCGTGCGCTTCTGCACCACCTGCTTCATGGAGTACAAGGGTCTCGTGCGCTACTGGCTCACCATCAACGAGATCAACAACCTGCTCAGCCTCATCGACTTCTTTGGCGGGGGCTCTGACGAGGCCTACCAGCTGGCCTATCAGCAGCTGCACCACCAGTTCGTGGCGAGCGCCAAAGCGGTGCAGATTGGCCATGCCATCGACCAGGACAACATGATCGGCTGCATGATCGCGAGCGCTGCCACCTACCCGCACACCTGCGACCCGGCCGACATCCTCGCTGCCGAGCACAAGCGTCAGGAGAATGCCTACTACTGCGGCGACGTGCAGGTCTTCGGGCGCTATCCCGTGTTCTCCAAGCGTCTGTGGGATGCCCATAACGTGCAGCTCGCGATCGAGGACGGCGACATGGACGACCTCGCGGCGGGTACCGTGGACTTCTACACCTTCAGCTATTACAACTCCAACGTGGTCACGACCCACGAGGTGACCGACACCGTGGGCGGCAACTTCCAGGTGGGCGCCCGCAACGAGTACCTCACCTACTCCGACTGGGGTTGGGCCATGGATCCGACGGGCCTGCAGTGGCAGCTCGAGACCCTCTACGACCGCTACCAGGTTCCTCTGATGGTGGTGGAGAACGGCCTCGGCGCCTTCGACGAGGTGGTCGAGGAGGCAGGAGAGCAGCGCATCCATGATGATTATCGCGTTGATTACCTGCGCGAACACGTGCGCGCCATGGAGACCGCGATCGAGAACGGTGTGGACCTCTGGGGCTACACGCCCTGGGGCTGCATCGACTTGGTGAGCATGGGCACGGGCGAGATGCGCAAGCGCTACGGTTTCATCTATGTGGACATGGACGACGAGGGCAGGGGCACGCTCGACCGCCTGCGCAAAGACTCGTTCTGGTGGTACCAGCGCTGCATCGCCAGTAACGGCGAGGACCTGGCGTAAGCCGGATGAACAGGGGACGTGGAGCAGGGGACGGAGGTTTGTTCCAAATACTTA
>CACYAX010000095.1:0-7557 GCA_902772435.1 uncultured Coriobacteriaceae bacterium | reverse complement strand
CGGAGGTTTGTTCCAAATACTTAGCTAAGTATTTGGAACAAACCTCCGTCCCCTGTTCGGAACAAACCTCCGTCCCCTGCTCCACGGTAATATAGGTATTGATGGATGAAGGGAGTCGCCATGCAGCAGGTCTCGTTGGCAGAAAACTGGTACGTCTATCCACGCGACGACGCATTTTCGCTGGTCACGGCCATACCTGATGATGCCGTGCACACGAGCGTGCCCTATGACGCGCTTTGGCACGAGGGGCAGTGCGCCGACAGTGTGAACGGTGGGCGCACCAGCTACTTCGACGGGCAGGTGTACTACTACCAGCGCGAGCTGGCGCTTGACGAGACGTGGGTGGGCAAGCGCCTGCTGCTCAAGTTCGAGGCCATCTTCTCCAAGTCGTTCGTCTACGTGAACGGGTCACTTGTAGGCTCTGGAGACTTCGGCTATGCGAGCGTGACCTGCGACATCACCGATTACGTGCTGTGGGATCGGTCCAACATGCTGCTCGTGGTGTGCAAGGCCGACCTGCTCTCTTCGCGTTGGTACGCGGGCTGTGGCATCCTGCGCCCGATGTGGCTGTACGTGGCCGAGCCCGTGCACGTGGGGCTCGACTCGCTCTGGCTGCAGACGGAGTCGCTGACGAACGGCGGCGCGGCGCGCATCCGTGTGCAGGCTACCGTGGAGGCGGAGCGCTCGCAGCTGGTGAACGCTCGCCTGCGAATCTCAGACGCTGACGGCTGCGTGCTCGACGAGCGCTTCCCGCTGCGCGTCACGGCGGGTGGCTACGAGCTCGACCGTCGCTTCTACCTGCGTGATGTTCACCTGTGGAGCGAGGATGACCCGCATCTGTACGATGTGGAGCTTACGGTGGGCGACGACGTCGCGCGCCTGCGCACGGGCATCCGCATCGAGCGCTGGGATCCGGAGCGCGGCCTCGCCATCAACGGTGCGCCCGTCCTGCTGCGCGGCGCCTGCATCCACCACGACGAGGGCATCCTGGGCGGCGTGGCACACAAGGAATTTGAGCTCTGGCGCGTGGCGCGGCTCAAAGAGGCGGGCTTCAATGCCATCCGCTCCGCGCATAACCATGCGTCCGCCGAGCTGCTGGCCGCCTGCGATGAGCTGGGCGTCTACGTGCTCGATGAGGTCTGCGACATGTGGACCAAGATGAAGGGCTTCGGTGACTTTGCCCAGTACTTCGGCCACAGCTGGCGCGCGGTGACCGGCTCGCTCGTGCGCGAGGACCGCAATCACCCCTGCGTGGTGGGCTATTCCACGGGCAACGAGATCTCCGACATCAACACCGAGCGTGGCTTCGAGGTGGCGCACGAGCTCTACCAGCTGATGCATGAGCTCGACCCGACGCGCTTCGTGACCAACGGCATCAACGGCGCCTTCGCGGCGGGGGAGGAGGTCGCCGACATCGCGGCGGACCTCACGGGCCGTCCGCGCGAGGACTTCATGACCGGTGACGTCAACCAGTTCATGGGCCTCATGGCCACGCGCATGGCCGAGATCACGCGCCATCCCGTGGTGTCGCGCGTGCTCGAGCGCCTGGACAGCTGCGTCGACGTGCAGGGATATAACTACATGACCGCGCGCTACGAGGGCGACTCCGAGCGGTATCCGCAGCGCGTGATGCTCGGCACGGAGACCTATCCGCGTCAGGTTGCCGAGAACTGGGCCCTCATCGAGAAGCTGCCTGCCGTCATCGGCGAGTTCACGTGGACGGGCTGGGACTACGTGGGCGAGCTGGGCGCGCCCTATCCTGCGTGGCAGAACCCTGCGGGCGACATCGATGCCTTCGGGTTCCGCCGGCCGGTCTCGTATTGGCGCGAGATCGTGTTCGGCCTGCGCACCGCTCCGTACCTGGCCGTTCGTCCGCCTGAGGCGCACGACGCGCCGCGTATGTTCGGCCCGTGGCAGTTCACGGACGCCGTGGCCAGCTGGACGTGGGACGCGGAGCCTGGCACGCCCATGACCGTTGAGGTCTATGCGCCCGAGGGGGCCTTCGAGCTGAGGCTCAACGGTCGCTTGGTGGGCGGTGGGGAGACGCGGGAGTGCTACGCGCTCGTTGAGGTGCCCTATGAAGCGGGCACGCTTGAGGTGGTTACGGCTGCGGAGGAGCGCTGCACGCTAGCGACGGTGGATCGATCGTCCGTGCACGTCGCGTGTTCCGACGAACAGCTCGGTGAATGGCTCTTCTCGCGCATCTGGCTTGAGGATGAGGCGGGAACGGTGCTGCTCGGCACGGGCGAGGAGGTCGACGTCACGCGTGAGGGCTGGGAGCTCGTGACCGCGGGATCCGAAGGGACCTCAACGGAGGGTGCTTTCGCCGCGTCCGCAGTGCGCCTCACGGGGCAGGGCGCCCTCGCCATCTATCGCAGGGCGTAGGACGTGGAACAGGGGACGGAGGTTTGTTCCACTCGCTTTGTTACAAGCGAGTGGAACAAACCTCCGTCCCCTGTTCCACGCTAGCGCAGGCCGTACATGCGGGCGAGGGCGGGCACCATCTCGGCGAGAACGGCCTGGTAGGCGCAGCTGTCTTCGGTGAGGTAGCAGACGTTTTGCCTGCGGCAGCCGCCGTTGCAGATCCGGGCGAAGGGGCAGCTGGCACAGGGTTCGCGGCGGCAGGCAGAGGTGTCCAGGAACGTCTGGGCCGGCGCGCTCGCGGACAGCTCGTGCAGCGTCGCGGTGGCCAGGTTGCCCATGAGGTACTCGTCAAGGCAGTAGAAGTCGCAGGGGTAGACGTCTCCGTTGGCCTCGATGACGTACTGCACCGTGCAGCGGCCGAGCATGCCGCACTGGTAGGGCGGATGCCCCATGAGCATGCCGAGCACGTTGTCGAAGAGGTTGACGCGCACCAGCTGGCCCTGCTTTGCCGCGCGCTGCCACGCGTGAAAAAAGCCCAGGTAGAAGCTGCGATAGTCCTGCGGGCGCAGGCTCATGCCATCGTCGGAGCCGTCGAGTGGCGGCAGGCAGGGGATGAGCTGCACGTCGGAGAAGCCGTGGCTCAGGTAGAACTGCATGAGCTGCTTGGGCTTCTGCGCAAGCAGGCGCGTGACCACGGTGAGGATGTTGTACTCCACCCCCGCAGCGCGCAAATGCTCGATCCCCCGCATCACGCGGGCATAGGCACCTTCGCCTGCAGCGTCAAAGCGGAAGTGGTCCATATTGGCACGCGGGCCGTCAAGGCTCACGCCCACGAGGAAGTCGCGCTCAGCCAAAAACGCCGCCCACTCCTCGTCGAGCAGCGTACCGTTGGTCTGGATGGCCCAGTGGGTCGTGATGGCGGGGTATGCGTCCATGAGGCTGGCGAAGCGCTGGAACCACGCAAGCCCCGCCACGGTGGGCTCGCCGCCCTGGAAGTTGACGTGCACATCGCCCGCAAACCCTACGGCCTCAGCCAGGCGCTGGGCCAGAAGCTCGGCGGTCTCGGCCTTCATCACGCCGTGGCCCGCCACCTCGCGCGACGCGGCCGCATCAGCGTAGAAGCAGTACCTGCAGCGCAGATTGCAGGCGCTTGACGCCGGCTTGACCATGACGGAGACGGTGCCCATGGCTAGCCCTCGGCAACTGCGGCCATGCGCTTGGCAACCGCGTCGATCAGGACCTCGATGAAGACGTAGAAGGTGGCCTGGTCGTCGAGGAACATCACGTTGGGGTCGCGTGAGACGCGCGGCAGGGTGATGTAGGACCTGCAAAGCTTTTTGAAGGGAAGAACCTGCGTGCAGGTGATGCAGGCGATCTTGATGCCGGATTCGGCGATGGCCGGGATGTCGTTGGAGAACTGCTTGGTGCCGTCTGCCACGGAAAAGATGATGAGCAGGTCGTCAGGCGTGTAGAGGTCGAACGAGTTGTGCAGCATATACAGCTCGCTGGTTGCCTGCGAGCGGATGCCCACGTTCATGAGGCGCTTGTTGAGCTGCATCGGGCCGTGAGATCCGCGTTCATAGCCAGCGATGAGGATGCGGTCAGAAGAGCAGATGAGGGCCGCAAGCTCGTCCACCTCCCGGTCGTCAAGGCCGTTGCCCATCTGGCGCAGGTAATCAATATAGGTGTTGGTGACGCGGGCTGCGGCGCTTTGCGGGAGCTCGTCGGTGGCGGACTGGTGGCTCAACAGGAAGCTCGCCAACTCGTGTTTGAACTGGGCATACCCGGTGTAGCCAATCTTCTGGGCAAACCGCACGAGAGTCGATTTGCTCACGCCAATCTCGCCGGCGACGACGTCGATGGTCCACCGAGAGGCATCGACGGTGTTCGTGCGTACGTAGTCCGCGACCTGACGTTCCGTGTCGTTGAGCTCGGCGTAATAGCGGTCGATGACAGCTAAGGGGTTGGTGGGCATGGCGGCTCCTCACATCGGGAGGTTAACGCAAACAGAATAGCAGCTTTCCACGCCGTTTGGAACTAGTTCCAAGCCGTCCGCGGAACATGCGTGAAAATTAGTTCCAAAAATTGCTTGCAACTTGTTCCTAAACTCGTTATATTTGGTGTAATAAGTTCCACAAATCTTGTGGAACAACGTTCCAAAAGGAAAAGGAAGGGAAGGAACTATGAACGCATTTATGGATAAGCTTCAGGCATTCTTGCTGCCGCTTTCCGACAAGCTGAACCGCTCCAAGATCCTGCGCGGTATCTCGGGTGGCTTCTCGGCGATGCTCCCCATCGTCATGGTGGGCGCCATCTTCTCGCTGCTCAACTCGCTCAACATCCAGCCGTATCAGGACCTCATCACGGCCATCGGCCTCAAGCCGCTGCTCGCCATCCCCGGCAGCTACACCACCGACATGATCTCCATCTATGCCGTGTTCCTGATCGCCAAGGCCGAGGCCGAGGCCATCGGCATCGACAACCGCAAGTCCGTCTCCTCGGGCCTCATCGCCCTGCTCTTCTTCCTGCTCCTCATCCCGCTGGGCGTGACCGGCACGCATGAGGCTTCCGGCGAGGCCGTCTTCGTTGGTGGCGCCATCAACACCATGTATCGCGGCTCCGTTGGCCTCTTCACCGCCATGATCGTGGGCCTGGTCATTCCGTACCTGCACAACATCTTTATCAAGAACAACATCACCATCAAGATGCCGGACACCGTTCCCCCGATGATCAGCGAGTCCTTCGCCGCCATGATCCCGGCCATCTGCATCGCTTTCGTCGCCGTCGTCCTGCGCTGGGCCTGCAGCTTCACCGAGGCCGGCACCTTCACCATGCTCATCTACAACACCCTGAAGGCTCCTCTGACCTCCATGGCCGCTAGCCCCGCCACCTTCATCATCCTGCTGCTGGTCTGCAATGTCCTCTGGTGCTTCGGCATCCACGGCGGCATGGTTGCTACCTCCATCATGAGCATGCTCTACACCACCTTCACCAACGAGAACCTCGCCGCCTACAACGCCGGCCTCGAGCTCCCCAACATCATCATCCAGCCCGCTTGGTTCACCATCGGCAACATCGGTGGCTCTGGCTGCGCCATGGGCCTCGTGTTCTGCCTGCTCCTCTTCGCCCGCAGCCAGCGCTACAAGGCTCTCGGCAAGGTCGCCATCCCCTCTGGTCTGTGCGGCATCTCCGAGCCCATGGTCTTCGGTATCCCCCTGGTGCTCAACCCCATCACGATGATCCCGATGCTGCTCGCCCCCATCGTGACTTTCCTGCTCGGCTATGCCGCCATGGCCATCGGCATCGTCCCCTTCATGAACGGTGTCGGCGTCAACACGGGTACTCCGGTCCTGCTCTCCGCCTTCATCGCCTTCGGTGACATACGCGGCGTGCTCCTGCAGGCAGTGCTCGTGGCCGTCTCCACCTGCGTCTGGTTCCCCTTCTTCAAGATCCTGGACAACCAGGCCGTCAAGGAGGAGAACGGCGAGGTCGCGACCGAGCTTGAGGCTGCATAAATCAGCCCCTTCCCGTGGGGGTGCTAGCGAGCGTGCTCGCCGGCACCCCCATCCCTTAGAATTACATCAATTACTGTCTAGATTAAGGAGCGAGCCATGGCCAAGAAGCCTAACATCCTCTACTTTGTGGCCGATCAGATGCGCGCCGACGCGCAGCACTACTTGGGCAATTCGGCATCGCATACCCCCAACATGGACGCCTTGGCAGGAGAGGGCGTGGCCTTTGAGAACGCCTACTGCCAGAACCCCGTGTGCGTGCCCAGCCGTTGCAGCTTCCTTTCGGGCCTCTATCCGCACACGACGGGCCATCGCACGATGCACTTCCTCCAGAATGAGGATGAGCCCAACATCCTGCGTACCATGAAAGAGGCTGGCTACGAGGTCATCTGGATCGGCCGCAACGACGTGGTTCCGGGCACGCGCCCCAAGACCCCGTACTGCGATGAGTACTACGACGGCATCAAGGAAGAGAACCAGCGCGACGCATGCATCGACGTCATGAAGTCGGGCGGCCTCGGACACGGTACCGCTGGCGGCAAGATGCCCGACTGGGATCCCGATATGTACTCGTTCTACCTCGGCGAGACGCCGGCGGGCACCTATGGCCGCGCCGACGAGGGCTGCGTGGAGGCCGCTCTGCGCTACCTCGACCGTTACGCCGCAGGCGAGCAGGACAAGCCGTTCTTCGTGTACTGCACGCTCATGTTCCCGCATCCGCCCTACGGCGTGAGCAAGCCCTGGTACGGCTCGACCGACCGCAATGCCCTCCAGCCGCGCATCCCGCGCCGCGAGGACGGCCCCGCTATGCTCTCCGAGACCGTACGCAAGATGAACCTCGACCCGCGCTGGCCGGAGGAAAAGTGGAACGAGCTGCGCGCCACCTATCTGGACATGACGAGCAAGTTCGACAGCCAGCTCGGCCAGGTGGTGGACAAGCTGCGCGAGACCGGCGTCTACGACGACACCTCCGTCTTCGTGTTCTCCGATCACGGTGACTACACGGGCGACTACGGCCTGGTCGAGAAGGTCCAGAACTGCTTCGAGGACTGCCTCACCAACATCCCGCTGATCGTGAAGCCGGCTGCTGGCATCGAGTGCAAGCCGCGCATCACCCCGGCGCTCGTGGAGCTCAACGACCTCTGCGCCACACTCGCCGACATGTGCGACATCGACCTTGGCTACGTGCAGTACGGCACGTCGCTCCTGCCGGTGCTCGCGGGTGACGACAAGGGCAAGGACGCCGTGTTCTCCGAGGGCGGCCGCGGCTTTGGCGACCGTCCGTCCATGGAGCTCGGCCACGACGACCCGCACGACATGTACTGGCCGCGCATCTCCACGCAGCACGAAGAGGGCCCGAACCACACTCGTGCCACGATGATCCGCATGGGCAACCTCAAGTACACCATGCGCCTCTACGAGCGCGATACCCTCTACGACCTCGACCTCGATCCGCACGAGCAGGTCAACCGCATTGACGACCCGGCCTATGCCGAGAACGTCAAGACCATGCGCGAGCGCCTGCTCGGCTGGTACCAGGAGACCGCCGACTGGGTGCCCAACCGCAAGGACATGCGCTAATCTCGCTTGATTCCGCGCCCGCTGGGTGTATGCCCAGCGGGCGCATTCTGTACTGATACTCTTGGTATGGTGCAGCTTGCCGAGCTGCCGCCCCCATTAT
>CACYAX010000094.1 GCA_902772435.1 uncultured Coriobacteriaceae bacterium | reverse complement strand
TCGGCACGGTGTTATCGTTACGGCGTCACAGTTCGTAGGCGGACGCCAGCGATGTTCGTCAAGGTTCATCCGGAATCTGTTGGGCTGCGAGCCTGCTGGTATTCTCCTCGAGAAAAATGAGCTGGCACAGACTGATGAGATTCAGAACTGGCTTTCCAGTGCGGAATGGGATGCGATCTCAGTGAGATAACGCGTTGACTAGTCTGGTGCCTGCCGGGGCGCCTATCATTCGGCGAGGCGGTCAACGACAGAGATGTGAAGCCCCATCCCGTCCCCACAAGCGTTAGGGGTGCCTGCGCGTGCGGGACGGGCGGCGGAGGGGCTTGGCCTCCGCCGTGGTGCGGTCTTGGCCGCGTGTCCTTACGCTACCTGACCTGCATAAACTCCACACAAAAGGAAAGCGCCCGCCTTGGTGGCGAGCGCTCCCGACGCGCGATGTGTGCGGCCATGGCTACGACTGCCACGCCCCGCGCACGTGGTGGACGCGCACGCGCCCGGCGTCGAGGTTGACGCACAAGCTCACGACGTCGAAGCGCAGGCGCTCTGGCAGGGGGCCGTCGGACGCGAGTGCGCGGCCCACGCAGAGGGCCGCCCCGTGCGCGACGACGTCCTCGTCGATGAGCGACTCGAGGTCGGCGAGCGTCATCTCGAAGCCCTCCACGGGCACGGGGAGCACGGCGACGATGACGGGGAGGTCGCCCTCGCGGCAGGCGAGCACGTCCTCGAAGGGCGTCTCCTCGAAGCGGGTGAAGCCGACGTGCGACAGGGCCTCGCGGGCGAGCTCCGCGCAGTCGCGGGCGTAGTCCCCCGTGACGGGAGTGGCGGCCTCCCAGCGCTCGGCGATTGCGGCGGTCGGGGTGATGGTTGCGGTCTCGTTCATGGTCTGCCCCCTTCGGGCTCGGGTTGAGGGTCGGCTCTTCCTTCCCTCGGACGGGGGCGACAAGGCAAGCGCGATCCCCGGAGCGCGCCCGTTTGCGGGCGGGGCGCGGCGCGCGCAGGGGATGGCGCGTCAGGCGACGGGAGGCGGCGCTAGGGGTGCCTGCCGCCTCTGAGGAGCCTGTGCCATGATGCCCCGGTCCGAGGGCCAGGCGTTGCCCTCGCGGCTCGTGCCATCCGGGCTTTCGACGGCCCCACGAGGATAGGGGATCCCTCTACATCCCCGGCGCAGCGGGGATGTCGGAAGGACGGCAGCGCCGGCCCGCTTGCGGGCCACGGCTGCTGGCCCGGTCGACGGCGCATAGAATGGATTGGTTGGGTCTTCTTATTCGGAGGGTTATCGCAATGGGCAAGTGGATCTACCAGAAGCAGATAGACGAGACCGTGGACTGGTTCGTGAGGACGGCTCTACCGGATGCCGAGCCGGGGTAGGAGGACCTGCCCTGGTCGGTCGACGAGATGGGCAGGACCGACGACCGCGGCTGCTGGTGGACGATCGCGGTGGACGTCCCGACGTCTGTCGAGGGGATGGACTGCTGGCTGTCGTTCCGCGTCGTGGAGCCTGGCGGCGAGATACGCGAGCCATTCGTCAGGGACGTCCACGCCGTCAGGTCGGGCCGCGGCGAGCACGAGTTCGACACCTACGTTTGGAACGACGGCGAGTGCATGTGGGTGATCCCGCCGGACGACGACGATGACGCTGTCTCATAGTGGGCGAGCTCGGCATTCGACCGCATGCAGCCAGGGAGTAGAATCGTCTTATTGAGCCGTCTCAACATCGAGTGAGGATGACATGAGCATCCGGGCGTACGCCGCTTCATGGCAAGGGTAGCATGCAAGGCGGGACTCCGGTCGATTCGCAGCAGCCTTGCCCGTTGCAGGGTTCGTCGCAAAAGATGGGACGGGCGGTTGCATCCCGCCCGTCCCTGGGAATTTGGCCGATTACGGTATCGCTTAGAGCTTCTCGAGCTTCGTCACGTCGGTTGTCGAGCTGCGCATTACGTTGTTGTAGGGGTAGCGCGCAACGGTGGCGCGGATCTGGAACTGCCTCGTCCCCGGGTCGCCCCAGAGGATCCGTACCTCCGTACCCTCCACTGCGAGAGCCGTGTCGAGCGTTGCGATGGAGATCATCTTCCTGAAGTACTCGGAGTTCTGGCGTCCGAACGAGAAGCCCACCTTGTTCCCGTCCGAATCGAGCACGAAGTCATGGCTGACGGTGAGCGAGGGCCAGAACTCGTAGTCGGTCGGGCAGTCGATGAACTTGTAGGGCTCCACGTCCTCGCCGAGGAACTGCGAGCGGAAGACCTCGGCGACGTCGTCTGCGTTCCACTCGAGCGAGACGATCCTGCGGGCGTCTGCGTCCCGGATCGCCTCGAGCGCCTCCCGGCCCTCGAACTCGTGGTCGAAGCGGATCATCTTCCCCCAGCCGAGCTCGTAGGGGTTGTGGTAGAAGTTGTCCTTGCTCCCGCCCGCGCTGCCTGCCGTCTGCCAGCTGTCGAATGTGAAGAGCTGGTACTGCATGCCCGGCTCTGTCTGGAGGTATTCCGCGAGCCCGGGAACCTCGTTGCGGGGATGGAGGAAGTGCACGCCGTACTGCGGGAAGCCGTTCTCGGCATGGTTCATGGTGTAGCAATGGGACCCCAGGCGGCGCATGCCGAGGGGCTGGCCCGCCTCCCAGATGGCCTGATAGACGCCGATGGCGTCCTCGATGGGCCCGTGGACCTCGTAGGCGAGGGTTCCCGCCATGCCCACGCGGCATATGCGCACATCATGGCCGGCGATGTTGGAGGCGCGGAACCGGAGATGGCCGATGTCGCGCAGATCCTCCCCGCAGGCGCGCTCGAGCACGTCGATCGATGCCGGGCCGCCGATCTGGAACAGGTACACCTTGCCGGTGAGCGCCTCGCCCGTGACGTCGTAGTCGCCGTAGCGCTTGGTGGCGAGCGCGAAGTCGATCAGCGGCATCATCCAGTAGGTGGTGACCTCGTCCTCGGCGGTGCGCATCATCACGCCGTCAACCACCACACGGCCCCTGCTATCGCAGCAGATGCCATGCTTGATGCGTCCGACCTCGAAGTTGTCCATGTTCGTCACCGTGGCGCGGGCGAGGAAGTCGAGCGCATCGGGGCCCTTCACCATATAGGTGTCGGTGGGGTTGAGGCCCGCGTGCAGGTAGCACGTGGTCTTCCAGGAGCGGGTCTCGTCGCGCCATCCGGTGAACTCGTAGGGGGAGACGTTCACGAAGGAATTCGAATAGAGCATCGCAGGCGGATCGGGAAGCGCGTGGAACGGGTTGAACGGCAGGACGTGTGCGTTCTCGGACATAGCTCCTCCTTGTGGTTTTGCATGAACAACCAGGTTAAGGAGAGTCTAGATGATGCATCTACCTGCTCGATAGGTTCGATATACAGAAATTGGCATGATGCGATTAGTGCGTTTTCACGAATCACCGGCATATCCTTGGAGCGCGAGGGATAGCTGCAGCAGGAAGCAGGTCCTCTCGTCCGAGAGGTCGACGCCCATGATCTCCTCGAGCCTTCCGACCTGGTAGTACATCGAGTTCTTGTGCGTGGTGAGCATGTCTGCGGCTGCGGACACGCTTCGGCCCGAGGAGAGGTATGCGTGGAGGTAGCGGACATGGTCCGTGCCATGCTCTTTGTCGAACTCCTCGAGCTCGAGGAGCTTCGGATGGACGACGGTGCGCAGGGGCCGCGCCTCCGCAAGCAGCTCGGCGATGTGGGCTGCAACGACCTCGTCGTATCCGGCGATGGTGCCGGCGTTTCCCGATCCCCCGAGCCTGACTGCCGCGTCGGCCTGGGCATAGGCGAAAGGCGCATCGGCGAGGTCGGAGAACGGCCAGCTCAAACCGATGGAGAGGCCGTCGGTGTAGATGAAGCGCGCGAGGCGGGCCTCCACCTCGCGTCCATCCGCCGACCCGTCGAAGATGTGGATGATGCGTGGCCCACGGGCTATCGCCAGCCCCTCGGGGAATGCCCGGAGCACCTGCAGCCTCAGGTAGTCCGGCGAGATGAGCGTCTCGGGTTGGACGAGGTCCAGGACCATGATCCTCATGACGGGAGGAAGGGAAACACCGATCCTCTCCATCCTCTGCGAGAGCTCGCTGCTGTCCGACCGTCCCTCGACGAGATCGTCGACGATCGTCCCATAGTTCACCCTGTCGACGGAGACATCGTGCCTTCCCCGAAGCTCGAATGCGATGACCTGGCAGACCAAGGGGAGCGTTTTGACGTCCTCCTCATCAAAGGTCTTGGACTGCTCTATCACCACGACATGGCCGAGCACGTCTCCGCCGTCGCGGACCCGTGACGCAAGATAGCGGTGGGGAGATGCCGGGTTCGAGGAGATGAAGGCCTCATCCGTGGCGTACATCTTGGCGAAATCGCCGCTTTTCGCGGACGACCTGATCACGGCGATATGGTCGGAGGGGTCGTTGGACCATGCAGGGTCGTCGACCGCGGGGGTGTCGCTCTTCGCCACGACATTGACCCCCATGTCGCATACGAAGAGCGGGTTGCCGAGAATATCCGCGGCAACATCGAGGATTTTCTGGAGTCCGCCGCGGCTGAGGAGGGAGTCGAAAAGTGCGAGACGCTTGCCGTTGATGTCCATTGAGCCCCCATGCCGTCGGGCGAAAGGCGATCCTGTTGCTACGTCCATGATTCTACCAAGCCGACGCCATCCAGTTGCGCGGTGTCTTTCTCCCGGCCGTCGTGATGCGGTTGACGGACTCGAGCTGCTACTGATTTTAAAGCGGTGTGTTTACACGGCTGCGCCAGAATCGCGCTTTTGGTTTGGACCATTCCCCATGTTCAGGGTGAGCTTCCCGCCGAAGATGACGAGCACGTGCTTGACGCCCATCCTCCCACATACGGGACACCCTCGCTGCAGGAGACGGCTCAAGCGGCCATTGATGCTGCGCGCATCTAGGAAGCGGAGCCTATCCCACGGATGGGGCATCCTTCCGCATGAGGGGCAGGGTCTCGGCCGCGCGTAGACCCTCGAGCGTACGGCGCCCCCGATGCATATCAGGAGGCATGTCCCCAGGGTGTGAGCATCGAGAGGCCCTGAAGGCCGCCTACCCCCACGACCAGAGGACCGAAGTGCCGTGCGGCGTCATATGCGAGGAGAACGTAAGGAACCTCGGGCTCATTGACGTCGCCCTCAACAAGGCGGACACTGTCGCCCTGCTCGACGACAAGCTCTACTTCATCTACGAGGGCGGCGAGGCCGAGTCGGAACTGGCGACGGAGGGCGACGGGCAGCAGCCGCAGACAGCGTAATTCCCTGTCCCCTCTATAGGGATGGGTGGGCGGGTCTATCCAAACACGCGCCCCGCGCGGGCAAACCCGTCCGCCGCCGCGCCCATGGCGAGCCCCCCACGAGCCATGCGGCGGCGTCGCGCGCAGGGGCATGGCCTGCGCGCCGCCCTCGTGGCTCCGTCTCCATGAAACCTGCACTTGGGGAGGGGTGTTTGCCCCTCCCTTTCGTGCTGTGTCGGTAGTCTCGCGCTACGCACCCAGCGCGCGCATCCTCCCTCCCGTCGGCATGCGGTAGCCCACGACCTCGCACCAGTCGGAGAGGAAGCGGCGCTGCGCTGTGGTCACCTGCCTGTTGTGGCTCTGGAACGCCTGACGGACGGTGCCGCCCCTCACCTCGACGGTCACGAGCGGCCTGTCGGGGTCGCTGCGGTCTGGCCGCTGGCGTACTTGTCGATGAACCCGGCCACGCAGTTGTGCTGCGCGTTGGCCTCGTCGAGGATCTCGCGCACGGTGGCGGCGGGGCGGATTACGTATCCGTCCGACTCGAAGCCGTTGCCGCCCAGCTCGGCGGCGCGCCTCGCCACGGCGGCGTCGCTGGCCTCGTGGCGGCGCATCTCGCGCTCACGCTCGAGCTCCGTGAGCAGCGCCGCGGGGTCTGACGGGTACCTGTCCTCGACAGAGCCCCTCACCCTCTGCTGCATGTCGAGCGCGTCCGCCCACAGCTGCACGTTGTAGGACCGGGTGCGGCGGCGCTGCGCGGGGATGTCGAGCAGAGAGAGCGCGTACTCGCAAGCGCGTCGAGGCTCGAACGTGATGCCCCTCCACTCCATGGAGCGCAGGGCGCACGCGAGCCTCGGCAGGAAGTCGGCGGTGCCTCCCCTCGGGTGCTCGGCGCTCTTGTCGAGGTATCCGCGCAGCAGGTCGCGCGTCACGTCGCGTCCGAGGGACTCCACGAACTGCGAGACGTAGAGCCTGTCGCGGAAGCACTCGGCGGTGGCCTCGTCGCGCCCCTCGCCGTAGAACCCCGTGAGGCGGAGCGCCGCGCTGAGCGCCTCGCGGCAGTGGTTGTGCCCCATCTGCGGCTCAACGAGCCTCCAGACGAGGCTCACGTGCTCCCACGCGCCGCTGAGGTTCCACTTGGCGTTGGCCCCCATGCGGGAGGCCGCCCACGCCTCCACGCGCACCATGTCGCGCTTGCACATCTCACGGAAGTCGCCGCATCCGAGCAGGGCGACGAGGGCGGCGCGGCCCTTGCCGTCGTAGTCCTGCAGCGCGTGGCGGCTCCATGGCGGGGTGAGGGCGTCTCCCGTGGCGCCCTTGCAGAAGGTTCCGAGCCTCGCGGTGGTGAGCTGGTGGCGGCTCCCCGTGCGCTCGTCGGTCACGTAGTACTGCCCCTGCGTCACGAGCAGCACGAGCATCTGGCTCCTGCTCCCGCACCTGCGCCTGAACGCGCAGTCCGCGCCGTCCATCAGGACTCGCTCGAACTCGGGCGTGGGCTGCTCGCGCTTGGCCTTGGGCGTCTCGCGCTCGATGTCCCCGTGGACTATGAGGCTGCGCACGTCCACCCTCTCATCGATGCCGAGGTCGAGCGTCATCTGGGTCTGCATGTCGTGTCCTCCCGTCTGGTCAGGCGGGGGAATCCCCTTCGGTCCCCCTGGGGGCGGGCCATGCAAGTCGGCGCGACACGGGTGGGCTGGGCAGTCGCGCCGACGTCACCCAAAGCGGGATGTGGGAGGGGCCCGCGACATGCAAGTCGGCGCGACACGGGTGGGCTGGGCAGTCGCGCCGACGTCACCCAAAGCGGGATGTGGGAGGGGCCCGCGACGGTGTGCGAGGCTTGCCCGCTGGGGGTCCAAAGGGGATTAAGGGGTCCTTGGGCGGGGTGACGGGGCGCCGATCGTCGCTCGGCGGGGCGTCGCTTGCGGTGAGCTTGTTCCCCGTTCGGGAGTCTATGCTCGTAATGCGATTAGCCGCCCAACGTAGGAGGCTGGTGACCCCCTGGCAAGAAGGGAATAGCCATAATTGAGGGGTAACGAAGGAGCTAGGCGAGGATGGCTCCATGTGACGAACAGTACTGGCAAGCCACAGGCAGAGGAGCGACGCATGACGACAATCAAAGAGCTTGTGGGCAGGTTTGCGGATAACGCCAACTACGACAACTGGGACCATGCGGTGGCCCGGGAATGGATGAGGGCGACTAGGTCTGACGAGGTTGACGTCCGCGTGATAACCGAGCCGAAGGAGAGTCTTACGACAGCAAAGCAGCAGCAGCGCGAAAGGATCAGGGAGGAGACCCTCAGCTTCGTAAGGCGCTACTTCGACGACCGGCCCGACGTCGTGCGGGCCTTAGATGGGCTATTCGCCGAGTTCGGCATGGTGGACGAGAGGGAGAGAAGAAGGGAATTCCTCCGCTTTGAAAGCCTCTACGACCGCGAAGAGGTGGCAGTCCTTCTTCTGAAGCATCTCCAGCCAATCCCCGGCAGGACACGTTATACCTGGGAGGACATCGCGGAGCACTTCCTCGCGTCCGACAGATCGATCAACGACCACATAAGGGCGCTGCGGCCTGTTGCGGACCGTGAGCTAGCTGCGAAGATCTTCGGCCAGGTGGTCCAGATGGACACGGCACGAGGCACGAACGTGCCCGAGTCGACGACACACCCGCTGTTCCTCGCTCTCAACATGGTGGAGTTGTACACGCTCGTGGACCTGCTGGCGCGGCACGTGGGTGATCCGGTCGAGGGGCGAGTCGTCAGGTCGGTACTCATGCGTGTGATGGAGCAGACTACGGACTATGCCGACAAGCGCCTGTCGCGTATCGAGGGTCTCGTTGACGCAATGTCCCCGATGGGCCCCTGGGACGAGGGGCAGGTTCCCGGAGAGGCGGTCATGTTTAGCGAGAAGGAGGGCATTGAGGCGACGGTCCGCTTCGTCAAGGACGGCGCGGAGAAGGTTTGCTGCGGTCGCATATCGCGAGACCATAGGGACAGGGCGGTCATCGACGTGGAGGAGCAAGGGCGGGTCAGTCGCATTCCGTACCAAGACATAGTCAAGCTGAGCCCTCGATGCGAATAGGAAACGTGGCCTCCTGTAAATACCTCGGCCACCGCGGGAAAATGGTTCCGTCAACGAGCCCGAAGGAGGAGGCCAAGATGGCAAAGCGAAACAACAGGATGTTTGGCGGTGCGGGTGTCGTCATCCGCAGGCCCGACAGGAAGGGTAACGACGGGAACTTCACTGTGGTCGAGACGGAACACGCCGAGGAGGTCAGCACTCTCATATTCACCCTCAAGGACGTGTTCGAAGGCAGCTTGGACTACCTCAACAAGTACGAGTTCTACGGCAGGCTTGCCGATGCCGCTAACGACCAGCTCCGCTACGGGGACGATCTGGACGTGCTCCGACGGGTAATCGTCGGCGAGGCATGCGAGATTGCCGCTGAGATGGGCGAACATCTCTACTTCGCCTACGGTTCGAACATGGACGCCGCCCAGATGTCGCGTCGCTGCCCCAAGTCCATCTACGCGGGGACGGCGGAGCTTCGCGACCATAGGTTCGAGCTCGACGAAGCCGGCGTCGCGACCGTCGTTAACAGGCACGGTTCGACTGTGCACGGCGTTCTGTGGCTCATATCGAGGACGGACGAACGGAGCCTCGACGGGTACGAGGGGGTCGCTTCCGGGTGCTACAGCAAGGCCACCCTCCCTATAATCGATGGTGTCGGAAGGGCCTTGCCTTCGCTTGTATATGTCTCCAACCGCGACATCCACGATGGGTTGACATACCGTTCGGGGTACATGGACAACATAATCGCGAATGCGAGGAGGCTCGGGTTCGATCCAAAGTACATTGAGAGCCTGGAGGCGAAGTAGGAGAACACCATGGCTAACGATTACGTGCATGTCGAGGACCTGATGATGGAATGGGTCGGTTTTGGCGACCGCGAGGAGAATCCCTTCATAAGGTTCATGGCGTACTGGGTTGCCTTCAACATGCTCTACGAACCTTATCGGAAGGGGGCTTTTGATACAGCCCCCATGATTAGATAGATCCCAAATAATCCCCGAATCCAACCACTTGCTTACGGAAATCGTTGTTCAGGAGGCAATCCACTCACGGGCTGTAGGACAAAAGCGCGGGATTACGGATGCCTTTGAAGTCTTCTTGGACGATGTTCGACCTATGCACGAATTTTCGGCGACACCTCGAGTATCCGAGCTATAAAACCGCAGGTCGCGCGAGTCCGATACTCGATGGTTTCGTGAAAAAGCGTGCATAGGTCCAACATCGTCCACGAACCCCTCGTCTATTCGTGTTTTACCAGCCAAAGTCACGCAAGCAGAGGTCAACGTCCTCCTCAAAAGTGCCAAGTTCGATGCCCGCTTGGCGTGCCTTGCTCGCATCAAGGCGATAATCGCGGAAACGCTCGGCATAGCGCTCGCGGTCGGGAAGGATCAGTTGCTCAACTTCGGTGTTCGAGGCGCCGAGCTTATGTGCGACCAGACAGGCGCTCTCGTAGGTCGTGAGATCGTTTGCGCTGGCAAAGTGATAGAGACCGCTTGGTAGCTCACACAGGGAGGCAAACTGGTCGGCAAGGCGCTGCGCGTAGGTCATGCACCGACGCTCGTTTGCGGTGAACTTGGTAGGCGTATGCGTACGCAGCGCCTTAAGCACGTTGCCCACGATGCCAGGCGATGGTTTGACGTGGGGAAGTGCCATACCAAACATCCAGGAGAGGCGAATGGTCACATAGTCGTCCATCTCGCGTGCCATCCAGGCGTCAACGTCTGCCTTGTGCAAGCCGTACTTCGTGACGCAGCAGGGTTCGACATGCTCGTCAAAGGGACCGGGTACCGAGAGTCCGTTGAAGACCTGCTCGGTCGAGATGAACATCATGCGCTTGCCCTTGGCCGCACAAGCGCGTGCGACTGCTATGGCTGAGTCACGATTGACGAGCCCAGTTCCCGCGGGATCGTTTTCACAGTCGGCGGTCGCTGCGTTGGCTGCGGTGTGAAACAGCAGGTCAAAGTCAAGGTCGAGGAAGAATCTCTCGACCTCGTCGGGACGGGTGTAGTTGACGTCTCTGCGACTGACGGGCACAAACTCGTAGCGGTCACGGTTGTAGAGCTGTACGAGACTTGCCAAGTAACCTGTTGCTCCCGTTATTGCGATGCGTTGCATGCGACCTCCTCATGGTTGTTGGGCGGATGCAGTCCGTGGGGATATCCCTTTCGTGTACAGGCGTCAGCCCTATGGACACCGAACCGAACGAAGTACGCGGCAGGGACCGATGATGGTGTATGAGCCAGCTGATGCGGGGATAAGGCAGGACTCGGTCGGCCCGAGGTCGACGCAGCCGTCAGCCGTTTCGATGCGCGCGAAGCCTTCCACGCAGGTCAGCACAGCATAGCGATGGTCACAGGTGAACGTTTGGCTGTCGCGCGTGTCGACGACGTAGCTCCGAAAAAACCCCGCGTTGACACCCAAGCGCTCACGATTAACTTGTCCGGGATCATATGCGCCGAGATGCGTCACGACAGGCTTGCTGGCAGTATCAAGCACGTCAAAGGCCTTGTCCACATGGAGTTCGCGACCACGTCCCCAGTCACAGATGCGATAGGTGGTGTTGCCGAGGCTGGACACCTCGACCGCAAAGACTCCGGCACCAAGGGCGTGCATGGTTCCAGGGGGAATGAGGATGAAGTCGCCCTCGTGCATCTCGATGCGCTGCCCATACCGATCGCCGATGGAGTCGTCTGCTGCGGCTACGCGCAGCGCCTCGGTGTCGTCGGTCGTGCAGCCGGCAATGAGCGTCGCATCTGGCTCGGCATCCAGCACATACCAGGCCTCGACCTTGCCATGGTCCCCCTCAGCCGCCTGCGCGTACTCCTCGCTAGGATGCACTTGGACCGAAAGGGTCTCGACAGGGTCCATGAAGGTAACCTGCAGAGGTGCGTCGTCAGGAACGTCTCCTAGAATCTCTTGGTGGTAGGATGCGATAGCATCGGCTAGCGTCATGCCGTCGCATGGCCCGTTGCGGACGACGCCCATCGTGGTGGGGTGGGCAGAGACGTCAAACGCCTCGCCATGGCGGTCATCGTCCGACCAGTCGATGCCGCGCGTGCGGGCTATGCGCGACCCTCCCCATATGGGGGAGAGGTAGAACGAGGTAAGCAGCAAGGGGCCCATGCCTGTCTCCCGTGTCCTAGATCTCGATCGTGTCCACGCCCTCGGCCTCCATGCGCGAGCGGATTTCCTCGATGATTGGAATGCTTGCCGAGCAGCCGATGCGACGGGCGCCAGCACGGACCATGGCGAGGAACGTGTCAGCGTCTCGAATGCCGCCTGCCGCCTTGACCTGCACCTCGTCGCCCACGTTGTCAAACATGAGAGCAACATCGGCTACGGTCGCCCCTCCCGTTCCAAATCCCGTCGAGGTTTTCACGAACGTCGGCTTGATCTCGCGGGCAATCTCGCACAGACGGAGCTTCTCGTCGTCGTCAAGGTAGCAGTTCTCGAAGATGACCTTCGAGAGGACTCCAGCCTCGTTGCACACGGCGACGATCTGGCGCATCTCGTCGGCGACATAGTCCCAATCGTGCATTTTGACACGCGTGACGTTGACCACGTAGTCAATCTCGTTGGCACCGTTGGCCAGGGCGTCTCTGGTCTCGAACACCTTGGCGGCAATGGAGGTCTGCCCCAAGGGGAAGGCGATGGCGGCTCCCGTGTCGATGTCGGTGCCAGCCAGCTGCTGCGAGCAGAAGCGTGACTGGACTTGGTTGATGGCGACCATCCTAAAGTGATAGTGCTTGGCCTCGTCGCAGAGCTTTGCCATGTCGGCTTCGGTGGCGTCTGCGTGCAGGTTGGTGTGGTCGATCAGACGGGCAAGGTCGTCAAGGGTCCATGCGCTCATGAGTGCTCCTCTCATGGAGTTGCCAGTTATGAAGACTATGACTCAGAATCGCTTCCATTTGGCCCATGCGACGCCAGCTAGCCTAAACTTCGGATGAGAATATGACATATAAAGCAATAAGTCATATAAGGGAGCATCCAATGCATCGTTATCAGACCGTCTACCGTGACCTTCTGGGCCAGATCACATCGGGGTCCCTTGTGCCCGGGACGGTCCTGCCTACCGAGCTGCAGCTGGCGAAGGCCTTTGGGGTGAGCCGCCCAACCATCCGCCATGCTCTGCAGATGCTTGAGTCCGAGGGGCTGGTCGACCGTCGAAAGCATCGGGGAACGATGGTCCTGGAGTCCAAGATCGAGCAGGGGTTCGCCACGAGTATTCGGTCGTTCCACGATGAGATGCGCTCGCATAACCGCGTGGCGCTGACCGATGTCCTTGCGTGCTCGGTCGGTCCTGCAGATTCGCATGTGGCAACTCAGCTGGGATTAGGAGAGGGTGACCCGGTCATGCGCCTCGTGCGCGTGAGACATGCCGACCGGCTGCCAAACGTGCTGGTAAAGACATACGTACCGCACGCTCTGTACCCCGGGATCGAGACGACCGACTTCAGAACAACCTCACTCTATGCCACGATGCGATCAATGGGCGCACCCGTAGTGCGGGCGCATCGAAAGCTCGATGTCGCCCTCGCTGACCGAGAGGTCGCGACTGCGCTTGGCATCGAAGTCGCCTCGCCCGTGTTCGTGTTCCACACGGTTGCCCAAAACGCCGACGGTAGGCACGCAGAGTACTCCATCGCCACCTATCGTGGCGACACGAATTCCTTCGAGTTCGATACAAGGTTGGAGTAAGGCAAAGCTACGACCCTCCAACAACGGGGCTGTATCAAAAGCCCCTGAGTAGAACGGGTGGGTTCCGCGAGGGACCCACCCGTTCTCGTGCTCCGGGATGCCGCCCCACTGCCTCGCACATTGCCCGACTACCTAATCTACCTGCGGTTTTGCTGTCAAGCCAGATATAATGGGAGGAGAGCGAGAGGAGATGGGGATGCCGGAGCCCAGGTTCAAGCCCTGCATGCAGGACCAGCCGATGCTGCTGCCGCCGGACATAGGCGACCTGGTGCCGGAGGGCTCGATGCCGCGCGTCGTGGACATGGTGGTGCGCTCCATCGACAGGTCGACGCTGACGGCCCTCTATCCCGGCGGCGGCGCGCCCGCCCACGACCCGCAGATGATGCTGAAGGTCATCCTCCTCGCCTACGCGAAGGGCATATACTCCAGCCGCGCGATCGCGCGGGCCACCCGCGAGAACGTCGGGTTCCTGTGGATATGCGGCATGCGGCCGCTCGACCACTGCACGGTCAACCGCTTCCGCACCGAGCGGGTGCGGCCCGTCTTCGAGGAGGTGTTCGCCGAGGTCATCCAGCTCCTCGCGGACATGGGCCTGGTGACGCTCGACACCTACTTCCTGGACGGCACCAAGATCGAGGCCAACGCCAACAGGTTCACCTTCGTGTGGGCGAAGTCGACCGGGAGGTACAAGGAGCAGCTCCGGGCCAGGGTGCGCGCCCACCTCGCGGCCATCGACGAGATGGACGACGAGGAGGAGGCGCTGGCCCCCGACGACCCGTCCGAGATCGACTCCGAGGCCATCGCCGAGGCCGCGCGCAGGATCAACGAGCGCATCGGCCGCAAGGGCGTGGGCAAGCGCCCGAAGGACGAGGAGGGCAGGGCCCTGAGGAGGGCCAGCCGCATGCTCGAGGGCGAGTGGGCCGAGCGCATGGCCCGCTACGAGGAGCAGGAGAGGACCCTCGCGGGCCGCGGCAGCTACTCCAAGACCGACCGCGACGCGACCTTCATGCGCATGAAGGAGGACTCCCTCACCAACCAGACCAAGCCGGGCTACAACGTGCAGGCCGTCACCGAGGGCCAGTTCATACTCGACGTCACCTGCCACCAGAGGCCCGGCGACACCGCGTGCATGATAGAGCACCTCGAGCACGCGGAGGAGACGATGGGCCACCTCCCCGGGGAGGTGGTCGCCGACGCCGGGTACGGCTCCGAGCAGAACTACGCATGGCTCGAGGCGCGGGGCTGCGACGCCTACGTGAAGCACAACGAGTCCTTCCGCGAGAGCAGGAACTCTGGGTGGCGGGAGGACCCGATGAGGCCCGCCAACTGGGCGTACGACGGCGAGGCGGACTCCTACGCGTGCCCCGGCGGCCGGACGCTCGCCTTCGCCGGGGAGAGGCGCGTCGTCAGCGAGCTGGGCCACGAGTCCGTGACTAGGGTGTACGTCGCCGAGGGCTGCCCGGGGTGCCCGCTGCGCGGGAAGTGCTTCAAGGCGAAGGACCCCGGCGCGGTGCGCGTCCTGCGCGTGAACCCCGCCCTCGACGCGTTCAAGGCCAGGGCGTCGGAGATGCTTCACACGGAGC
>CACYAX010000093.1 GCA_902772435.1 uncultured Coriobacteriaceae bacterium | reverse complement strand
CCGTGAGCACGTTGGCCGTCACGTTCTCGCCCGTGGTGCCGTCGCCACGGGTCGCCGCGCGCACGAACTGCCCGTCGCGGTACGTGAGTGCCACGCCCAGGCCATCGATCTTGAGCTCGCAGGTATAGGCGACGGGATGGGTCTCGCTCGCGCCCAGCGCCTCGTCAGTACGGGCCAGCCACTCATCCAGCTCGTCGAGGTCCATGGCGTCGTCCATGGAGTACATGCGCCGGGCATGCGTGACCGGCTCGAACTGCTCGGACACATAGCCGCCCACGCGCTGGGTGTAGCTGTCGGGCGTGACGAGCTCGGGATGTGCCGCCTCGATGGCCACGAGCTCACGGCGCAGACGGTCGAACTCCGCGTCGGTCATCTCCGGCGCGTCGAGCGCGTAGTAGCGGTAGGCGGCATGGTTGAGGATGCGGTTGAGCTCGGCGGCGCGCCGTGCGTCAGACGGCTGCTCCACCTCGATGACAGGTGTCTCTACCTGCGGAGACTCCTCGTCGCCGAAAAGTGAGAACTGCATGCCCGCCTGGGTGTCCTTTGCCATGGGTACCTCCGTCATCCGTGGTCGTCCACATGAGAGACTACCACGAATGGCGGAGGTTATTGCCGTTCGCCCGAGCGCTCATGGCAAAGCGCTCACATCGGGCAGCTATGCCATGGTGGCCTTATAGCCGGCGTCCTCGACGGCCTTGACGAGCTTGGCGTCGGAGAGCAGCAGCCCGGCCTCGAGCTTGGCCGTGCCCTCCTCGAGGCTGACCTCCACGTTCTTGGCGCCGGCCTTCTCCAGGACGTCCTTCACGCGGGCCACGCAGTGCTCGCACATCATGCCCTCGACCTTCAGCGTCTTAGCCTTCATCTCAGTACTCCCTTCGTCTTCCCGCGCGGCAGAGCCCACGACGGGGTTGTTGGTAGTGGTGCTTTCCGCCACCGTCTCACTTGGCTTCCACGTGCGCAGGCGCAGCGCGTTGCTCACCACGAAGACCGACGAGAATCCCATGGCGGCCGCCCCGATCATGGGGTTGAGCGTGATGCCCAGGGGCGTGAGCACGCCCACGGCAACGGGGATGCAGATCGCGTTGTAGAAGAGCGCCCAGAACAGGTTCTGGCGGATGTTGCGCATGGTGGCACGCGAGAGCTCGATGGCCGTTGCCACGTCGCGCAGGTCGGAGCGCATGAGCACCACGTCAGCCGAGCTGATGGCGATGTCGGTGCCGGCGCCGATGGCGATGCCCACGTCGGCGCGGGCGAGCGCCGGGGCGTCGTTGATGCCGTCGCCGACCATGGCCACGAGGGCGCCCTCCTCCTGCAGCGTGCGCACCTTCTGCTCCTTGTCGCTGGGCAGGACGCCCGCGACCACCTCGTCAAGGCCCACCTGGCGCGCCACGGCCTCAGCCGTGGTCGCCTGGTCGCCCGTGAGCATGATGGTACGCACGCCCAGGCCGCGCAGGCGCGCGATGGCCTCGGCACTCGTGGGCTTGATCGGGTCTGCCACCGCGATGAGGCCGAGGGCCTTGCCGTCGGACGCCACGTACAGGGCGGTCTTCGCCTCGGCGGCCAGCGCGTCGCTGCGGCTCTGGAGCGCCGCGATGTTGATGCCATGCTGCTGCATGAGGCGCGCGTTGCCCACGAGCACCTCGTCGCCCGCCACGCGGGCAGTGAGGCCACCGCCCGCGACCTGCTTGAAGCCGGAGACCTCGACGCCGTTGTCGATCATGGGCGCCGTCTCGTCCACGTAGGCACAGATGGCGGCCGCGAGCGGGTGCTCGCTCTTGCGCTCCACGGCAGCCACGGCGTAGAGCAGGTCGATGTCGTTCACGCCGCGCATGAGCACCACGTTGGTGACGGCGGGCGAACCCTCGGTCACGGTGCCCGTCTTGTCGAGGACCACCGTGGTGACCTTGCAGGCCGTCTCGAGCGACTCGGCGTCCTTGATGAGGATGCCGTGCGTGGCTCCGCGGCCCGTGCCCACCATGATGGCCGTGGGCGTGGCCAGACCGAGCGCGCAGGGGCAGCTGATCACGAGCACGGACACGGCGTGCACCATGGCAGCCGAGAGGTCGTGCGAGAACACGAGCCAGCCGGCGAAGGTGAGCGCCGCGATGACCAGCACCACGGGCACGAAGATGCCCGCGATGGCGTCCGCCTGGCGCTCGATGGGCGCCTTGGAGCTCGTGGCCTCGTCGACCAGGCGGATGATGCCGGCAAGCGTGGTGTTGTCCCCCACCGCCGTGGCGCGCATGGTGAACCAGCCGCTCGTGCTCACCGTGGCACCCGTCACGCGGCTGCCCTCGGCCTTCTCCACGGGGATGGGCTCGCCCGTGATGGCGCTCTCGTCGATGGCGGCCGTTCCCTCCACGACCACGCCGTCCACCGGCACGGACTCGCCTGCGCGGACCACGAGCACGTCGCCCTCGCGCACCTCCGAGGTGGGCACGACCTCCTCGACGCCGTCGCGCAGGATGGTGGCCGTGTCAGGAGCGAGGTCCATGAGCTTGGTGATGGCGCTCGTGGTCTGGCCCTTGGCGCGTGCCTCGAAGAACTTGCCCAGCGTGATGAGGGTGAGGATCATGCCCGACGAGTCGTAGTAGAGGCCGTGCATGGCGGCCTGGGCTGCCGCGACGTCGAGCTGGCCGAACGCGAGCGCCATCTGGAAGGTGCTCGCGATGGAGTATGTCGCGCTCGCCGCAGAACCGATGGCGATGAGCGAGTCCATGTTGGGGGCGCCGTGGATGAGCGTCTTGAAGCCGTTGATGAAGTAATGGCGGTTGACGAAGAGGATGGGGATGCAGAGCAGGAGCTGCAGGAGCGCCCGCGCCATCATGCCTTCCGTGCCCGCAAGCGGCGGGAGTTGCGGCCAGCCGAACATCGGGCCCATGGCCACGTAGAAGAGCGGAATGGAGAACGCGGCCGAGATGATGAGCTGCCGGCGCTTCTCCTCGATGGCGGCCGTCGCGGCATCGGTGGTCGCCGTCTTTGCCGCCGGGGACGCCTGCGCGCCCTGGGTTGCCGCCGCGCTGCGCGGACAGGCCCCATATCCTGCGCTTTCGATGGCGGACACGACGTTTGCCACGGTTGCGGGGTTGCCGTCGTAGACGAGCTCCATGCTGTTCTTGAGCAGGTTGACGTTGGCCTCCTCGACGCCGGAAACCGCCGAGGCCGCCTTTCCCACACGAGCCGAGCACGCCGCGCAGCTCATGCCAGTGATGTCAAAGGTCTCTTTCATCTTGCTCCTCCCATGATGGTCGCGAGCGTGTCGGACACACGGCCTCTCCGGCTCATGCGAACTTCTTGAGCAGGTCCATGACCTCGTCGACGACTTCGGTGTCGCCCGCCTGCACGCGTTCGACCACGCAGGTCTCGAGGTGCTCGCGCATGATGATGCGCGACACCGCGCTCACGGCGCTCTCCACCGCCGCGAGCTGCGTCAGCACGTCGCCGCAGTAGCGGTCGTCGTCGACCATCTGGCGAATGCCGTTGAGCTGCCCGATCGCACGGTTGATCCGGCGCGAGACGTCGCGTTTGAGCTCGTCGGAACGAGGCGTGTGCTTGTAGCGGACCTCGCCGCAGCTCGTATGCTCAGCCATGTGGACCTCCTTGCTCTGGATACCCCCAGGGGGTTTCATACAGGAGGATATACCCCCATGGGGTACCTGTCAATCAAAAGGCCCCGAGGTTCCCGGGCCGCTTTGCACGCGATCTCGCACGGCCTTGTGCCCAGGAGCCTCGGGGCCCTTCGTCTACCAGTCAAAACCCTACTCCGGCAACTCCACCACATCGGCCTCCTCGGCCTCAGCACCATCCTCAGCCGCGGCAATGCCCGCCGCCTCGGCCTCCTCCGCGCGCAGCGCCCGCGCTTCCTCGAACTTCTCACGCATCGTGGGGTTCTTGTAGGTGAGTTTGCGGATGGTCAGGCCCTCGGCCTTGTCGTTTGCGTACTTCAGCTGGCGCTCGGAGGACATAAGGTTCTCCTTGACCTTCTCCAGGTGATCGATCGTCTTGTCGATCTCATCTATCGCCGCCTTGTACTTGGCCCGCGCGGCCTCGTAGTTCTTGCCGAAGCCCGTCTTGAACGCCTCCATCTTCTCCTCGAAGTGGGTGACGTCGATGTTCTGCTGGCGCGTCTCCGCGAGTTCGCGGCGGGCGGCCAGGGCATTGCCGGCGGCGTTGCGCAGGATGGTGATGAGCGGGATGAAGAACTGCGGGCGGATGACGTACATCTTCTCGCAGTAGTCGGCATAGTAGCTCACGTCGGCGATGCCGCCGTTGTAGAACTCGTTGTCGGGCTCGAGCAGCGAGACGAGCACCGCATACTCGCACTTCTTGTTGCGGCGGTCGCGGTCGAGCTTCTTGAAGAAGTCGGCGTTCTTGTGGTGGTGGGTGGACCCCACTTCCTCGTTCTTCATCTCGAACATGATGGAGATGAGCTCGACGCCCTGATCGTCCTTCTCGCGGTACACGTAGTCGCCCTTGGATCCGTCGACCACGTCGTTGTCCTTGTGGAACTCCACACCCCTGAACGCCGTGGCGCGCAGCTTGTTGAACTCGATCTCGCAGTGCTGCTCGAGCGTCTCGCCGATGAGCTTGGTGGAGAGCTGGGCACGCATGTTGCGGACGCGCTCGATCTCGGCCTCGCGATCGTGCAGCTGCTGGTCCTTCAGGGCAAGCTGCTCGGCTAGACGCGCCTTGTAGGACTCCTCCGCCTGGCTGCGCTCGACCTCGGCACGCTCCACCTGCGCCTCGAGCTCCACGATGCGCTTCTCAGAGTCGGCCGTGGCCTTGGTGACGGCGAGCTCGCGGTTCTTCTCTGAGCTGTCCTGCAGCGCGGCGAGCTCGCGGCGGGAGGCATCCACGTGTGCGGCAAGCTCGCGCTCCGCGGCCTCACGCTGAATCTTGAGCTCGCGCTCGGCAGCCGCGATGCGCTCGGCCGTGCCCCTCTCGAGGGCCTCAAGCTCGAGCTTTGCCGCAGCCTTCTGGGCCGACAGCTCGCGCTCCGCCGCCTCACGCTGGACCTTGAGCTCGCGCTCGGCCGCCGCGAGGCGCTCGGCAGCACCCTTCTCGAGGGCCTCGAGCTGTGCGCTGCGTTCGGCAAGCTGCGCCCGCAGCTCGCCCAGCTCCTTGGCGGACTTCTCTGCCTCGTCGCGCGCCGCCGTGGCACGGGCGAGCTCTGCCGCGTCATTCTGGCGCGCGAGGTCTGCCCGCAGCGCGACGAGCTGCTCGTCACGCTGTGCGATCTGCTTCTGCAAGTCTGCCGCACGCTCGGAAAGGGTCTTGGCACCTTCGCGGCGCACGCGCTCCTCAGCTGCCCTCAGGGCGTTCTCGTGCGCCTCGTTGAGCAGGCGCTCGCGCTCCTGGACCTCGTGGGCGAACTCGGCGTCACGGACCTGCTTCACGAGCTCGGCGTAACCAGACTCGTCGACCGTAAAGACCTTTCCGCAATGCGGGCACTTGATCTCATGCATGGGCATCCCCTTTCTCATGACACCTACAAGGATAATCCCTTTGGCGGACAGTATTGCCCTCAGGCTTGGCCCGCCGTTGCGCAACGAAAGCGTCTCGCCCACATCCGCCTTCCGCCAAAGCAAGGGGCCCGCAGGTAGTACCCTGCGGGCCCCTTGGGATGATGGCTAACCGAGCCGCCCTCGCGCTACTCGCTCAGGTCGTAGGACCCGCCGCGGTTGTTCTCGTAGAGGTAGCGGTAGAGCTCCTCGAAGATGTCGTTGTAGCCCTCGTTGCCATAGCCCTCGTCCTGCTGCTGCCACTGCTGCTGTTGCTGTTGCTGCTGTTGCTGCTGCTCCTCCAGAAGCTGCTGCTGCAGGGCCTGGAGCTCCTCGTCGGAACCGAGGGTCACATCGAAGCTCAGCTCCTCGGAGCCACGCATGACGGTGACCTTCACGGTCTCGCCGATGCTGTGGCCACGCACGGCCAAGATCATGCCGTCGGCGGAGACGATCTCCTCGTCACCGAGGCCGATGACGATGTCGCCCACCTGGATGCCCGCCTCGGCAGCCGGGCTGTTCTCGAAGACCTCGGCGACATAGGCGCCCTGGTTGACCGAGAGGTTGTTGGCCTCGGCGTTCTGGGCGTTCACGGTCTGCATGGACAGGCCGATGTAGGCGTGGGTGACCTGCTCGCCGGCGATGATCTTGTTGGCGACGCTCACCGCGTAGTTGCCGGGGATGGCGAAGCCGATGCCCGCGAAGCTCTCGGTGTCAGAGGAGAAGAGCGTGGAGATGCCCACGAGCTGGCCCTGGTCGTTGACCAAGGCACCGCCGGAGTTGCCCGGGTTGATGGAGGCGTCGGTCTGGATCAGGTTGGTGTAGAGCGTGGAGCCGTAGGTGGAGGTCATCATCTCGTTGCGGGAGAGCGAGCTGACGATGCCGGCGGAAACGGACTGGTCGAGGCCGAAGGGGCTGCCGATGGTCATGACCCACGAGCCGACCGTGAGGGCATCGGAGTCGCCAATCTCGATGGGGGTCACGCTGTCACCATTGAGCTCGGCGTGCACGACCGCGAGGTCAGAAGAAGAGTCGCCGCCCACGAACGTCGCGTCGTAGCTCTTGCCGCCGATCGTGACCGTGATGGCCTCAGCATCTCCGGCCACGTGGTAGTTGGTGAGGATATTGCCGTCGGTATCGAGGATCACGCCCGAACCCAGGCCCGTGCCCTCGGAGGACGTCACGTAGACCGAGACGACGGACGGGAGCGCCTTGGCCGCCACCGCCTGGGCGATGGTGTGGTCGTCGTCCGCGTTGATGGTGATGGTCTCGCCCGAGCCGGACGACTGCGTGGCCGTGCTCGTGGTCTTGGCGGTGCCGGTGAGGCCGAACGCGTTCACGGCAAGCGTGACCGCCAGCGCGCCCGCCACGCCGCTCACGAGGCCCGTGATGGCCGCCTTGAGCCCGACGTGCGAGGACTTAGGGGTAGCCACGGCCGCGCCCACGGACGGGGAGACGCTCTCCTGGGAGAACCTGGTCCCCTGGTACGTTGAGGACGAGGACGGCTCCTGCCAGTTGTTCTGCTGCTCGTAGCCATATGACGACTGAGCACCCTGCTGGCCATAGCCATACGACCAGACCTGGGGCTGCGTCTGCGTCGGCTGGGGAGGCGTCTGGGACGTGCCCTGGTAGGCCTGTGCGTCGTCCTGATAGGGATAGGAAGATCCCTGATAGCTGCTCTGCGTGCCCGGCTGCGCGTAGTGCGCGCCCATCTGATTCGTGGGCTGCGCCTGGCTCGTGTCCTGAGAAGCCTGGGGCTCCTGCGAGGCATACCACTGCGCGTCAAACGCGCCGTCAGAAGTATTGCCCTGCTCATTGAGGCCGTCGTTCGACCCAGCCTCGCCAAAGGGATACTGCTCGTCTGCCATGATGGTCCTTCTTTCCGTACTACGGGATTGACTACCCGGTAACAAAAGAGAATGTACCCCTCAAACCTGAAAGCAAACACCACACCGACAACCACACGTCGCAAAAACAAGTTTCAAAGCAACCTGAAAGACTATAAAGCCTAGGCAGCCCCGGGCCCACCACAGCAAAGTGCAGAACCGCCAGGGCCCCGTTGTCGACTGGCCCCAAGTCCCCGCCCCAACAACGAGGTCCAAAAGAATCACC
>CACYAX010000092.1 GCA_902772435.1 uncultured Coriobacteriaceae bacterium | reverse complement strand
GATGGCCTGCGCCTCGACGTGGCCTACTGCCTCGACCTCGGCTTCCTCGCCTTCCTGCGCCGCGTTGCCAACGAGCTCACGGCGCAGCGCAAGGACAAGTTCCTGCTGCTCGGCGAGACCATGTTCGGCGACTACAACCGCTGGATGAACGAAAACGCCTGCGACACCGTGACCAACTACGAGGTCTACAAGGGCCTGTGGTCGTCGATGAACGCCGCCAACATGCACGAGGTCGCCTACGCGCTCGAGCGCCAGAGCGGCAGCCATCCCTGGGACCTCTACACGGGCAAGCACCTGCTCAACTTCGCGGACAACCACGACGTGCCCCGCATCGCCACGAAGATCGAGAACAGGGACCACCTCCGCCCGCTCTACGGCGTGCTCTTCGGCATGTGCGGCGTGCCCTGCGTGTACTACGGCAGCGAGTGGGGCATCGAGGGCGAGCAGCACTATGGCGACCACGAGCTGCGCCCGGCGCTTGACGCGCCCGAGTGGAACGAGCTCACGGACTGGATCGCCGCCCTCGCCAAGGCGAAGCGCGGGAGCGAGGCCCTCATGTGGGGTGACTACACGCAGATCGCCGTGCAGCCCAAGCAGCTCCTCTTCCAGCGCAAGAGCGCGCACGAGCGCGTGATCGTGGCCATCAACACGGCCGACGTGCCCTACGTCTTCCACTTCGACGCGCAGTGCGGGCGCGCGGTCGACCTCATCACGGGCGAGGACCACGACTTCGGCGCCGGCAGCGAGGTGGGCCCGAACTCCACGCACTACTGGCTCTGCGAGCGCTAGGACCTGCGCGTTTTGGCCCGCGTCGCGGCGGGCCGTGGCCAGATGACGAGAACAGAAAAACGGAGGCCGCCGGGATGTCCCGACGGCCTCCGCCGTGTGTGTCTGGTGTGCGCTGGCTACTCGACCTGTGCCACCATCAGCACGTTCGTGGAGCTCACGTAGTGGTCATCGTGCGGTGAGGTCGCGCGGTCGCCGGCCGTGATGATCACGATGTCGCCCTCCTCGACCACGCCATTGGCCTTGGCAAGGTCGATCGAGTCGTGCAGCATCGGCAGGAACGCGGACTGCTCCTCGGCGAGGAAGGCATACGCGCCCCAGTTGAAGCAGGTCTTGCGGATGGCGACCTCGCTCGGGGAGGTAGCGTAGAACGGGTTCTTGGGCTTGAAGGTGGAGATGAGGCGTGCCGTGCGGCCGGAATGCGTGGGGCAGAGGATGCACTTGGCGCCCACGCGCTCGGCGGTGGTCACGGCGGCGAAGCCGATGGAGCTGTTCACGTTCTTCAGGCCGCCGCGCTCGTGGTAGACGTGGCGCTCGGGAAGATGGAGCTCGGTCTCCTTGCAGATGTTGGACATGGTGCGCACGGCCAGGACGGGATAGCGGCCGGCGGCCGTCTCGCCCGAGAGCATCACGCAGTCAGTGCCGTCGTAGATGGCGTTGGCGACGTCGGTCACCTCGGCGCGGGTGGGACGCGGGTTGCGCGTCATGGAGTCGAGCATCTGCGTGGCGGTGATGACCGGCTTGTAGGCATCGTTGCACTTGCGGATGATCTCCTTCTGGATGTGCGGGACCTCCTCGGCGGGAATCTCGACGCCGAGGTCGCCGCGGGCGACCATGATGCCGTCGGAGGCGGCGAGGATCTCGTCGAAGTTCTTCACGCCGAAGGTGCTCTCGATCTTGGACATGATCATCACGTCAGGGGAGCCGGCGTTGCGGCAGACGGTCCTGATCTGCGCCACGGCGTCGGCATTGCGGATGAAGGACGCGGCGATGGCATCGACGCCGAGCTCGCAGCCGAACATGATGTCCGCGCGGTCCTGGGCGGTGACGGACGGCAGGCCGACCTCCACGTTGGGCACGTTCACGCCCTTCTTCTCGCCCAGCATGCCGCCGTTGACGATGGTGCAGTGGATGTCGTTGTCCACGACGTGCGTAACCTCGAGGCCGATGAGGCCGTCATCGACGAGGATGACCGAACCCTTGCTGACCTCGGAGGGAAGGTCCTTGTAGTCGAGGGAGAAGCACTCGGCGCTGCCCTGCACCACGCGGGTGGTGACGACGACCTCGTTGCCCGTGACGAGCTCGACCGGCTCGTGGCCCACAAGCTCGCCCGTGCGGATCTCGGGACCCTTGGTGTCGAGCATGATGGCTACGGGGATGTTCAGCTCGCGCGAGATGCGGCGCACGCGCGCGATGTTGCCGCGGTGGTACTCATGGCTGCCGTGGCTGAAGTTGAAGCGCGCCACGTTCATGCCCTCGAGGATGAGTTGGCGGACCACCTCGTCGCTCTCGGTCGCGGGGCCCATGGTGCATACGATCTTGGTCTTCTTCTTGCTCATGTTCTACCGCCGTATATACGGCTGCCTCCCTCAAAAATCGGCATGAAATAGGGGACAACCCCAAAGGATTGTCCCCAAAAGCATAGCAAAAAACTTAGCAGACCACGCTGCGCTCAACAAAGTCGGTGCCCTTGGCGAAGGCGTCGGCGTTGGCGAGGGTGACCTGGGCGATCTGGCCGAGGGCTTCCTCGGTGAAGAAGGCCTGATGGGAGGTGACGACCACGTTGGGGAAGGAGGTGAGGCGGGCGGTCACGGACTCGTAGACCTCGCCGGAGCGGTTCTTGTAGACGTTCTCGTTCTCTTCCTCGTAGACGTCGAGGCCAGCGGCGCCGATCTTGCCGGAGAGGATGCCGCGGATGAGCGCCTCGGTGTCGACCAGGCCGCCACGGCCGGTGTTCACGAAGATGACGCCGTCCTTCATCTTGTTGATGGACTTGTCGTTGATCATGTGGTGGCTCTCAGCGTTGAGGAACGCGTGGAGGGAGATGAAGTCGGCGCGGGCGTAAAGCTCGTCGTAGTCGACGTACTCATCAACGATGCCCTGGTCAACGAGGCCCTGGTTGGGATAGAGGTCGGCGCCGAGGACGGTCATGCCGAAGCCCTTGCAGATGCGGCAGAGGGCAGCACCGATGCGGCCGGTGCCCACGATGCCGGCGGTCTTGCCGTGCAGGGTGACGCCGACGAGGTTGTTGAGGTCGAAGTTGTTCTCGCGAACGCGGTTGTAACCCTTGACGACGCGGCGGTTGGCAGCGAGGCCGAGAGCCATGGCGTGCTCGGCGATTGCCTCGGGGCTGTACGCAGGGACGTTCGTGACGCGGATGCCCAGGCTCTTGGCATAGTTGACGTTGACGGCATCGAAGCCGGCGCAGCGCATGAGGATGAGCTTGACGCCCAGGCCAGCGAGGATGTCGAGCGCCATGGCGTTGACGTTGGCGTTGACGAACGCGCAGACAGCGTCATAACCCTTGGCCAGAATGGCGGTACGCCACGTGAGATTGGTCTTGGTGAACTCGATCTCGACGTCGGGGAAGTCCTTCATGACCTTCTTGAAGGAGTCCTTATCGTAGTCCCTGGTACCATAAAAAAGAATCTTCATGAGCGTCCCTTTCTGTTGGGGTTGCCATAGGCTAACTACACGAGCTATCCCATTCTAGCGCTGCAAGGTCAAAACGATGCCACGGTATAGGCAAACGATGGCTATCTTTCCCTGCGTGGATGATTGCGACTGTTATGAAGGTGCCTATCGAGTTTATATCGCGGGAATGCGCGCCCCGTCACGACGAAGAGCCCTTGCGGCCTCTCACCATGCGCCAGAGGGTGGTGCGGCTGATGCCGAGCTGTCGTGCCGCCGCGCTCTGGTTGCCCTTGTGGCGGTCGATGGCCAGGCTGACGATGTCGGACTCGATCTCCTCGAGCGTGCGGTCGAGGTCGAAGGCGTATCCGGTCGGCTGGCTCGCGCCGGGGTAGACGGGCCGTTCGAGCGCGAAGACCGAGCGTACGTCCGCCGCGCGCACCACGTGGTCGCGCGAGATGATGCAGAGCTGGGAGAAGACGCGCTGGAACTGTATGTAGTTGCCGGGCCAGGAGTACTCCGTCAGCAGCTCCAGGGCCTCGCGGTCGATGCGCTGCACCTCGCGCGGCAGATCGGCGGAGAGCTGGCTGAGGTAGAGCTTCGCGAGGGTGGGGATGCGCTCCTTGCTCTCCCGGAGGGGCGGCAGCGCGATTTCGACGCACTGGAACCTGTCCTTGATATAGGGGAGGTACGAGTTCACGAGCTCACCACGCGGGTTGCACGAGAAGATGACCGCGTTGCGCAGCGTGACGCCGGTGCTGTCCATGGTGGAGAACAGCTCGGTGATGAAGGACGGGTCGCTGACCTCCATGTTCTTCAGGTGGATGGTCATCCCGCTCTCGAAGAGGGGGGAGGTGCGCCCGCTGAGGAGGTTGGCGCGCGAGCGGTCGGTGAGCATGCCGCAGTCGATCTCGGCGAGGGGCCGTGCGGAGAAGCGGGAGTTGGCATAGGCGTAGTCCGCGATGGCCGTCCTGCCCGTGCCGTACTCTCCCGTGACGAGGAGGGGTTTGCCCGAGGAGAGCGTGTCGTTGATGACCCTGCTGAGGCTGGTGGCCTCGCCGGTGAGGCTGTAGGGGCTTTCGAGATAGATGCGCCGGGCCTCGGTCTTGGTGTGATAGGCGATGCCCGCCTGTCGTGTGGCGGCGACCGAGCCGCTCTGCGAGACGAAGAACGCCACCTTGGTGACCCCGTTCATGGTGTGGACCGAGGTCTTGATGCTGTAGTGGCGTCCCTCGATGGTGCGTCGCACCACCTCGACGTAGCCGCACAGCGCCTCGTGCAGGAGTTCTTTCAGCACGTCGAGCATCGCCTTGCTGTCGGCGCGGTCGAGGGTGGTGAAGAACAGCGACCCGTTCTCGTTGAAGACGACGGTATCGATTCCTGACTCCCCGATGATGTCGCGCAGGAGCAGGTTCTCGGTATGGGCGGACCCCAGGAGGCGGGCCATGCGGATGCCCTCCTCGAGGGACTCGCGCACGGAACGGACGCCTGACGTCACGAGCACCGTGCTGAAGCCACTCTCGCGGAACACCGTGCTCGAGATGACGTCGCACAGGATGGTGGTGTATCCGCCACGCCGGAGGGGCTCGATCATCTGGTGCACGTCGCCCTCTCCGGTGAGGGTGAAGATGTCCAGGTCGAGCTGGAGCACGTCCGAGGTGTTGCGGGCGGCGTCGGTGATGCCGGCGAAGCCCACGACCGCGCGCTTGCCCTGGATGCCCTCGGAGAGCTGGACGGCCTGGAGCACGTCATATACGGAGGTCTTGATGTCTATGACGGGCAGGTCGAGCGCCTCGCGCAGCAGGTCTGCCGTTCCGCCACGCGAGAGGATGAGGTCATAGGGCTCCACGAGGTGGTCCAAGGCCACCTGCACGCCCTCTTCGAGGTTGCCCACCACGACCGTCATGGCAACGTTCTCATAGGTCTTTGACTCACGCTCGAGGATTGCCGCCAGGCCCTCATAGGGTGCGACGGCAAGAATCTTCACGGCATCCTTCATGGGAGCTCCCTTCGTATCGGCCGTGCAGCCGTGATGGGTTGATGCCTGTTTCAAACTGATTCAATTTGAAACAGTTTGCAATTCATTTCATCTCTTTAGATAGAAACGTATCAAAATGGAACACTTTTGTCGATATCCACGATGGCGGAAGGCTCGAAATCCCCGTATCGTTCCAATCAGACCAGATTGATGGGAGCTCGGATGGCTGACCTACTTGTCATAGCGGACGATCTGACCGGAGCGCTTGATTCGGGAGTGCAGCTTGCGCGCAAGGGTCAGCGGGTTCTGGTGAGCCTTGACTGCGAGACGGGCCTTGACTGCGCGGCCGAGACCGACGTGATCGTGATCGACTCCGAGAGCAGGCACGACGACCCCGCGGTGGCCTACCGCAAGGTGCATGACCTCGTCTCCAAGAGCCGCACGCTCGGCGTGCGCGGGGTCTACAAGAAGACCGACTCGGGCCTGCGCGGCAACGTGGGTTCCGAGATCGCGGCGGCCCTGGACGCTTCGGGAGCCTCCCACCTCAACTTCGCGCCGGCCTATCCCAAGCAGCAGCGCACGACGGTCGATGGCATCCATTACGTCGCGGGCACGCCGCTGGCCAAGAGCTTCTTCTCGGTCGACCCCCTCAATCCCGTGCACCACAGCAAGGTCGCGGACCTCATCCACGAGCAGAGCGACGTGGCCGTGGCGAGCTGGAGCGAGGGTGCCGATCGCCGGGGCGTCGTCGTGTTCGACTGCGAAAGCGATGACGACATGCGCCAGGTGGCCCAGATCGTGGCCGCAGACGGCGAGGACGTGCCCATGGCGGGCTCCGCGGGACTGCTCGAGATGCTTCCTGCGCGCCCGTGCGCAGGCCAGCGCCGTGCGCAGGAGGACCTGCCCGCGCGCCTCGTGGTGGTCTCCGGCTCGGTGAACGCCATCACCTCCTCCCAGCTCGACGAGGCCGAGCGCCGCGGCGCCTACCGTGCCCACCTTCCGCTCAAGGACATCCTGCAGGGTGCCTGGGGCGAGGACGAGGCGCGCGCGTTCACGGAGGAGACCCTGCGTTCCGGCGCCGACGCGCCCGTCGTGCTCATCGACACCCTGGGCTACCAGCTCAGCAAGGAGGAGATCGGCGACGGGAGCAGCGCCCAGCTCATCTCCCGTGCCGCGAGCCTGTGCGCCGCGGAAGTGAGCACGCAGCGTGAGCGCACCGTCATGATCGTGGGCGGCGACGCGCTGGTCGGCTTCGTCGACCGCGTGGGCGCCACGATGCTCGAGCCCCTCGACGAGCTCTTCCCCGGCGTGGTCATCGCACGCTACGAGGGCGGCGCGAACGAGGGCACCATCGTTACCAAGTCCGGCGCCTTTGGGAGCGTCGGCCTGTTCTATGACATCCAAGAAGCGTTGGAAGAGAAGGTAGGAGGAACCGCGTAATGTCTCTGGAGAAGTACAGCCTCAAGCTGCCGAACGCCATCTATAGCGGAAAGGATGCCCTGGGCGAGATCCCGCAGATCCTCGCGGCCGCGGGTGCCACGAAGGTGGCGGCCTTCACCGACAAGGGCCTGCGCAAGCTCGGCCTGTTCGACCTGGTGGAAAGGCAGCTCGTCGCGAGCGGCGTCGACTACGAGATCTTCGACGACCTGCCCGCCGAGCCGTCCTACATGGATGTCCAGAAGGTCATCGACCAGTTCAAGCACATCGGCGCCGACTTCGTCGTGGCCTGTGGCGGAGGCTCGGTCATGGACGCGGCCAAGCTCGCGAGCGTGCTCGTCACCGACGAGTACGGCGTGAAGGAGCTGCTTGACGACCCCAAGCGCGCCCACAAGTGCGTGCGCCTGCTCGCCATCCCCACCACCGCGGGAACCGGTGCCGAGTGCACCCCCAACGCCATCGTGGGCGTCCCCGAGCGCGCCCTCAAGATCGGCATCGTCAACGACGCCCTCATCAGCGATTATGTGGTGCTCGACGCCGAGATGATCCGCAACCTCCCGCGCTCCATCGCCGCGGCCACGGGCGTCGACGCCATGTGCCACGCCATCGAGTGCTTCACCTCCAACAAGGCCAACCCCCTGAGCGACACCTTCGCGCTCGAGGCCTTCGACCTCATCATGAACAACATCGTGGACGCCTGCGACGACCCCGAGGCCATCGACGCCAAGAACGCCATGCAGGTCGCGGCCTTCTACGGCGGCGTGGCCATCACCGCCTCGGGCACGACCGGCGTGC
>CACYAX010000091.1 GCA_902772435.1 uncultured Coriobacteriaceae bacterium | reverse complement strand
CGATGGCCTGGTCTTCCTTCTTCCTGAACATGTGGTGCTCCTTCCGTCGTTGCTTGCTGTCGTATCGCCTGTGCTTGCTATGCGAACATGCTGGTGAGGATGGTACGGATGTCTTCCATGGTGACCTCTGCGCGCGTGTTCTTGACTGAGCCGTTGTTCGCCCAGCGGGGGACGGCGGCAGAGATCTCGTCAGCGGCCATGTGGATGCCGAGGTCGGGAAGGCAGCTCTTGACGAGGCTGACGTAGGCCTCCTCGCTTGCGCCGATCTCGTCGTAGAACGCGGCAGCATACGCGGGGTCGTACGCGCGGACCGTGTCGAGCATCGCGGGCATGAAGACCGCGCAGGCAAAGCCGTGGGGGACGTCGTAGTTCTCGGTCAGGTAATAGCCCACGTTATGGGGGAAGCAGGTGCCTGTGGTGTTGATGGCGAGGCCGCCCAGGATCGAGGCGTCGTAGAGTTGCTCACGCTGCGCGGCGCTGGGCGACCCTTCCACGGCCGCCGCCAGGGGCTCGAGCGCCAGGCGGATGGCGCGCACGGCGAAGGCGCGCGAGATCTCGTCGGCCTTGCGGCTGAAGTAGCTCTCCGTGGCATGGGCGAGCACGTCAACGCCGCAGGACAGGGTGACGGGCTGCGGGCAGGTGTGCGTGTGGCGGCTGTCGCCGAAGGCCACGGCGCCATAGAGGCGGTCGTCGTGGATGCTGTGCTTGCGGTGCGCGCCGTCGGTGAGCACCGCCACCTTCGTGACCTCGCTGCCGGTGCCGGCGGTGGTGCCGATGAGCGCGATGGGCAGCGGGTCGTGCTCCCAGGCCATCGCGTAGAACCCCGCTTCGTCGAGCGCGGGGTTAGTGGCGAAGACGGCGATGGCCTTTGCTGCGTCAAGCGGCGACCCGCCTCCGATGCCGAGGATGAACTGGGCGCCGTTTTCATGGGCGAGGCGCCCCGCCTCGATGCAGGAGCTGACGGAAGGGTTGGCGGTTATCTTGTTGTAGACGAAGGAGCTGATGCCGCAGGATGCGAGGGCATCCTGAGCGTCACCAAGAGCCCCGCTGACCACGGCGGCGTTCCCGCTCGTGATGATGGCGCAAGTGGTGCCGAGCTTGCGGAGGGCATCCGCATGGCAGGAGATGCACCCTTGGCCCGTGTACAGACGCGTGGGCATGAAGTAGTTCATGACAAAACTCCTCTCTTGCTGGTCCAGGCCCCATCATAGCACCAGGGCAGGACGCGACGTGAAAGGTACGGGGCCATTGGCCCGCATGCGCGCCCCACTGCCGCGCTGGGCGTGTCCCGTTCGGAAACGGGTCCCGTACGCTGCGTGCGAAGCTGCGGCCGCGGCCCCGATTGCAGACGTTTCGCGGAGGGGAAAAAGCGGCCGAATCCTGCGTGTAAGAGGCCTATCCTAATACCTCGTGTGACAACGTGACCAAGGAGAATGCCCCCATGGACCTCAATCGCTACCGTCTCGGCTTCCATATCGCGCCCCAGCGCGGCTGGCTGAACGACCCCAACGGCCTCTGCCAGTTCAGGGACGCCTATCACGCGTTCTTCCAGTACAACCCCGAGTGGCCCGAGCGCGACACCAAGCACTGGCGCCACTTCGTGAGCAACGACCTCTTCCACTGGAGCGACCACGGCACGGCCCTCGTCACGGACATCCCCGAGGACCGCTCGGGCGTGTATTCGGGCTCGGCCTTCGTGGAGCGCGGCACCGCCTCTGACGGCGGTGACCTCATGTGCCTCTACTACACGGGCAACGTCATCTATGAGGGCGGCAAGGAGGCCGGCTACGACTACGTCCACAGCGGACGCGAGGCGAACGAGATCCTGGTCACGAGCGAGGACGGCGAGGCCTATTCCGCCAAGAACGTGCTGCTGCGCAATGCCGACTACCCCGACGTCTGCACCGAGCACGTGCGCGACCCCAAGGTGTGGGAGCAGGGTGGCACCCGCTACATGCTGCTCGGCGCGCGCGACCTCGACGACGAGGGCTTCTGCCTGCTCTACGAGTCGGCCGACGGCATCGAGTGGCACATCAAGTCGCAGATCTACTCCGAGCACAAGTTCGGCTTCATGTGGGAGTGCCCCAACGTCGTGCTCGGCGAGAGCAAGGACTTCCTCGCCGTGTGTCCGCAGGGGCTCGCATCCGAGGAGCTGCGCTGGCAGAACCTCTGGCAGGCGGGCTACTTCCCGCTTGATGACAGCATCCTCAACACGGTGCTCGTGGACGAGTCGCGCTTCGTGGAGTGGGATCACGGCTACGACTTCTACGCGCCGCAGATCTTCACGGACGAGGCGGGCCGCCAAATCCTCATCGGTTGGATGGGTTCGTTCGGCCAGGACTGGACGGTCACGCCGTATGGCCTCGACTGGTGCCACTGCCTCACCGTCCCGCGCGAGATCCGCATCGGCGTGGACGGAAGCCTGAGGCAGCTGCCCGTGGCAGAGCTCGATGCGCTGCGCGAAGAGCCGGTCACCCTCGCTCCCAACACGGCCGTCACGCTGGCCGCGCACCGCGCTGACCTCCTGCTCGAGGGCATCGTGGGGGAGGGTTCGCTCGTGCTCGACGGCGCGCTCTCCATCTCGTATGCCAAGGGCCTCCTCACGGTGGCGTTTGCCGACGCCGACGTGGCAGCGGGGCGTCCCGCGCGTTCGGTGCCCGTGGAGGGTCTCTCTGACCTGCGCGTGCTCGTGGACACCTCGGCGGTGGAGATCTACGCCAATGGGGGAGCGCACGTCTTCTCCACGCGCTGGTTCCCGCTCGCGGACGAGCTCTCCGTCTCCTCGAGCTTCGCGGGCGAGGCGACGGCCTATCCGCTTGCCGACGCCATGGCGCACGCGTTCGACTGATCGTCCGCCCATTCGATTGTTTTCTGACAGACGCCGCGGGCGCGGGGCCGGGTACACGGCCGTGCGCCCGCGGCGCTCCCGTTGCATGCCATTCAGTCTCCTTAACCCTCTTGAGCAGGTCGTTTGCCGTGTCAAACGTTGCCTTTGACGGAGCGGGGCGCGGCTTTGGCACCTGTAAATACCATGCGGGTCTTACAATTGGCGCAACGTCCATTATGGCTTGGGGAGGCAATCATGGGAAAGTTTGTTGTTAGGGCAACCGAGAAGGGATCGCGCTTCAACCTCGTGGCCGGCAATGGCCAAGTGATTGCGACGTCCCAGACGTACAAGTCGCTGAGGACCTGCCTTGCGGGCATCAAGAGCGTGCAGGCCAATGCGCCCGTCGCCGCCATCGAGGATCAGACCCAGGAAGAGGTCGAGAAGCAGAAGTGCCCCAAGTTCGAGATCTATCAGGACAAGGCCGGTGAGTTCCGCTTCCGCCTGCGCGCCAAGAACGGCCAGAACATCGCGGCGAGCGAGGGCTACACGCAGCTCCGCAGCTGCCTGAACGGCATCGCGAGCGTGCAGAAGAACGCCCCCGAGGCCGAGGTCGTCATGGAGGAGAAGAAGTAGCTCTGCGCATCACGCGTCGGTGCCGGGGGCATGCTCGCAGGGGCGTGCCCCCGGTTTTTGCTTCAGTACCTCCTCACCTGCCCGAACGCTGCTGAGCAAAGCTGGTTGGCGGTATGTACGCAAAATGTCGGAGGCGTGCCTCTTGCCGCCGCTGCGCAACAAATGAGATGCGGGCGCAGCGCGTTCCTGCTATGATGTTCAAATTGTCGATGCCTTAGTCACATGAGTGAAAAACTGGCCGACATTTTGTCCGCTCGCTCGTTTTGTATGTAGGAAGGGGTGCTCGGTTGGACGATACGTTCGACATCGAGGGCATCTTCAGACGACACTTCAAGACGGTGTGGCGCCTCTGCTACTCCTATCTCGGCTCATCCGCCGATGCTGAGGACGCGACCCAGGCCGTCTTCATGAAGCTGCTGGACAAACCCCGCAGCTTCGAGAGCGAGGGGCATGAGAAGGCATGGCTGATCGTCTGTGCATCCAACTGGTGCAAGGACCTGCTCAAGAGCGCAGGCCGCACCCGCGTGTCCACGATGGACGCGGAGGGTACGCCCGAATTCGTCGCCGATCCCACGGCGGGAATCGGCATCGACCCAGCGGCGGCTGCGCTCAACCAGAACGACGAGGTCCTTTCCGCGGTGCTGCGCCTTCCCGAGACGTACAAGGACCTCGTGTTCATGTATTACTACGAGGGCATGAAGACGGACGACATCGCGCGTCTGACCGACACGCCGGCATCGACGGTGCGCAATCGCCTGAGCGATGCCCGCAAGCTGCTCAAAAAGGAGTTGGGAGGTGATCGCGCATGACCGATGAGACCAATGAGCCCATGGAGCTGGACGCCGAGCCCGTGCTGGACGAGGCGCTGGACGGCGCCGCGGAGCACGCGGGTGCGTCCGAAGCTGACGACGAGGAGTTTGACGCCCTGTTCTCGGTGAGCCTGCGCGCCGCCCTCGATATGACCGGTCCCAGCCTCGCGACCGAGGACCGCGTCTTCGCCAGCCTCTTCGCAGCACGGGGCGTTGCCGTTGACGAGCCCTTGGTGCCGGTGCAGGATGAGGCCGCGTTTGCGGAGGTCCCCGCCCCGGCCGTCGATGCTGTGGCAGCCGTGGGGGAGGCCGAGCCTGCCGAGGTCCTCGAGGTGGCGCAGATGCCCGAGGTGCCTACCGAGGTCTTTGAGCCGTCAGTCGTGGTCGCCCAGGCGACCGACCCGTCCGTTACGGCCCCCGTTCCCATCGTCACGGCCGCGCCCACGCCTGGCGCCGATGCCGCCGGTTCCGTGGATTCGGAGCCCGCTCCCGATGAGACCGCGCCGCGCATGCACGTGGTGCGGGGAGGTATCGCGCGCGAAGCATCCGAGACGACCGACCTGTCGGACGCCCGTGGTGGCAAGGGGCCCCTGCTGGGCCGTCGTTTCTCCCGCAAGTTTGCCGTCACGGCGGTTGCCGCGAGCGTCGCCGCGTTTGCGCTGGTCATCGGTATCTCATCGCTCAGGTTCGGCCAGGCTCCCAACCAGCTTTCGAGCAAGACCAGCTCTGAGGCTGCCGAGGAGGCCGTTGCGACCAGTGCCTCTGGAGAGCAGAAAGACGCTGCCGACGGCGGATCATCGAACGCCGACACCACGCAGGAGAAGGCGGAGAGCACCACGCCTACCGCCGAGAGCGCCGCAGCCGACGCTGGCAGCGGAAGCGCTGACACTACGGCTGAGGAAGACTCCGCGGCCGCTGCCCCCGCCGGGGATGCGTCGGATGATGCGGCGAAGCCCGCGGACGCTCAGGACGACGAAGCCGATGCGACCGATGCGGACGGTTCTGATGAGGCCGTGCCCGACGCTGCCGAGCACGAGCCCACGCCTGCGGAGGTCTATACCAGCGTGCTCATCTCCAACGGTGGCAAGCTCGTCTTCGTGGTTGACGAGAACGGCCCGGAGACCGTGGACCCCACCTCGCTCGGCGAGTTCATGGAGGCCGCGAAGGCAACCGACGGCACCAACTCGGTCGAATGTGAGGTGTACCACATCATCGCCCAGTCCGGCGGCGACATCGTGCTCTACGCCGTGCGCTTCGAGTCTGACGGCACGTTCTACCTCGCGAAAAGCGTATAACTCCCGCTCATTCCAAGAATCCTCCGACAATTTTCCCCCTGCGCTCGTTTCTTAGGTGTAGGCAGCAAGGATCGGAGGATTCAGATGATTACCACCACCAGCTTTCGCTCCAAGGCACTCGCACTCGTGATCGCAGGGTCCCTCGCGCTCGCACCGCTCTCTGGATGCGCGGCGTTCAGCCACGCGATCAGCACGCAGTCCAATGAGGCCAAGACCTCGACCGAAACGGAGTACTACGCCGATGCGGCCGAGGGCAGCGGGTACTACGCCATGACGGACTCGTCGACCATGTACTACGAGCCCGACGTGCCCTTCAACACCGAGGAATACGCCGCGATAGACGAGACTGGCTTCATCTCCACGCTCACTCGCCCGCTCTCCACGGTCTCGGCCGACGTCGACACGGCGAGCTGGTGCAACCTCAGGCGCATGGTGCGCGACGGATACGTTCTTGCCGGGACAGACGTCGACGAGGATGGCAACTCAGACGAGTACTACTACGACTACGGCACGATTCCCGCCGGTGCGGTGCGCATCGAGGAGATGCTCAACTACTTTGGCTACGACTACGAGAAGCCTGCTGCAGGTGACGATTTCGCGGTGACCGCGCGTATGGGCACCTGCCCGTGGAACGAGAAGACCGACCTCCTCGTGCTGGGCTTCTCCACGGCTGACGAGGACACGGCCAGCGAGAAGGGGCGCAACCTCGTGTTCCTGATCGATGTGTCCGGCTCCATGGACAGCCCCGACAAGCTGTACCTCCTGCAGGATTCCTTCGCCGGCCTCGTGGAGCAGCTTGGTCCCAACGACCGCGTGTCCATCGTGACCTATGCGAGTGGGGAGGAGCTCGTGCTTGACGGTGTCGCAGGTGACCGGGACCGCGAGATCCTGCGTGCGATCAACAGGCTCAGGGCTGACGGCTCGACCAATGGTGAGCGCGGGCTCGAGCTGGCCTACGAGGTTGCTGAGAAGCACTTCATCGAGGGCGGCGTGAACCGCATCATCATGGCGTCCGACGGAGACCTCAACGTGGGCATGACGAGCGAGTCCGACCTGCACGACTACGTGTCCAAGAAGCGCGAGACCGGTGTCTACCTCTCGGTCCTGGGCTTTGGCTCGGGCAACTACAAGGACACCAAGATGGAGACCCTGGCCGATGACGGCAATGGCCAGTATCACTACATCGACTGCGAGGAGGAGGCACTGCACGTCTTTGGCGACAAGCTCTGCGCGAACCTTGTGCCCTTCGCGGACGACGTCAAGTTCCAGATTGAGTTCAATCCCGCGCAGGTCAAGGGCTATAGGCTGATCGGCTACGAGAACCGCGCGCTGGCGGACGAGGACTTCCGCGACGATTCCGTGGACGCAGGCGACGTGGGGCCTGAGGCGCAGTTCACCGTCGCGTACGAGATCGTGCCGGCCGATTCCGACTTCGAGGTGGCGGGAAGCGACCTCAAGTACCAGGAGACGACCTATAGCGGATCTGATGAGTGGCTGACCTGCACGCTGCGCTGGCACTCCTTCGCTGACGGCGAATATCACGAGATGGCGAGCACAGTGGACGAGAGCACGTGGGCGGCCGCCCCGGGCAGTGACTGGAACTTCCAGGCCGCCATCATCGAGCTGGGCATGCTCATGCGCGGCTCGGAGTACGCGGGCAACACGAGCTTCGAGAACATCTACCAGCTCGCCGAGCAGGGTCCCGAAGACGCGGAGCGCGACGGCTTCGTGGAGCTCGTGAGGGAGCTCGAGGACAATTCCGATCTGACCGACTGGAGCACCATCGTGGAGGAGTAGCTGCGGCTGACACCTCGCGGCACTTCACGAGGCACTCCCTTCGCCGCACATGCATTGGGCACGGACTCGAGACGAAGCCAACCGATGCATGTGCGGAGAGGGGAGTGTCCTTTTGTGTGCGGGTGTCGGGTGCGGTTGGGGCTCCTGCGCTTCATACGACCGCGCGCTGGCGGGGCGATGGCGGCGGGACGGGCCGCTCGTATGAAGCCTCAGGCGCGTTCGCCCAGTTGGGGTGCCGGCCGGCTTCATACGACCGCGCCCCGGCGGCGGGATTGCGGCCAGAATGCTCGCTCGTATGAAGCCTCAGGCGCGTTCGCCCAGTTGGGG
>CACYAX010000090.1:6647-14391 GCA_902772435.1 uncultured Coriobacteriaceae bacterium | reverse complement strand
GCCTCGACGACCTCGCACGCATCGCAACCGTGAGCCCCAGCCATCTCATCCGCCTGTTCAAGCGCCAGATGGGCACCACGCCGCACGACTACCTGATGCGCTACCGCATCACGCGCGCCAAGGAGCTGCTCGCCGAGACGGCGCTCACGAGCGCGACCATCGCCCGCCAGGTCGGATTCTCCAGCGAGAGCAACTTCTCGTACCGATTCTCCAAGGTGGTGGGGCAGAGTCCGCGTGAATACCGCCAGTCGACGCCCGACCTGGTGCTCGAAGGGTGATTCGTCCCCGATGCTCCACAAGGGGATACTCCCCTCTTGGAGCATCGCCCGGTCTTACTGGCGGTAATAGCGCAGGAACGCCTCGAGCTTGTCGAGCGCCTCGCCGAGCACCGCGCGGCGCGGCAGGTAGACGATGCGGAAGTAGCCCGGCGTCTCCCAGTTGAAGCCCTTGCCTGGCACGATGAGCACGCGCTTGTCCTGCAGGAGGTCAAGCTGGAACTGCTCGTCGTCGGTGATGTTGAACTTCTTGGGGTCGAGCCTGGGGAAGATGTAGAACGCGGCCTTGGGCTTCACGACCGAGACGCCGTCCATGGCGCACAGGCGCTCGTACACGTAGTCACGCTGCTTGCACACGCGGCCCGTGGGCACCACGTAGTTCTTGACGCTCTGGTAGCCACCAAGCGCGGTCTGCACGATGGACTGCGCCGGCACGTTGGAGCACAGGCGCATGTTGCTCATCATGTGGATGCCTTCAAGGAGCCCGCGGCCCAGGCGCTTGTTGCCCGAGATGGAGATCCAGCCGATGCGCCAGCCCGCGATCATGTGACTCTTGGAGAGGCCGTTGAACGTGATGCAGAAGAGGTCGGGCGCGAGGCTCGCGATGGACACGTGCTCCTCCCCGTCCATGACGAGGCGGTCGTAGATCTCGTCCGAGAGGATGATGAGCTGGTGCTCGCGAGCGATCTCGACGATCTCCTCGAGAATCTCGCGCGGGTAGAGGGCGCCCGTGGGGTTGTTGGGATTGATGATGACGATGGCCTTGGTGTTGCTCGTGATCTTGGAGCGCATGTCGTCGAGGTCGGGCAGCCAGTCGGCCTGCTCGTCGCAGAGGTAGTGCACGGCCGTGCCGCCAGCCAGCGTCACGCAGGCGGTCCACAGCGGGTAGTCAGGGCTCGGGACCATGATCTCGTCGCCCGTGTCGACCATGGCCTGCATCACGAGGTTGATGAGGTCGGAGACGCCGTTGCCGGTGTAGATGTCGTTCATCGTGACGTTGGGGATGCCCTTGATCTGGTCATACTGCATGATGGCCTTGCGGGCGGCGAAGAGGCCGCGGCTGTCGGAGTAGCCCTCGGTGTCGCGCAGCTGGCTCGCCATGTCCTGCACGACCTCGTCGGGGGTGCGGAAGCCGAACGGCGCGGGATTGCCGATGTTGAGCTTGAGGATGTTGATGCCGTCCTCCTCCATGCGCATGGCCTCGTCGAGCGCGGGGCCGCGCACGTCGTACGACACGTGATCGAGCTTGCTGGACTTGCTGAACTTGCGTAGTGCCATGGTGACCTCCTGATGGGGCTCAGCGGACGTTTTCGCTGGCGTGGGTGCTGTCGTGGGCTTGGTTGGTGCGGGCGGTGCGGGAGCGGGGGAAGCGCCGACCTCGTCGGCGCTGGGTGCGGCAGGCACGCCACCGGAGCCTCCCAGCCACGCCTCGTCCACGCCCAGCACCGCGGCGAGGAGGGCGAGCATCGCCTTGCGCGGTATCGTCTTGCCACTCACGTACTGGCTGAGCTGGCTCTTCCCAAGCTTCTGGCCACGCTCTTGCGCGGCACGCAGCACGTCGGCCTGCTTGAGGCCCTGCCGCTCCATCGCTTCTTTGAGGCGCTCTGCGAACACGTCTGCCATGCTGCTCCAAAGTTCAAAATAGGGGAAGTTCAATTTCTACAATCCAAGTTCATTTTTAAGAACTGTAGCACAGTTCAATTTCGCGAGCTACGAGAAGTTCAATTTTATAGCTAAAGCGCAACGCCCCTCCGCCAGCGTAGGCGAAGGGGCGTCTGGATGAACGCATGCGTTCGGGAAGCGCGGGGTGCCAGGTGGCTATGCCGTCCAGCGGGCGAGCTCCTCGTCGGTGGCGAGCACGCTGTGCGTGCCCTCGAGCTGGTGCTCGGTGCCCTTGGCATAGTCGATTCCCTCGGCCACGTGGTCGTAGGCGATCGACTTGCGTCGCTTCTCGACCTCGGGGTTGGGGATGGGCACCGCAGAGAGCAGGCTCTTGGTATAGGGGTGCACGGGGTTGGCAAAGATCTCGTCGGTGGTGCCGGTCTCGACCATGTAGCCAAGGTGCAGGACGCCGATGCGGTCGGAGATGTACTTGACCATGGAGAGGTCATGCGCGATGAAGAGGTATGCGCAGCCCGTGCTCTCCTGGATGTCCTTCATGAGGTTGACGACCTGTGCCTGGATGGACACGTCAAGGGCTGAGATGCACTCGTCGGCGATGATGAGCTTGGGATTCATCACCAGGGCGCGCGCGATGCCCACGCGCTGGCGCTGGCCGCCCGAGAACTGGTGCGGATAGCGCTCGGCATGCGCCGGCGAGAGGCCCACCTTGGAGAGCATCTGGCTGATGACGTCGTCGCGCTCGGCTGCCGTGACATAGCGGTGATGGATGTCCAGGCCCTCGCCGATGATGTCGCCCACCTTCTTGCGCGGGTTGAGGCTGCTCATCGGGTCCTGGAAGATCATCTGCATGTCCCTGCGGAGCATGCCCTCGGTGTCGCGGTCGAGTTTGCCGGCGATCTCCTTGCCCTCGAACTTGATGCTGCCCGACGTGGGGTTGTACAGGCGGATGATGCTTCGGCCGATGGTGGTCTTGCCCGAACCGCTCTCGCCTACCAGACCATAGGTCTCGCCAGGGAAGATGTCGAACGAGACGCCGTTGACGGCCTTGACGGTAAAGCTGCGGGAGACCTTGAAGTGCTGGTTCAGGTCCCTGACTTGAAGCAGTGGCTCACTCATAGGTACTTCTCAGCCTCCTTCCTGGCACGCTCCAGGCGGGCGACCAGCTCGGTGGGCATCTCGACCTTGGGTGCGTCGGGATGCAGGAGCCAGGTGGCCGCATAGTGGGTGTCGCTGATCTTGAACATGGGAGGCTCGGCCTTCTCGTCGATCTTGAGCGCGAAGGCGTTGCGCGCCGCAAAAGCGTCGCCCACGGGCTCGTGGAGCAGGTTCGGGGGGCTGCCCGGAATGGAGGCCAGGCGGTCATCGTCGGTCTCGAGGTCGGGCATGGCGGCGAGCAGGCCCCAGGTGTAGGGGTGCTTGGGCTCGTAGAAGATCTCGTTGACGTTTCCAACCTCGATGATCTTGCCCGCGTACATGACGTTGACGTAGTCGGCCACCTTGGCGACCACGCCGAGGTCGTGCGTGATGTAGATGACGCTGATGCCCAGGCGCTTCTGAACGTCCTTGATGAGCTCGAGGATGCGCGCCTGGATGGTCACGTCAAGTGCGGTGGTGGGTTCGTCGCAGATGAGGATCTCGGGATCGGAGGCGAGCGCGATGGCGATCACCACGCGCTGGCGCATGCCGCCCGAGAGCTGGTGCGGGTAGGCCTTCATGCGGCGCTCGGCGTCGGTGATGCCCACCAGCTCGAGGAGCTCGAGGGCGCGGGCGCGGGCAGCTGCCTTGTCGGCCTTCTTGTGGATGAGGATGCCCTCCATGATCTGCTTGCCGATGGTCATGGTGGGGTCGAGGCTCGTCATGGGGTCCTGGAACACCATGGCGATCTTGCTGCCGTTGATGGTGCGCCTGAGCTCGCGCTTGGGGAGCGTGAGCAGGTCCACGACCTGCTGGGCGCCCTTCTCGTCGGTGTAGCGGTACAAGATCTTGCCGCTGTTGACGGTGGCGTTGGCGTCGAGCAGGCCCACGCACGCCTTCACGGTGACCGACTTGCCCGAGCCGGACTCGCCCACGATGGCCACGGTCTCGCCGCGCTGCAGGTCGAGGTTGACGCCGCGAATCGCGTGGACGGTGCCCGCGTTGGTGCGGAATGAGATGTCGAGGTCCTGGAACTGCAGGATTGCCTTTTCGTTCATTTCTGCCATGTCCTGACCTCCTTACATATCCTCGAGCTTGGGCGCGAGCGCCTCACGGAACCCGTCGCCGATGAAGTTGAAGCCCAGCATCTGCAGTGCGAGCACGATGATCGGCGGCAGGATCTGGTACGGCAGCGTGGTGATGTTGTTGAAGCCGCTCTCGATGAGCGAGCCGATGGAGCACTGCGGGAGCATGATGCCGACGCCGACGAAGGACAAAAACGCCTCGGTGAAGATGGCCGTCGGGATGGAGAACATCATCTGCGTGATGATCGGGCCGATGGTGTTGGGCAGGATCTGCTTGAAGATGATGTGCATGCTGTGCGCGCCGAGCGTGCGGCTCGCCAGCACGTACTCCTGCTCCTTGATGCGCAGCATCTCGGCACGGGCGATCTTGCTCATGCCGATCCACTCCGTGAGCAGCAGGGCCACGATGACGAGGCCCATGCCCTTGGGCATGAAGATCGCCAGGACCGACACGATGACGAGACGCGGCACGGAGTTGGCGACCTCGACGATGCGCTGCATGATGTTGTCGACCGCACCGCCGAAGTAGCCGGAGATCAGGCCGTAGCTCATGCCGATGATCATGTCGATGAAGATGGTGACGAAGGCGATGATGAGCGACACGCGGGCGCCCTGCCAGGTGCGCGTCCAGAGGTCGCGGCCCAGGTCGTCGGTGCCGAAGAGGAACATGCGGTCAGCAAACGGGCCGTCGCCGCCCAAGCCGAGCTGCGGCGCGATGCCCCTCGCCACGACCTCCTTGCCCGACTCGTCCACATAGCTCACGATGTCGCGGTAGCTATAGGAGCTGAAGATGGGCCCGAAGATGGCGAAGATAATGATGACCAGCACGATGCCGAAGCCGATCATGGCGCGCTTGTCGCGCAGGAAGTGGATGGCGACGCCCTTCCAGTAGCTCTGCGAGGCAAAGTTTTGGTCGGTCGTGATGTCGCGCCCGGCGAGGAACTCGAAATCCTCCTTGGTGGGCTCGTACGTTGTTGCGGTGGTAGCGGCCATCAGGCATCACCCTCCTTCGCGGACACGCGGATGCGCGGATCGAGCACGCCGTAGAGGAGGTCGACCACGAGCATGATGCCGATGTAGAGCGCCGAATACAGGATGCCGAGCGCGAGCACGTAGTTGTAGTCGACGCCCTCGCCGGCGATGGCGTCGACCATGAGCTTGCCGATGCCGTTGATGCCGTAGATCTTCTCGATGACCAGGGCGCCCGTGAGCAGGTCGACCACCAGCGGCGCGAGCACCGTGACGATGGGGATGAGGGCGTTGCGCAGGATGTGGCGCGTGACGAGCTTCGAGCCGTACATGCCCTTGCTCTCCGCCAGGTGCACGTAGTCGGAGTCCATGACCTCCACCATCTCGTTACGCGTGAAGCGCGCCACGGTGGACATGGTGAAGAGCGACAGCGACAGCGCCGGCAGGATCGAGGAGTACAGGAAGCGCGAGGCGTCGAAGAAGTACGGGAAGACGCTCATCTTGTACGAGAAGAAGTACTGCAGGAAGATCAGGAACACGTAACCCGGCACGCACACGCCCAAGATGGAGAAGACCGTGCAGAAGTGGTCGAGGAAGTGACCCTTGTTGAGGGCCGCCGTGATGCCCAAGATCAGGCCCACGGTCGTGCCCATGAGGATGGCCAGGCCGCCGATGCGGAACGAGTTGAAGATGCAGGTGGTGAGCACCGTCGTGATGGGGGCGCCGTAGTAGAGCGAGGTGCCCTTGCCGAAGTCACCGTGCGCGAGGTTGACCATGTAGCGGCCGAACTGCACGAGTATCGGGTCATCGAGGCCCATCTCCGCGCGCTTGTTCGCGATCTGCTCGGCACTCATGCGCTCAGAGGGGAAGGGGTTGCCCGGCATGATGCGCACGAGCACGAAGAGCACGAAGATGATGAGCAGAAGCGTGGCAACCGCGAGCCCGATGCGTTTGAGGATGTATTTCGCCATAAAGGACTCTTCTCAAAAAGAAAAGGCATCGGAGAGACGTTGGCCCCTCCGATGCCTTGGACTACCGTGGCTGCGAGGGCGTTGCCGCTTAGGCGACGGTCGCAGTCTTGTACACGCGGTTGAGGGCGACCGGGTGGAAGTCGATGCCCTCGACGCCAGCGGCGATCAGGTTGGCGTTGGCCTTGGTGTACAGCGGGGCGATGACGGCCTCCTGCATGACCAGGGTCTCGGCGTCATACATGGCCTGCCAGCGGGCGTCGTAATCGGAGATGTAGGCACCGGTGACGCAGTCGGCGATGAGCTTGTCGTACTCGGCGTTGCTCCAGAAGCCGTAGTTGTTGTCGTTGTCGGTGATCCACATGCCGAGGTAGGTCATGGGGTCGGCGTAGTCGGGCCCCCAGCGGGTGAGCGCCACGTCGTAGTTGTCGTTCTGCATCTTGTCGAGACGCTCGGCCTTGGTCATGGCCTGGAGGTTGATGACCATGCCGGAAAGGGCGGCCTCGACCTGCTCCTTGATGGCCTGGGCAACCTTGGTGACCTCGTCGCCCTCGTTGTTGCCGTAGATCATCGTGAACTCGAAGCCGTCGACACCGAGCTCCTTCTTGGCATCCTCGTAGAACTTCTGGGCCTTGGCGGTGTCGAAGCTGCAGAAGTCAGCGAACTTCTGCTGGTCGGCGGAGAAGTCCTCGCCGGTGGTGGAGCTGGCGGCGAACTGAGGCGGAACGGCGGTGTAGGTGGCCAGCGAGCCGTCCATCACGTAGTTGTCGACCAGGGACTCGCGGTCGATGGCGTTGGAGATGGCGAGACGCAGGTTCTGGTTGGCGAGCATGCCGCCCTGGGCGTTCTTCTCGGTCTGGGAGAAGGTGAGGTACCACATGTAGCCAGCGCCGGTGACGGTGAGGTTCTTGGAGAGCTCAGCGTCCTCCTTGGCGGCGGCGACCTGGTTGCCGCTGATCATGACGACGTCGAGGGAGCCGTTCTTGAAGGCGGTGAGGGCGCTGTCGGAGGAGCCGACGACCTGGTAGGTGATGCCGGGGAGCTGGATCTTGTCGGCATCCCAGTAGTCGGGGTTCTTCTTCACGGAGAGGTTGGCGGTGCCGGGGATGTAGTCCTCGAGCATGAAGGCGCCGCAGGACAGGAAGGTGTCGGCGCTGGTGCCATAGGTGCCGTCAGCGAGGCCGGTGTAGAACTCCTCGTTGATGGGATAGAACGTGGGGAAGTACATCAGCGACGGGAAGAACGACACGGGGACGTTCAGCTCGACCACGAAGGTCTTGTCGTCGGTGGCGGAGACGCCGAGGGTGGTGGGGTCAGCGCCCTCCATGATCTCGGCGGCACCCTTGATGTTGCCGATGTCGCTCATCATGTAGGCGTACTCGCCAGCGTTCTTGCAGATGCGGCGCCATGCGAAGACGAAGTCGTTGGCGGTAACGGCGGTGCCGTTGTTCCACTTGGCATCACGCAGGTGGAAGGTGTAGGTCTTGCCGTCGTCGGAGAGGTCGAAGCTCTCGGCGAGCGCGGGGATGGCGGCGCCGTCGGCGTCCATCTGCATGAGGCCGTCGATGCAGTCGGCGATGACCTCGAAGGAGTCGCCGTCGGTGGCGAGGTCGGTGTCGAGCGACATGACGTTGGTGCCGAGCATGACGCCCAGGTACTTGCCACTGGCAGCGGCGTCGCCGCCGTCAGT
>CACYAX010000090.1:0-6572 GCA_902772435.1 uncultured Coriobacteriaceae bacterium | reverse complement strand
CCGTCAGTGCTGCCGCCGTTGCCGGAGCCGCCGCAAGCCGCGAGGAAGAGCGCGGAGAGCGATCCGCCGGTGACGCCCAGGAACGAGCGACGATTGAGGTTCTTGCTCATTGAACTTCACATCCTTTCGTTTGCCTCGCTGGTGCAAAGCGAGGGGTCGAGCACATCTCTCCCACGCGGTACTTTAGAACGAATCGTTCGGTTTTCTCCCCAGAGTGGGCCATATGAAATGTACTTGTTATTAAGGAGGCTGATTTCTGCATAAGACTACGTATCGGCGCAGGTCACATACGGACACATGCGCTTTGATGCAGCGCCTTGCAGGCCGCCCGTGCGCACCGAAGATGCCGAGGGTGCATCCCCTGCCAACGCGGGCGGCACGCACATGCGAAAAGGGCGCCGCTCACGGTCGTCAAACCGTAGGCGGCGCCCGGATTCGGCCGTTTTCAGGCCGTCAGTCCTAAACCGTCACTACACGAGGTCCTGCATGTTGGCGACGTCAAGCATGGCGTCGGTGACTGCCTGGGCATCCGTGACGTCCCACTTGCCGGTGGACTTGGAGATGTCGAAGGTGTAGGTGCCCGTCTTGATGGTGGCTTCGGGGCTGGCGAGGTCATCCATCAGCATCTGGAACAGTTTCTGGTACAGGGCGCTCTCGCCCCCTTCGGTCATGAGCTTGACGGCCTCGTCAGTCGCGACGAACTCCGTGACCTTCTCCTGCCATGCGACCATGGTCGTGCCCACGTCGGTCATGCTGAGGGAGATCTCGGCGGTACCCGTGTCGCCGTCAACCGTCACGTTGCCGACGGAGTAGTCGAAGTTGGCCAGGAAAGCCTTCAGGAAATCCTCTGCCGAAACGCCATATTGCTCAAGGTCGCTGAAATCTCCCGACGCGGCCATCTCGCTGACGGCGCCGGCATCGAGGTTCTTGATGCTCTCGAGCTGTGCAGTGAGGTCGTTCTTGGCCACGGCCGCCTCATCGACGGTTGCGGCGCCTCCGCCACAGCCGACCAACGCAAGCGTGGGCGCTCCGGCAAGGGCAAACGCAATGGTCAGGGCAAGCATGCGGCACTGTACAGTCTTCTTCATGGGACATCCTCTCATACGCGATTTCTCAAAGATCGAAACCAGTTGCCACGGATAACGTTCATGCTACGCGCCAAAGCGCCGATTGCCGCAAGAAATCTTACAGCAATCGGCGTCTGTCCTAGAGAGAAATCTGAAAGGCGGCTGATGCGGTGCGCTTACTCGGCCATGAGCTGCTCGCGGCACTTCATCATGACGGCGCGATCCTCGTCGGAGATCTCCGGGAACTGCGGGTTGATCTCCTCGAGCACCTTCACGACGAGCTCGCTCACCAGCGCGCGGGCGTACCACTTCTGGTCCGCGGGAATCACGTACCACGGGGACTCGGGCGTGCTCGTCTTGCCAATCGCGTCCTCGAAGGCGGCCATGTACTGGGGCCACTTGGAGCGCGGGCCGAGGTCTCCCGCCGAGAACTTCCAGTTCTTCGCCGGCTCGTCGATGCGCGCGAGGAAGCGCTCCTTCTGCTCCTTGCGGCTCACGTTGAGCATGATCTTGATGAGGCGATAGCCGTTTTGGTAGAGGGCCTTCTCGTAGTTGCGGATCTGCTCGAAGCGCATGTCGAAGAATTCCTGCTCATCCATGTCGAGGCAGCGCTTGGGCATGTCGTAGCCATGCCAGAGACCGTCGACGCGCACCACGAGCACGTCCTCGTAGTAGGAACGGTTGAAGATCTCGATGTAGCCACGCTGCGGGAGCGCCACGTTGGCACGCCAGAAGTAGTCATGCCCAGCCTCGACCTTGCTCGGCACCTTGAAGCTCGTCACGCCCACGCCCTGCGGGTTGACACCGCTCATCACGTGCGCGATGGTGGAGTCCTTGCCCGCTGCGTCCATGGCCTGCAGCAGGATGACCACGCCCTCCCTGCCATCGGCGTACAGGCGCTCCTGCAGGTCCGACATGCGCTTGTTGTTCTGGGCGGTCTCCGCCTCGTACGCTGGGCGCTCCGCCTTGGGAACCTTGGCTGACGTGGGGTGATCGGACAGCTTGAACTTCTTCGACCCGTCCACCTTGCAATCTTCGAGCTTCATGGAACGACCTCCTGTCTTGTCGCATAACGTTACATATTGTAGCTACCCGTAATACGCCGATTGCGAGGCGTTGTCCCACAGGGCCCAACGGTTTCGCAGACGCCCTCACCGTATGTGGAAGGACGCGCTGCAGAAAACGCACGTCCCGCATGCGCGAAATAGGATAGTCCCCCCGCTTCTCCCGTGCAGCGTGTGCTTACTGTCGAAAATTTTGTGCCTCTCGCCGAAAAGTCACGCTTCGTGCTACAGTGCTCTCATACGCGCTGTGACTGACGGATTGTCGTGGGAGACCACGGTGGAGCAGCGCGCAACATATGCCGACCGTCTGGGCAAGTCGTTCTCATGAGGAGGGTGGCTTGCCTTTTTGCTAAGATGGCAAGCCGGTACAGAGAGGAGCACTACGTGAAGGACCTGGTCGAGCTTCTGGAGAACAACCCCTATCCTGGCCGCGGCATCGTCGTGGGTCAGGGCGTCGTGTACTACTGGATCATGGGCCGCAGCTTCAACAGCCGTAACCGCATCTTCGTAAAGACCGAAGACGGCATCCGCACCGAGGCGCACCAGCCCGAGCTCGTTGAGGATCCGAGCCTCATCATCTACCATCCCGTCCGCACCATGGGCTCCGACCTCGTGGTGACCAACGGCGACCAGACCGACACCATCGTGGAGCAGGGCGACTTCATCAAGGGCTGCATGCTGCGCGAGTTCGAGCCGGACGCCCCCAACTTCACCCCGCGCATCTCCACCATCCTGCACGAGGACGGCTCCTTCGAGCTCTCCATCCTCAAGCACCAGGAGAGCGGCCGCTGCCTGCGCGAGTTCTTCGCGTACGAGGGTGCCGACGAGGGCGTGGGCTACTTCCTGTCCACCTATGACGGTGACGGCAACCCGCTGCCCACCTTCACCGGCGAGCCCATCGAGGTCAAGCTCCCCTCCCCCGACGCGGTCTGGGCCGCCCTCAACGAGGACAACAAGATCAGCCTCTACACCAACGTGAAGGGCGCCGTGAAGATCTACAACAAGCACCTCGGCGACTAGTGAATCGATCTCCCGCGCGACGAGGGGAGGGGACAAGGCTGCCCGCTCAGACAGTCCTCGCCTCAGGTCGCGCGACGCCGTGCTGCGCACGGCTGCACGACCTGGGCTGCGGAACTCGCGTTCAGCCTTGTTCCCTCCCCCACCAGACTCGATAGAACATACAACCCGACAAGGAGTGCATGACATGAACGAACTCGAGCTCAAGTACGGCATGAACCCCAACCAGAAGCCCGCCCGCATCTACATGAAGGACGGCTCCGAGCTGCCCGTCACCGTGCTGCAGGGCAAGCCCGGCTTCATCAACTTCCTCGACGCCCTCAACTCCTGGCAGCTCGTGCGCGACCTCAAGGAGGCCACCGGCCTTCCCTGCGCCGCCTCCTTCAAGCACGTGAGCCCCGCCGGTGCCGCCGTGGGCACCCCGCTCTCCGACATCGACCGCCAGATCTACTTCGTGCCTGACACGCTCGCTGACCCCTCCCCCATCGCCTGCGCCTACATCCGCGCCCGTGGCGCCGATCGCATGAGCTCCTACGGTGACTGGGCCGCCCTCTCCGACGTCTGCGACGCCGACGTGGCCACCTACCTCAAGCCCGAAGTCTCCGACGGCATCATCGCCCCTGGCTACACCGAGGAGGCCCTCGCCATCCTCGCCCAGAAGAAGGGCGGCAACTACAACGTCGTGCAGATCGACCCCACCTACGAGTGCGCCGCGATCGAGACCAAGGACGTCTTCGGCATCACCTTCGAGCAGGGCCACAACTTCTATAAGGTCGACCGCGAGCTCGTGAGCAACTTCGTGACCGAGCGCAAGGAGGTTCCCGAGAGCGCCATCCGCGACATGATCATCTCCCTCATCACCCTCAAGTACACGCAGTCCAACTCCGTGTGCTACGTCAAGGACGGCCAGGCCATCGGCGTCGGCGCCGGCCAGCAGAGCCGCGTGCACTGCACCCGCCTCGCCGGCAACAAGGCCGACACCTGGTACCTGCGCCAGCACCCGAAGGTGCTCGGCCTCAAGTTCGCCGAGGGCATCCGCCGCGCCAACCGCGACAACGCCATCGACGTCTACATCTCCGAGGAGCACGACGACGTGCTGGCCGAGGGCGAGTGGCAGAAGTGGTTCGCCGAGAAGCCCGAGGTCCTCACCCGCGAGGAGAAGGCCGAGTGGATCGCCACGCAGACCGGCGTGACCGTGGGCTCCGACGCCTTCTTCCCCTTCGGCGACAACGTCGAGCGCGCCCACAAGTCGGGCGTGGAGTTCATCGCCGAGCCCGGCGGCTCCATCCGCGACGACAACGTGATCGAGACCGCCGACAAGTACGGCATCGCCATGTGCTTCACCGGCATGAGGCTCTTCCACCACTAAAGGCCAAAGCCGGGGGCTCCGGCGCTTGCGGGGCCAAGCCGAGCGCACGCTCCTGTGGGGCCGCGGAACCAGCTTCCGCGGCCCCTTTCCTTGGGCAAAACTACACAGCTCTGTTCTGTTTTTGAAAGACGCAAGCTCACTACCTGCGGCTCAAGCTTTGTGAAGGCCGAAAACAGAACAGAGCTGTGTAGTTTTGAATCGCAAGGGACATCGGGCGGCGCCCCCACCTTCGCTGCGGGCGTCACCTTCACCTCGATGAAGAGCGGCACCATCGCGTTCGCCGGCCCCATCTTGTCCGCCATGCGACGCGCACGCTACAATCGTGGCAAGCCAACGAGGGAACGGGGGATGCCATGAAGAAGCTCACGCGCAGGGAGTTCACCGCTGCGGGCATCCTCGCGACGCTCACCCTTACGGGAGGCGGCCTCAAGAGCTGCGACTTCAACCCCTTCGACAACGAAGTCGTGTGCGTATATGGGCCTCCGCCTGACTATGACCCCTCAAACAACGAGGTTGAAGACGTATACGGCCCTCCCGATGTCGACCCCGAGGACTGGGGTGATGGGACCGAGGAGTCAGCGACGTACGACCCCGAGGAAAACGTCCCCATGGAAGTCTACGGTCCGCCCGACACCGACGCGGCCGAGTAGTCACGCATAGGCACGTGATCGCGTGGATCTCGCTCCCGTCAAAACGGCTCACCTCAATCGGCTCGCCGACTATACGCGCACGCTCTACCGCGAGCCTGAGCTGCGCAAACTCTTCTTCGAGCTCACGCTGCAATGCAACGAGCGCTGCTTCCACTGCGGCAGCTCCTGCACGGCCGCACGCGGTGACGAGCTCTCACGCGAGGAATGGTTCCGCATCATCGACGAGGTGAAGGCCGACTTCGGCACCTCACGCATCCAGCTCTGCATCACCGGCGGCGAGCCGCTGCTCAACCGCGACTTCTTCGCCATCATGGGTTACGCGCACGAGCAGGGCTTTCGCTGGGGCATGACGAGCAATGCCACGCTCATCACGCCCGCCGTGGCACAGCGCTTGGCGGACGTGGGCATGGGCACGATCTCGGTATCCATCGACGGGCTGCGCGACACGCACGATGCCCTGCGCGGGCTGCGCGGTGGCTACGACCGCGCCATGGCGGGCATCCAGAACCTCATCGACGTGGGCTCCTTCCAGGCCGTACAGGTGACCACCGTGGTCAACCACGGCAACATCGACCAGCTCGACGACCTGTTCCAGATCATGGACGGCCTCGACATCGACTCCTGGCGCGTGATCAACCTCGAGCCCATCGGGCGCGCGCTCCTGCGCCCCGACCTCATGCTCACGCGGGAGGACTACGTGCGCCTCTTCGACTTCATCCGCGAGAGGCGCCGTGCCGGCTATCCGCTCGAGTACGGCTGCAGCCACTACCTGGGGCTGGAGTACGAGGCTGAGGTGCGCGAATGGTACTGGCTCTGCAACGCGGGCGTGTACACCGCGTCGATCATGGCGAACGGCGACATCGCCGCCTGCCTCGACATCGAGCGCCGGCCCGAGACCGTCCAGGGCAACGTCCGCCGCGACCGCCTGCACGACGTGTGGGAGAACCGCTTCGAGCTCTTCCGCCACGACCTCTGCGAGCTTAACGAGGAATGCCGTGCCTGCGAACACGCGCGCTTCTGCCGCGGGGACGCCCACCACAGCTGGGACTACGACCGCAATCGGCCGATGGTCTGCCTCAAGGGCACGCTGTTCTAAGGTCGCCTAAGCGGCCTTGTCATCACGTTAGGTTGGGGGTAGGACTTAATCCTCCACAGCCGCCTCAAACGCAGCCACAAGCCTCTCTGCACGCATCCCGTTCGGCACGAGGCGCAGCTCACGCGGGGGCTCCTCGCCCGGCTCGGCGCGTTCGTCCAGGCGCGTCAGAAACACGTCGAGGCGCTCGTCGCCGATCTCGCGCGCGAACTGCTCGCCCCACTCGATCACGCAGACGCCGGCGGATTTGTCCGACTCGGTGGGCGCGTATTCGACGTAAGCAATCTCGGTCTTTCCGTCGGAAATGCCCTT
>CACYAX010000089.1 GCA_902772435.1 uncultured Coriobacteriaceae bacterium | reverse complement strand
CTCATACCAGGTTCGTTTGCATATAGAACATTTATACCTTCTGGCATGATAGTGGATGAGGAAATTGCGATCGGACAGAATGCCGTGTCTGATTACCTTGAGCTGATATCCCTTGATAGTAGTATGGGTGTTACCGCAGTCAGGGCATGGAGGATAATCAGGGTGCAGGAAAATATCCGCAACTGTGCAGTTGGGATGATTGAAGATAGAAAAGCTTTCGATATTCTCTGATTCAAGGTTGAAGAGTGCGAGAACATCATCTTCTTCTACATTTGATGACATGATGACCTCCTTGTGAGGAGATCATAAGTTCAACCGCATCAATTTAACATTCAAAGTCGTTTTGAGATTGGCGGGCCAGAGAAAACGGTAAGTACATTTGACAAGCAGTGAAGAAATATCCAAAGCACACCATCTGGTACGGGAAGAATCAGATGGCAGATCATAAGGATCAAGATCTTCGGGATTATGAGCAGAAGCGTACAGAACATTGGTGATGTAATGCTTAAAGGGAAGAAGGAAATCCGGAAGAACTCTGTGATACCTGTCGGCAGCCGGTGAATAAAAGACAGGAATCCAGATAAAGAAGGTATGATCGGGCTCACGGACAATCCGTCTTGCGGTACCACACTGGCGCATGGGAGTGCCGGTATCGGGACAGAGAACGTCTTCACTGCTTAAAATCAAAAATCCGATGGATGATCAGGGTGTCTAATAAAGGTAAAGCATGATATGATGACCATGGTTGTAAACCAGGGGGTTCGCCGAAATAGTTGGCTAGGCTATCGGGCCCCTTTTTCCTTTCATGACAACATGATAATACGAAAGGAGACCGACCTGTTCAGGCACATACTGTGCCATCACAGGCCGGAGGAACCCAGGTTCCTGACCTCCTGAGATTTTCTTGCGGTAAGGGCTTCCGAAAGCGGGCGTATTGAAAAGGGATGACCGTCTATGGCCACCCCATACATGTTTACAGGTTGATTTGATTCCCGTGACAGCTCCGCCACGAGTTATTTTACAGGTGGCATCTCGCCCATACTAAATTTAGATAGTCTGTAATCACAGGCTTTTTTGTACGCACCGCGTTTTTTGCCGGTATAGTTATGTACTTCAGCAGCTGATTTGGGAACAGCCAGAATAGGTGCGTCTTTTCTGTATGACCATAGGATGCGGTTGCGTGTGAATTCAAAATCATCAATGCCGTGTGACTGTGTCCGATAGCCGGAAGGAATATTATTGAATGACTCCATAGGGCCGTTGGACAGTCTCCTGAGCTTGTTGGCATATCTGCCTGATTCAGAGGCAGTAACGTACCTGAAGGAATTGACGATCGAATCATGATATTTACTTAGAAGAGCAGCGAATTCCCTGAAGATCTGAAGATCACAGTCTTTATAGAAGGCGATCAGCTCATCAAGACGTTCAGAGGCACCTTCACGGTTGTTTACAAACTGTCCGTTGAATGTTTCATACACCCTGGTTCAGATGCCTTGCAATCTGATTGAGATTACTGCCGACTTTATTGATCTTTCTGAGCTCTTCCAGGATCTCATGCTCGTCATGAACGATCGCCTGGAACCGGTATTTTCTGCCCGGTAACAGATCGCCTGATATATTCTGAAACAGATAGCTGTGCTGCCTTTGCATTGTGCTCCAGAACAGGCTGCTATACGCCCGATAAGGAAAAGGACAACCTATAACAAGAGAGATTATCCACTGAGAGGAGTTGCCAGATGTGTATCCACTGAGAGGAGTTGCCAGATGTGCCTGCTGTCATCGAATGATTCAGTACTTCGGCAAGGTCAAAAGACCATATTTTACCTGTGAAGTGACAAAATGCAGATTCGCACGAAATGTGACCGGCACACCCACGAATGAGTGCGCCGGCCGTATCGTTCAGGTCATCGCCGATATCACGAACGTGACCGCTTCGCCTCCAACCGCTCCTGCCTCCTCTTCGTCCTCTCCCTCATGTTCACGTCGCCCATCTGTATCCTGATCACGTTGTGCACTATTCGGTCAAATGCTAAGTCGTACGTTATGCGAAGTCGCGAGATCCGCTGCACCGCCTAGCTGCGAGGACGCCTCGCGGAACTTCGCATAATGCATGCAGCCCTATGCTCGTAGACGTCTCCGTTTCCGAAGCATAGGAGGGATTGTGCAATGTACGTCTTGGAAGACATTGTGACGGGCGCCCGCTCGCACCTGACCGCGAACGGCTACTCCAAGTCGACGATCTGCCACTACGAAACCGTGTGGAGGAGGCTCTGCCGCTGGTGCGCCGCGAATGCGCCAGACGGGTACGACGGCAGCGTCGAGCGCCGATATCTTGAGGAGGCCGGCCTCGCATCGCCGCAGCTGACCAAGCAGCAGCGGTTCGTTAAGCGTGCCGTCGAGCGGCTCATCGAGGTCGCGGCGGCCGGGGCGCCTGCAAAGCCCACGCCGGCGAGAAAGTGCCTCGTTCCCACGGGGATGATGCCTGCGTACGGGCTCTACGAGGCGGAGCTCGCCCGCCGTGGGCTCAGGGCGGAAACCATCGCCAGCTACCTCAGCGCCGTGCGCCACTTCCTCTCCGCGTGCGGGGCATCGAGGCCCGAGGACCTGAGCCCGATGTCCGTCACCGCCTTCTCCCGCACCATGTCCGGCTACTCGCCACAGACGAGGGCGGCGCAGCTCTACGTGGCGCGCGACTTTGCGCGAACGCTTGCCGGCAAGGGGCTGTGCGACCCCTCGGTCGCCGCGTCGATGCCGATGATACCGGGGCACAAGCACTCGTCGGTCCCAGCCGCGTACACCGCGGGGGAGGTGTCCGCCCTGCTCGAGGGCAGGACGACCGGACGCTGCCCGCTGAGGACGAGGGCGATAATGCTCCTCGCGGCCGTCTTGGGCATGCGGGCCGGCGACATAAGGGCGCTCCGCACCACCGACGTGGACTGGCGTGCGAAGACGCTGACATTCGTGCAGAGCAAGACCAAGGTCGCGCAGGTGCTGCCGATGCCCGACGAGGTCTGGCTCGCGCTCGCCGACTACCTCAAGAACGAGAGGCCCGACGTCGGGGACGACCGCATCTTCGTGACCTCCTTCGCGCCCTATCACCCCATAGACACGCAGGAGTCGTTCCATCGCAGCGTCACCCGCGCGTTCTCGGAGGCCGGGGTGGACGTGTCCGGCAGGCGTCACGGGCTCCACAGCCTCCGCCACTCCGCCGCGACGAACATGCTGTCCGACGGCACTCCCCACCCGACCATATCGGCGGTGCTGGGACACAGCTCGACGAACGTGACGAGGCGATACCTCTCCATAGACGTGGAGTCTCTGCGCGGCATCGCACTGGAGGTTCCGACATGCCCCTGACGGAGTTCCATGGACCCTACGCCGACCTGCTGTACGAATACGTCTCGTTCCGGCAGGCCCTCGGCTTCGTCGTGCCCCCGAGCACCAGGCGGACGCTGCACCACATCGCCGACTACCTCTACACGCTTCCCCTCGTACCGGAGATCATCGACAGGGAGCGGGCCGACGAGATCGCGGCGGCGCGCGCCGGCGAGTCGGGCCGGACGCGCCAGTCGAGGTTCGTCGCCCTGCGCCAGCTCTGCCTGTGGCTTCGGAGGTGCGGGTACGATTCGTACGTGCCGCCGGCGGGGCTGGTGAGGGCGCGAAACGACTTCGTTCCCAGAATCGTGGGCGAGGACGAGATGGCGCGCATACTGGAGGTGGCCGAGTCGGGGACGCTGCCGTGGGTCCCGATGGTGCTCAAGCTGCTGTGGTGCACTGGCATCCGCGTGGGCGAGGCGTCCTCCCTGAGGGTCGGCGACCTCGACCTTTCCGCGGAAACGATGTACGTCGCCCACGCGAAGAACGACAGGTCGCGCATCATACCGATATCCCGCAGCCTCGCCTCCGCCACGGCCGCCTACCTCGACGGCCACGCCTCCGACACGCGCCCCGAGGCGTGGCTGTTCCCGGGCAGGCCCTCCTCGGCGCACCGCAACAAGGTCGCCGTGGGCAACCGGCTGCGCATGGTGTACCGCGACGCAGGGGTCCTCAGGCCGGACGGGACGCCGATACGCACCCACGACCTGCGCCACTCCTTTGCCGTGCGGGCCCTGGAGAACATGGCCGCGCGGGGCCGGGACGTGTACGTGACGCTTCCGCTCCTCTCCGCATACATGGGGCATGCCAACATATTCGACACCGAGTACTACCTGCGGCTCCTGCCTTCAGCGCACCAGTCGATCGTCGACGCCGAGGCGCCGGTGTCCCGCGCAGCGCTGCTTGGCGACTTCCTGCTCGACTACGTGCCGAGGAGGCGGGGCCTCAGCGAGAACACCGCCGCCAGCTACCGCGACAGCTTCGTGCTGCTGCTCGGGTGGCTCGACTCCGAGTGCGGCGTGTCGCCCGACGACGTGGAGATTGCCGACTTGCGAAGGGACAGGATCGAGTTGTTCTGCCTTTGGCTCGTCGACTCCCGGGGCTGCGGCGCCGCGACGGTCAACGTGCGCATCTCGGCCATACGGGCGTTCGCGTCCTACGTCAGCTTCGCGGAGCCCGCGCATCTCGAGTGGGCACGGTCGGTCAGGTCCGTCGAGTTCTCCAAGTCGCCGTCGAGGACGGTCGACTACCTGAGCCCGGAGGCCGCCGGAGCGATCGTCGACGAGGCGCGCTCGAGCGCGCGGGACCTTGCCAAGCTGTCGCTCCTCTACGACGTGGGCGCCCGCGTTTCCGAGATATGCGACGCGCGTCGCGAGGACCTGCGCACGCAGAGGCCGACCACCATGCGCCTGGTCGGGAAGGGGCGCAAGGCGCGGGTCGTGCCGATCTGCGACGAGGTGGCGAAGATTTGCGAAGACTACCTGGGAAGGAGCGGGGTCGGCCCCGACAGCCTGCTGTTCCCCAACAGACTGGGCAACCGGATGGGACGGGCCGGCGTGGCGTGGGTGCTCTCGAAGCATGCCGCGGCCGCACACGGCAAGAGACCGGAACTCGTGCCCGAGAAGGTCCACCCACACATGCTGAGGCACTCCAAGGCGATGCACCTCCTCGAAAGCGGCGTGAACCTCGTCTACATCAGGGACTTCCTGGGCCACTCCTCGGTGACGACAACGGAGGTCTATGCCGAGGCCAGCACGAAGGCCAAACGCGAGGCGATAGAACGGGCGGCCGCCAACGTAATCAAGGAGACCGCCTACGACGAGGAGAGGAGGTCGGGCCTGATTGAGTGGCTGAAGGGGATCATGTGACTCAACGTTATGCGAAGTTCTGCGTGTCATCTCCGCAGCTAGGCGGTGCAGCGGATCTCGCGACTTCGCATAACGTACGACTTAGCATTTGACCGCGTCGCGCACCACGAGCACCTCGTCGTCTTCGAGGGCGAGTCCTACCGGCTGCGCCACGCGCTCATGAGGCCGGGAGGGGGTGGCCAGCGATGACCGTCCCCGACCTCGAGGAGTACCTGTCGCTCTTCGACGCGCACGAGGAGGTGATGGTGCGAATACGACTCCCGGACATCGACTTCGAGGTATGCGACTGGGCGATAACCTACCCGGAGGGGTCGGGCGGCCCCGAGCTCGACGCCGACGTGCACGGGTTCGACCTCGACTTCCCGGACGTGATCCGCAGGCTCAGGGCCCTCGTCGACAGGGCCGCGTACTACAACTTCGTCGACTAGCTAGCAAGTGACGGCGGGCTTGGACACCCTGTCGTGAGGATGGGGAATTCCCCACCACGAGAGTGGGGAACGACCATCGTGATTTGGGGAACTATCGGTTGACAAAAACAGCGACTTCGTCATCATCGACCGCGACGACGGCACGCAGGATACGGTCTATGGCGAGGGTCCGGGCTCGTCGTTCACGTCATCCAACGGACACCGGTACTGGAGCTGATCCGCGACCCCACTGCCCCAAAAGGGGAGACTCCCCTTTGGGGTAAAAAGGATGCACTACTTTTGGCGGGGAAGTACGCCCGCTCGCCGACATGCTCCCGCTTGAAAAAGAATTGCGTGCATACACTGGACCAGTCACTTGATTGGAAACGTTTACGATAACGTTTCCAGCCTTGATGGGAGCGCGCGATGGCAACCATCCATGACATAGCCCAGATCTCCGGTTACAGCATCGGAACGGTGTCTCGTGTGATCAACAACCGCGCAGACGTCAGCGAGAAGGCTAGGAAGAAAATCGAAGCGGTCATTCGGGAGCAGGGCTTCCAGCCAAACTCAAGCGCCCGCACGCTTCGGCAGTCCATGTCTTCAGAGGTCTACATCGTCGTGCGCGGCATCGCAAACACCTTCCTCCTGTCGCTCCTCGAAAAGACCCAGATCCGCATCGGCGAGCATGGCGAGAGCGCGGGCGCGGGCGTGCAGTTCATCAAAGAGGCAGAGGACGAGGTTGCCGTAGCCGCAAAGATCATGCAGGACATAAAGCCCAAAGGACTGGTCTTTTTGGGAGGCAACACCAACACCTTCCAGCAGACGTTCTCCGGATTCACCGTGCCGAGCGTGCTCATCTCGGCCGATGCGGAAAGCCTCGGGTTCGACAACCTGTCAAGCTTCACCACCGACGACAGGGATGCAGGTGGCTGCGCGGCGAGGGCGTTGGTCTCGAAGGGGCACCGAAGAATCGGCATCCTCGGTGGATACCCGGGAGACGCCGAGGGAGAGCGGTCGGGCAACGGCCCGTCGCTGCGCATCCGTGGGGCCGTCGAGGAACTCGAACGCGGCGGGGTCTCGTTTGACTTTGTGAGGGACTACGAACCGTGCCCCTTCTCTGCGGAGGCGGGCTATCAGGCGGCAAAGCGGCTGCTCTCGCGCATCCCAGACCTGACCGCCGCCTTTGCCATCAGCGACTCCCTTGCCATCGGCGCGATGCGGGCGTTTCGCGACATGGGCCTGCATATCCCGCGCGACATATCGCTCGTTGGCTTCGACGGGGTCGTTGCCACGCGGTACACGATACCCAGGCTTGCCACCATCGAGCAGGACGTCGAACTGCTTGCCCGCAGGGGTGTCGATGACCTGCTCATGAGGATCAGCTACGAAGGTCCGGCAGTGCACGAGAAGATTCCCTATAGGTTTGTAGACGGCGAGAGCATCGCTCGGCCGCGTACATGAGAACAGGAGGTGGGGCATTGGCAACGTTGAGCCTGAGGCACGTCCAGAAGGTCTATCCCATGAGGGACGAGGACAAGGAGGAGAAGAAAAAGAAGCGGAAGAAGAAGGGTGAGGAAGAGGAGCCAAAGAAGACCTTCAACCTCAAGGTCACTGACGAGGGCGTCATTGCGGTAGACGACTTCAACCTCGAGATTGCCGACAAGGAGTTCATCGTCTTCGTCGGCCCGTCAGGCTGCGGAAAGTCGACAACCCTGCGAATGATTGCCGGGCTTGAGGACATCACCCGCGGCGAGCTCTACCTCGATGGCCAGCTGATTAACGATGTCGATCCCAAGGATCGCGACATGGCCATGGTCTTCCAGAACTACGCCCTGTACCCGCACATGACGGTGAGGCAGAACCTCGAGTTCCCCCTAGAGCTGAGGAAGATTCCCAAGGAGGAGATGGACCAGAAGGTCGAGTGGGCGGCCGAGGTCCTGAGCATCACGCCCTACCTCGACCGTAAGCCTAAGGCCCTGTCGGGTGGCCAGAGGCAGCGCGTTGCCATCGGCCGCGCCATCGTGCGTGACCCGCGCGTGCTCCTGATGGACGAGCCCCTCTCCAACCTCGACGCCAAGCTCCGCAACCAGATGCGCGCCGAGATCATCAAGCTCCGCAAGAACCTCAACGCCACCTTCATCTACGTCACGCACGACCAGACCGAGGCCATGACCTTGGGCGACCGCATCGTCATCATGCGTGATGGCGACGTGCAGCAGATCGGCACGCCGCAGGAGGTGTTCGACCATCCGCGGAACCTATTCGTGGCCGGCTTCATCGGCATGCCGCAGATGAACTTCTTTGACGGCCAGCTGGTAAAGACCGACGCCGGCACCTACGCCGTGTGCATCGGCGAGGCCCAGATCGAGCTGTCTGACGACAAGCAGCGCAACCTGGCAGAGCGCGGCATCGCCCCGCAGCGGGTGGTGGTTGGCGCAAGGCCCGAGCACATCACGCTGGAGGACAAGCCCGGCAGCATGATCGAGGGCGTGATTGACGTCACCGAGATGATGGGCAGCTCCGTGCATCTCCACATCAACGTGGACGGCAAGGACTGCATCATCATCGTGCCCCGCCTCGAGCTGGGCAGTGCCGGGATTGAGTCGGGCACGACGGTGCGCTTCACCCTGGCACCAAACACCGTGCACGTGTTTGACCCCGACACCGAGCAGAACCTCGAGTGCCTCTGATCCCTTGGCTTCATCCGGGCTTTGCAACGTCCGCAGGCCTGGTGCAGGATACACGTCTTCTAGGAGGAGAGAGAAACATGAAGCAGATCAACCTGATGCTTAGCCGTCGCCAAGCCCTCGCTCTTGGCCTGTCCGGACTGGCCAGCATGGCCCTTGCCGCTTGCGGTGGTGGCAGCAGCAGCGACAGCGGCGACGCGCCCGCAACCGACGAGAACGTCGACGTCACGGTAACCGTGTGGGGCCCGCAGGAGGACCAGTCCGACGACAACGGCAACTGGCTCCAGACGCAGTGCGAGGCCTTCGCAGCCGAGCATCCCGAGTGGAACATCACCTTCAAGTACGGCGTGTGCTCCGAGGGCGACGCGAAGACCAACATTGGCACCGACCCCAGCGCCGGCGCCGACGTGTACCTGTACGCCAACGACCAGATTCCCGACCTGCTCAAGGCGGGTGGCATCGCCGAGTTCGGCGGCTCCACGCTCGACGCCATCAAGGCCAACAACTCCGAGACCACGGTGAACACCGTCACCTACGATGGCGCCGTGTATGGCGTGCCCTTCACCGGCAACACCTGGTTCATGTACTACGACAAGTCCGTCTTCTCTGACGACGACATCAAGTCGCTCGACGCCATGCTCGAGAAGGGCAAGGTCGCCTTCCCGCTGGACAACTCCTGGTATATCGCCTCGTTCTATGTGGCCAACGGCTGCACCCTGTTTGGCGCCGACGGCGGCGACGCCGAGGCAGGCTTCGACTTCAGCGGCGACAAGGCCGTCAAGGTCACCGACTACCTGGTCGACCTGGTTGCCAACAAGAACTTCGCCAACGGCGACGTGGGCACCAACGCCGACGCCAAGGCCTTCTTCTCGGGCACCTGGGACTACGAGAAGGCACTCGACGCCTATGGCGACAACCTCGGCATCGCAGCGGCTCCCTCCATCACCATCGACGGCGAGCCCAAGCAGATGAAGGCCTTCGCGGGCTCCAAGGCCGTCGGCGTCAACCCGACGACCGCCCTGTACGCCTCGCATCCCGAGGTGGCCGTGGCCCTGGCCGCCTACCTTGGTGGCACCGACGCCCAGCAGGCACACTACGACCTGCGCAACATCATCCCGACCGACGTCAACATCACCGTCGACGACGCGCTCGCGCAGGCACAGATGGACGCCATGGACTTCGCCTCCATCGTCCAGCCGCTGCAGGCCGACATGGGCAACTACTGGACTCCCGCCGAGTCCATGGGTAAGGAGCTCGTGGCAGGCACCGTCACACACGACAATGCAGCTGACAAGACCGAGTCCATGAACACCTCCATGAACACCGCTGCCGTCCAGTAGGGGCACTCTCTCCCTAGGGCGGCCGGACCCCGGCCTGGCCGCCCTCCCTCCTGCCATACCTGAACAAGGAAACAAGGTAGCGCATTATGAAAGAAGAGCGAATCACTATAGGCAGGGCCCTCAAAGAGGGTGACCTGTTCACGAGACTCTCTGCCCTCATCATGGGAGCGGGACTGCTCGGGCATCGACAGATGGTGAAGGGCATCCTTGTATTCCTGATCGAGGTCGCATTCTGCCTGTACATGATCATGTCGGGCTTCCACAGCTTGGCCCAGCTGCCCAGCCTTGGTACCGAGGCGCAGGGCAAGGTCTGGAACGAGGCCAAGCAGATCTACGAGTACTCCACCGGTGACAATTCCCAGCAGATACTGCTTGCCGGTGTGGTCACGTGCTTTGCCGTTGCCGCAATCGCGGTGCTGTGGGTGTTGCAGATGCGCCAGTCCTTCAGCCTCCAGAAGAGAATCGAGGAAGGCGGAGAGGTCCCCACCTTTAAGGATGACGTGCGCAACCTCTTCAACGGCAACCTGCACATCACGCTGATGACACTGCCGTGTATCGGCATCCTGATCTTCAACGTGGTCCCCTTGGTCTACATGATCTCGATGGCCTTTACGACCTATTCAAAAGAGGGCGAGCACCTGATCCTGTTCGACTGGGACGGCATCAACCAGTTCGTGCGCGTGCTCAACATGAACGGCAACATCGGACGGCAGTTCTGGCACGTTCTGGCGTGGACCGTCACCTGGGCCATCTTCGCGACGTTCCTCAACTACATCCTCGGCATGGTGCTGGCCATGGTCATCAACCGCAAGGACACCAAGGGCAAGGCCTTCTGGCGGTTCTGCTTCGTGCTCTCCATCGCGGTCCCGCAGTTCGTCACCCTGATGATCATGAACATCATGCTGCAGCCCTCGGGCGCGGTAAACGTGCTGCTGCAGAACCTGGGGCTCATCACCGAACCCATCCCGTTCTGGACCAACGCCAACCTGGCCAGGGTCACGATCATCCTCATCAACCTGTGGGTCGGCATCCCCTACACGATGCTGCAGGTGACGGGCATCCTGCAGAACATCCCGGCGGAGCTCTACGAGGCGGCCAAGATTGACGGCGCGGGACCGGTGAGGATCTTCTTCAAGATCACCCTGCCCTACATGCTGTTTGTCACCATGCCGTACCTCATCTCCAGCTTTGTGGGCAACATCAACAACTTCAACGTCATCTACCTGCTCTCGGGCGGCGGCCCCACCCGCGTGGGCGACACGGCCGGCCAGACGGACCTGCTCGTGACCTGGCTCTACAAGCTGACCATCGACCAGCAGTACTACAACCTCGGCGCCGTCATCGGCATCATGACCTTCGTCATCCTGACCGTGATCACGCTGGTCACCTACCGCAACTCCAGCTCCTATAAGAACGAGGAGGCGTTCATGTGATGGATACCCAGGTGGCAAAGAACAAGCTGAGCCCGCGCAGGAGGGTCATCAACCTGCTCGTGCACGCCCTTCTGGCCGTGCTGGCGCTGATCTGGGTCCTTCCCATCGTGTGGATCGTCCTGACCAGCTTCCGTGCGGAACCCGGCGCCTACACCAAGACCTTCCTGCCGCAGGGCTACACGCTCAACAACTACGTCAAGCTGCTGACCGACCGCAACGTGCTCAACTTCCCCAGGATGTTCAAGAATACGCTCATCATCTCGATCTTCAGCTGCACGATCTCGACGTTCTTCGTGCTGTCGGTGGCCTACTCGCTGAGCCGCATGCGGTTTGCGTTCCGCAAGCCCTATATGAACCTCGCCATGGTGTTGGGCCTGTTCCCCGGCTTCATGACGATGGTGGCCCAGTACTTCATCCTCAAGGCCATGGGCCTGACGGAGGGAGCGGGCATCAGAATCGGCCTCATCGTGGTGTACTGCGCCTGCACGGGCTTGGGATTCCAGATCTCGAAGGGCTTCTTCGACACCATCCCGCGCTCCATCGACGAGGCCGCGGTCATGGACGGGGCCACGCAGTGGCAGGTGTTCACGCGCATCACCCTGCCGCTTTCCAAGCCGATCGTCATCTACACCGTCATGACGTCCTTTATCGCGCCGTGGGTCGACTTCATCTTCGCAAAGGTGCTGTGCCGAGCGAACGCGGACCAGTTCACGGTGGCCATCGGACTCTGGAACATGCTGCAGAAGGAGTACATCTACCAGTGGTACACCTGCTTCGCAGCTGGTGCGGTGCTGATCTCCATTCCCATCGCGATCCTGTTCCTGTACATGCAGCGCTTCTACGTGGAAGGCATGACAGTAGCCGCTCTCTCCCCCGGCAGCCAGGGGCATCGCCCCAAAAGGGAGTCTCCCCTTTGGGCCCGCCCCGAAGGGGAGACTCCTTTTTTGGAGAAGTGGTTCAGGGTTCGTTTGGAGGTGGACATGAGACGTCTTTTGCGGTGGATTCCGATGGTTGCGTGCGTGGCGCTGCTGCTTTCGGGCTGCAACGGCCAGCAGGGGAGCAGTGGCGCAGAGCCCGCCGCCTCTGCCGTGCAGATGATCGACTACAACAGGGATCTGCAGCCGGCTGCGCTCGATGCGGATGACGACTACCGTACGACCTACGAGATCTTCGTCTATTCGTTCTGCGACTCGAACGGGGATGGCATCGGCGACCTGGGTGGCATCCGCGAGAAGCTCGACTATATCAGCGACCTGGGCTTCGACCAGCTGTGGCTGACGCCCGTGCACCCTTCGGCAACCTATCACAAGTACGACGTGGACGACTACTGCGCGATCGACCCCGCCTTTGGGACGATGGGGGACTACGAGGCGCTGCTCGCGGAGTGCCACGAGCGCGGGATCCGCGTGCTGCTCGACCTGGTGCTCAACCACACCTCCGACACGCACCCGTGGTTTGTCGCCGCGGCGGACTACCTGCGCGCGCTGCCGGACGGCGAGGAGCCCGTCTTCGAGGAGTGCCCGTATGTCTGGTACTACACCTTCTCCCGCGAGGCGCTGGACGGCTTCGTCCCGCTGGAGGGCACGCCCTGGTACTACGAGGCGCGGTTCTGGTCGGAGATGCCCGACCTCAACCTGGGCAACGACGTGGTGCGCGACGAGATTCGCAACATCGTGCAGTTCTGGCTGGACAAGGGCGTGGACGGCTTCCGGCTGGACGCCGTGACCTCCTACGTGACCGGCAGCCCCGAGGGAAACGTCGAGTTCCTGCGGTGGCTCTCGGACACCTGCAAGGGCATTGACCCCGCCTGCTACCTGGTGGGGGAGGCCTGGACCGACCGGGCGTCGATCGCGACGCTCTACGCGAGCGGCATCGACTCGCTCTTCGACTTCCCCTTCGCGGATTCCGAGGGCGTCATCCGGCAGGTCATGAACGGCAGCTACAAGGCCTCGGACTACGTGCAGGCCCTGGTGAGCGAGGAGGCCGCCTACGGCGCGGCGTACCCCGGCTACGTTGGTGCCCCGTTCTACACCAACCACGACACGGCCCGGAGCGCGGGCTACTATGCCCAGGACGACGGGCCTGTCACCAAGATGGCCTATGCGCTGAGCCTGCTCATGCCGGGCGACTCGTTCATGTACTACGGCGAGGAGCTGGGCATGAAGGGCTCCGGCAAGGACGAGAACAAGCGCGCCCCCATGTACTGGTGCGACGACGCTGGTGCCGAGGGCATGTGCGCCGGTCCGCCCGACATGGACGAGGTGCAGATGAAGTTCCCCTCGCTCGAGGACCAGATGGCTGACGATCTGTCGTTGTGGCGCTGGTTCAAGGAGGTCATCCGCGTGCGGCGGGCCTTCCCGGCCATCGCGCGGGGTACGACCGAGCCGGTGGAGGGCGTGAGCGACGAGAGCGTGGCGGCGTTCGTCCGCAGCTGCGAGGGGCAGCAGGACGTGCTTCTGGTCATGAACCTGCGCGACCAGGCCGCGACCAAGGACCTGTCGGCGCTGGGTGCCGCATGGCAGCTGGCAGCGGTGCTCAACACCAACGAGGAGCAAATCACCTACGAGAACGGCAATCTGAGCCTTCCGGCCTACTGCATTGCCGTGCTGACGCTTGATGCCGGGCAGTAGCCCGACGGACGGGAGGGCCTGATGGGACCCACATGGCTGAAAGATGCCATCTTCTACGAGATTTATCCGCAGTCGTTCCAGGACAGCAACGACGACGGCATAGGCGACATCCCGGGCATCATCGACCGCCTGGACTACGTGGCGGGGCTTGGCTGCAACGCCCTGTGGATCAACCCCTGCTTTGACTCGCCCTTCATGGACGCGGGGTATGACGTGCGCGACTACAAGCTGGTCGCGCCTCGCTACGGGACCAACGAGGACCTCGTGCGGCTGTTTGATGAGGCGCATGCGCGCGGGATGCACGTGCTGCTTGACCTAGTGCCCGGCCACACCTCAGACCAGCACCCGTGGTTCAAGGCGTCGGCGGAGGCCGACCCCAACGAGTACTCCGCCCGCTACATCTGGACCGACGAGGCGCTCTGGGGCATGGAGGGACGGCCGTATATCGCAGGGATGACCGAGCGGGCCGGAGCATACATGCTCAACTTCTTTGCCTCGCAACCGGCGCTCAACTATGGCTGGCGCGACCCGTACAAGCACTGGATGAGCGCCACGGACTCGCCAGAGGCGCTGGCCACCCGCGAGGCCATCAAGGACGTGATGCGCTTCTGGTTGGACCTGGGCTGCGACGGGTATCGCGTGGACATGGCCGACTCGCTGGTGAAGGGCGACGACGAACGCAAGAGTGCGACCTCCGCCATCTGGCGTGACATCCGCGCGATGATGGACCGAGAGTATCCGGATGCCGCGCTGGTCAGCGAGCGGGCTTCCACATGGACTTCTACCTCGACCACCAGCGCAACGGCTACAACACGCTGGTGCGCGACTGGGAGACCGAGGGCGGCGACCACAGCTACTTCCGCTGCGACGCAGGCGGGGACATCCGTCGCTTCCTGCAGGATTATCTGCCCAAGTACGAGCGGAGCCGGACCTCTGGCCACATCAGCTTCATCTCGGGCAACCACGACACGCCGCGCCTCGCGAAGACCCTGGATGTGCCCGAGCTCAAGCTCGTCTTCGCCCTCATCCTCACCATGCCCGGCGTGCCCTTCGTCTACTACGGCGACGAGATCGGCATGCGCTACCTCGACCTGCGTACCAAGGAGGGCGGCTACCAGCGGACGGGCAGCCGCACGCCCATGCAGTGGAGCCGTGCGGAGAACGCGGGCTTCTCGCAGGCGCCTGCCGACGCGCTCTACCTGCCGGTGGATGCGTCGGACGACGCGCCGTGCGTCGAGGAGCAGCAGGAGGACGCAGGGTCGCTGCTGGCGGAGGTCCGCAGGCTCTGCGCGCTGCGCCACGAATGGGAGGACCTGCAGGCGGACGCGGCGTTTGCCGTGATCAACGACGATGAGGGTGCGGCGCCGTTCGTGTATCGCAGAGGCGAGCTGGTCTTGGCGATCAATCCCTCCTCGCAGGAGCGGCGCTACGAGGGTGAGGTGCTGAAGGGCAAGCGTATCGTGCATCAGATAGGGGAGGCCACCGTGCAGGACGCTCGCCTCGTCATGCCCGGACAGAGCTTTGCCGTGCTCGCGTGAGCCGTGCCTCGACGTCTCCCACCCTGTTGTCAGCGCTGGTCTAGCGGAAGTTTGTCAGCCGGTTTCATGCGTACGAAAGGATGACCGATGAAGCGTGCAAGTGGGATTATCCTTCCTGTGTTCTCGCTGCCGTCGCCCTATGGTGTGGGCACCTTGGGCAAGGCGGCCCGAGATTTCGTGGACTTCTTGGCCGATGCCAGGCAGTCGTGGTGGCAGGTTCTGCCGGTGGGGCCGACGAGCTACGGCGACTCTCCCTACCAGAGCCCGTCGGCGTTCGCGGGCAATCCTTACTTTGTGGACCTCGATCTTCTGGTGGCCGATGGGCTGCTCACGCAGGCCGAGATTGAGGCACCCAACTGGGGCGACGACCCGGCGCGCGTGGACTATGGAGCCCTGTACGAGAGCCGTCTTGACCTGCTGCGCCGTGCCTGCGGGCGCGGGTGGCAGCGCGACGCGGACGACGTGGCGGCCTTTGCGCGCGACAACGCCGACTGGCTTGACGACTACGTGCTGTTCATGGCCGTGAAGCGCCACTTTGGCATGGCTTCGTGGTACACGTGGCCCGACGAGGACATCCGCTTGCATGACGCCGACGCATGCCGCCGCTACGAGCGCGAGCTGGACGACGACGTGCGGCTCTTCACCTATGTGCAGTATCTGTTCTTTAGGCAGTGGGAGGCCCTGCGCGCGTACGCTCACGAGCGAGGCGTGGGCATCTTTGGCGACATGCCCATCTATGTGGCGCTCGACTCTGCCGACGTGTGGGCTCACCCCGAGAACTACCAGCTGGACGAGCGCAACAATCCCGCACGGGTGGCGGGCGTGCCGCCCGACTACTTCAGCGCGGACGGACAGCTGTGGGGCAACCCCCTCTACGACTACGCACGCATGGCGGACGACGGCTACGCCTGGTGGAAGCGTCGCGTGCAGGCGGCGGGACGCCTCTACGACATGGTACGCATCGACCACTTCCGCGGCTTTGCCCGGTATTGGTCGGTCCCGGCGGGAGCTGCGACCGCAAAGGGCGGTTGCTGGGTCTGGGGGCCGGGCGTCGAGCTCATAGACGCGCTGAGGAAGGGCAACCCAGACGTAGAGCTCGTGGCAGAGGACCTGGGCCAGCCAACGCCCGAGGTCATGGAGCTGCTGCTGGCATCGGGACTGCCGGGCATGAAGGTGCTGCAGTTTGCCTTCGATGGGCGCCCGGACAACGAGCATTTGCCCCATGGGATTCCGCAGAACTGCGTGTGCTACACCGGCACGCACGACAACGCCCCGCTCGGCCAATGGTTTGCCGAGGAGAGCGCGGAATGCATCGGGCTTGCCACGCGCTACATGGGGCTCTCCGAGGACGAGGGGCCGATATGGGGCGTCATGCGGCAGGGGATGTCGAGCATCGCCACGCTGTTCTTCGCGCAGCTGCAGGACTACCTGGGGCTTGGCGGGGAGTCACGCATTAACACGCCGGGGACGCAGGAGGGCAACTGGCAGTGGCGCCTGCAGGAGGGCCAGCTCACGGACGAGTTGGCACAGCGCATCGCAAGTGTCACGCAGCTGTACGGGCGCTGCGACTAGCGACCTGCCCCAAAGGGGAGACTCCCCTTTGGGGCAGTTCCCGGGAGGTGCAAGCATCGCCCCAAAGGGGAGACTCCCTTTTGGGGCGACATGAAAGGGGGTCAAATGACCTGTCCCCTTGACTCCGACTCTCATGATGACTCCGGCTCACAAGAAAAAACCGCCTCACCGGCGGCATGGGTCCGCGTGCTCACACGCGACAATCTGGGGTTGTGGCCGCGCCGTCCCCCGCGCGCGTGCACGCCTGTCACACACGCGGGTCAACGCCGCGTTAGGTGCCCCCGGCGGGAGTCCCGCGTTGCCTACGGCAACGCTCATAGGCTTCGGCCTTCGGCCTCAGCCCGTGA
>CACYAX010000088.1:10547-12107 GCA_902772435.1 uncultured Coriobacteriaceae bacterium | reverse complement strand
GTCTGGAAGAAGACCTTCGTCTCAGGCGCGACCTTGTCACCCAGAAGCGACATCACGCCGAGGGCGAAGGCGATGTCCGTCGCGATGGGCACGGCCCACCCCTGCGGCTGCCCCCCGGCGGCCGACGAGTTGAAGGCCAGGTAGATGAGGGCCGGCACGGCCACGCCGCCCACGGCCGCGAGCATGGGAAGCGCCGCCTGGCGGGGCCTGCGGAGCTGGCCGATCGTCATCTCATATTTGAGCTCGATGCCCACCAGCATGAAGAAGATGGCCATGAGGAAGTCATTGATGAACGCCTCGAGCGACATGGTGAACGTGAGCACGCCCACGCCCAGCGTGACGGGTGCCTCGAGGATCTCGAGCACGACCTCGTAGGCGGGAGAGTTGGCCACGCCAACCGCGACGAGCGCGGCCACGACCATGACCGCCGCCGCGATGGTGCCGTTCGAGGTGATCTTCTCGAGGGAGCTGAGCTGCTCGAGGCGCTGTGCCACGGCAGGTTCGCGCACGATGCCGGTACGGCGCGGCTGGTTGGAGCTGCGACGGTGCAGCACCAAGCCAGGCTTGCGCTTCTTGTTGCCCTTCAGAGCAGCCGCGATGCCCTTCGTGGGACCGGCAGGTGCGGTCGCGGCTTCGCCATCCTGGACAGGAGCCGCGTCGGTGGCCGGTGCCGCGGCCTCAGGAGCATCCTGGGCCACCGCCTCGACTTCGGCCGTCTCGGTGGCTGGCGCCAACACCACCTTCTCTTCAGCGCCAACAATCTGCTCGCGCGCATCGCGCTCGGACATGGGCCCAACCCCTCTCATCGTGCCACGCCGACGCCTGGGGCGCCGTGCCATCGGACTCGGATTCTTCGATCAGGCGCACTTGGGGGACGAGTCACCCGCGCCGACTATTCCGCTGCGGCCACGCGCCGCGCCTCAAGGGCGAGCATGTGGTCCGCGTACACCTTACATGCTAGCAGCAAGACCACATTTTCGAGAAGTATTTCGAGCCTCGGCTCGCAGCGATTGCCCGCCGAATCCATAAGCTCGATATGGATTGTGGACAACTCGGGCTGACCGTCGGGTTCCTCGGGAAAGAGCAGCGCGAGCGCGTGCTCCAGACACGCGATGCTGGCGTCATACGCCCGCTCCACGTCGATGTCCGCCTCACTCACCATCTGGGCGATCTGGGCGATCTGGGCGATCGAGAGCACCCGCTTGAAGGCGCAGACGAAGATCAGCGTGCCCAGGTGCCGGCGCGTGTAGCGCTTGCGCGTCGGCGCAGGCACAAGGCGCTGCTTCACGTAGTTGTTGACCATGGCACCGGTTACGATGCGCTCGTCTTCCTGGTACATGAACGAGAGCTCCGTGCCGATGATGGAGAGCACCTGGTCGAGGTAGAGCTCGATGCGCGGCATCTCGGCGATGCGCGATATGTGCAGGGTGCGCATCTTGGCGGAGAGCTCGCGGTAGGCGCGCTCGTAGTCAAACCCCCGCTCGGGTTGCTCTTGTTTGTGCAGTGCCATGCGCACCTCCCGATTCCGCATGCGGCCTCGCGCCCTGAACGCAACGCCCC
>CACYAX010000088.1:0-10512 GCA_902772435.1 uncultured Coriobacteriaceae bacterium | reverse complement strand
TAGGCCTACATAAGGCCGCGTATGGGCTTTTGTCTTATCGTGATTTAGCTTATCTAGTTTTCAAAACTAGGTGTTAGGGGTATAGTCACTACCTAAGGCGCGACCATATGCAACACGACACCACTAAGGAGCGCTCATGAACGACCAGAAGATCTGCGTCCTCACCGACACAGGCACCAATACCCCGGCGGCCTTCTGCGCCGCCCACGACGTGCGTCAGGTGGCCCTGCGCATCAACTACTCCGATGGCTCGAGCTACCTTTCGGGCGTGGACATCACGCCCGCAGAGCTCGTTGCCCGGTTCGCCCAGGAGGTTCCCTCCACCTCCCTCCCCTCGCCCGAGCAGATCAGGACGGCCCTGCTGCAGGCGCGTGCGGACGGCTACGAGAGGGCGGTCTTCGTGACCATCTCGGCGGGCCTTTCGGCAACCAACCAAACGGTTCACCTCGTCGCAGAACAGATGGAGGATTTCCCCGTCATCGTGGTCAACACGCGCAGCATCGGCGTCGCGGCCGGCATGGTCACCATGGCCGCCGTCGAGATGGTCGAGGCGGGGGTGCCCTGGCGCCAGCTCGCCCAGAAGCTCGACGACCTCTCCAAGTCCACGCGCGTCTACTTCTCCACCAAGACCCTCGCGTACCTGCGCAAAGGCGGCCGCATCTCCGAGACCGTCTACCGTTTGGGCACCATGCTCAACATCAAGCCCGTCATCATGTGCGACAAGGGCGGGTACTACGTGGTCGCCAAGAAGACCCGCGGCTGGCACAAGTCGCTTGACGGCGAGGTGCGCCTCGCGGTCGAGCACGCCTCGACGCTGAAGCAGCCCGTGCGGCTCGCCATCTGCTGTTCGGAGGGCAATGACCACTTCGATGAGCTCGAGGCCAAGCTGCGCACGGCACTCGCCGAAAAGAACATCGAGATTGTAGGCGCGGTCGTGCGCTCGAACGTCTCGGCCGACCTTCTGGTGCACACGGGCCCCGACCTCGTGGGCATCGGCGTCCAGCCCAGCTGGCAGTAGCGTCGCCACCCGCGAACCAGCCTACTCCATGCCCTCCTCGTAGGGCATGACGCTCACGATGAAGCCCAACGACCCCAGGGCGTACTCGATGTCGTCGAGCGCCTCCTCGCTGTCTGCCGAGACGTGGTGGAAGTGGTATCCCGACGTCACGTGCATGAGGGGCGCGGAGTTGCTCGCCTCAAGCTCTGCCAGGTAGCGGGCCACGTCGCGGCGGCTCGAGACGCCAAGCTTTGCCGAAAGGCGCCCGTAGGTACGGTGGTTGACCACCACGTCTTCCACCGTGCCGCCCAAATCGACGATGGTGTTGAGCTCGAGCTCGATCTGCTCGTCGGTATGGCGGACCTTGATGAGGCGGCGCGGACGCGACGAGGGAGCCATGAGCACATAGCCGCGGTTGGTGGAGGCGAGCTCGTGGCCATCACGGCGCAGGAGCGCCATGTCCTGCACGATGACCTGCCTGCTCACGCCGCATGCGCGGGCCAAATCGGTGCCCGAGACGGGCTTCTCGGCGCCATCAAGGAGCTCGAGAATCTTGCCTCTGCGCATCTCTCCGGTCATGCCTACTCCAATACCTTGAGGTGTTTGAGCGAAAGGTCCAGGATGGGCGCGGAATGCGTGAGCGCGCCTGACGAGACATAGTCTACGCCAAGGCCCACGAGCGCAGCCGCGTTTTCGGCGTTCACGTTGCCAGAGACCTCAACCTCGGCGCGACCGTTGATGAGCGCGATCGCCTCGCGCATGGTGTCCAGGTCCATGTTGTCGAGCATGATGATGTCGGCGCCGGCCTCCACGGCCTCGCGCGCCATGGCGAGCGTCTCGACTTCCACCTCGATCTTGCGCACGAAGGGCGCATGCGCCCGCGCCGCCTTGACGGCCGCGGTGATGCCGCCTGCCGCGTCGATGTGGTTGTCCTTGAGCATGACGCCGTCGGAAAGGTTGTAGCGATGGTTGCCCGCCCCGCCCACGCGCACGGCCTCCTTCTCGAAGACGCGCATGTTGGGCGTGGTCTTGCGCGTGTCCACGAGCTGCGTGCGCGACCCGGCGAAGAGGGCCGCCATCTTGCGGGTATACGTGGCGATGCCGCTCATGCGCTGCAGGTAGTTGAGCGCCACGCGCTCGGCAGAGAGGAGCGCCCGCACGTCGGCCTCCATCACCGCCAGCTCCTGGCCGGTGTGGACCTCGTCGCCCTCGGACACGCAGGCATGCAGCTCGGCTGTGGGGTCGAGCAGCTGGAACGCCAGCTCGAAGACGTCCAGGCCGCAGATGACGCCGTCCTGCTTGGCGATGAGGCGCACCTCGCCGCGGGCGGCGTGGGGCATGACGGAGGCAGTGGAGACATCCTCGCTCGTGATGTCCTCTTCCAGCGCCATGCGTACGAGCGGTTCTGCCTGCAGCTTGAGCGTGATGGGGTTCATGTGGTGCTCCTTTCGGCATCGGCGGCCCAGCGTTCTCGCCAGTCCGACGCGGGGTGTCCTTGTGGTGCGTCCCTAGGCGAACGTCAGCTGATGGGCATCGCCTGTCGTGCGGCGTCCGTGGGCACGGCGGCTGGCGGCAATCGCCTCGGCGGACCTGCGCGCGAAGACCATGCTCTCGAGCAGCGAATTGGATGCCAGACGGTTCTTGCCGTGCACGCCGTTGCAGCTCGTCTCGCCGGCGGCGTAGAGGTGCTCCATGGTGGTGCGTCCCTCGGTGTCGGTCCAGATGCCGCCCATGAGGTAGTGCTGCGCGGGGACCACGGGGATGGGCTCCTTCGTGATGTCGTAGCCCTCCTCGAGGCAGTGGCGGTAGATGTTGGCGAAGTGGCCGAGGATGACCTCGCGCGGCACGTTCTCGAACGAGAGCCGCACGTAGGGCAGCTGGTCGAGCTCCATCTGGTGCCAGATGGCCTTGCTCACCACGTCGCGCGGCCGGAGTTCGTCAGTAAAGCGCTCCCCCGCCGCGTTGAGCAGGATGGCGCCCTCGCCGCGGCAGCTCTCCGAGATGAGGAAGGCGCGCCCGGCCTCGGGCGTGTAGAGGCTCGTGGGATGGATCTGCACGTAGTCCATGTGCTCGAGGAGTACGCCCGCCTGTTCGCAGATGCGGCAGCCGTCGCCCGTGAGACTGCGGAAGTTGGTGGAGCGGTCATAGAGGCCGCCCACGCCGCCCGTGGCGAGGATCACGTCGTTGGCATAGATGAGCAGCGCCTCGTTGGCACCGTCCGTGGCCAGCACGCCCACGCACACGCCCTCGTCGACGATCAGATCGCGCATGGTGGTGTACTCGTTGATGTTCACGTTCTGGCGCTCGCGCACGGCGGCGAGCAGCTTGGTCGTGATCTCGGCGCCCGTGAGGTCGGCCTTGTGCAGGATGCGCGGACGGGAGTGGGCGCCCTCGCGGGTGTAGTCGAGCTCGCCCGAGGGCGTCCGGTCGAAGTCCACGCCGATCGAGATGAGGTCATCGATGAGCGCACGGCTCTCGCGGATCATGATGTCCACGCTCTCGGGACGGTTCTCGAAGTGCCCCGCGCAGAGGGTGTCGTCAAACCAGGGCTGGTAGTCGGCATCGTCGCGCTGCACGCAGATGCCACCCTGGGCCAGCATCGAGTCGCAGGACGCCACGTCCTCCTTGCAGAGCATCTCCACGCTGAGGTTGCTGGGCAGGTTCAGGGCCGCATACAGGCCCGCGACCCCACAGCCCACGATGAGCACGTCGCAGTAGACCTCGTCACAGCCGGCCAGATCGAGGGCGGGTGCCGGCACGCCGCTTCCCAGGCGCATCATCGGGCAGCCAGCTCGAGCATGAGCTCGAGGGGCGCGGTCGCATCGGCCACGTTGGCAGGCATGTCCACCTCCCCCACGCCATCGCGCAGTGCCTCGAGCACCGTTTCGGGCGTCACCCGCGCCATGTCGGCGCAGACGGGCGTCGTCGCCGGGAAGTAGAAGCGCTTGTCCGCACCTTCGCTGACATGCTCCATCTCGCGGCGCACTCCCTCCACCGTGAGCACGATGAACTCGGCCGCATCGCTTTTGGCAACGTAGTCGATCATCTGCTTGGTGGAACCGATGTAGTCCGCCTCGGCCAGCACCTCTTCGGTGCACTCGGGATGGGCCAGCACCACGGCCTCGGGGTGCGTGAGCTTGAGGGCCTTGACCTCGGCTACCTGCATCCCGTGATGAATGGGGCAGTATCCCTTGTTGAGGATGAAGTGCTTCTCGGGCACGAGCTGGCTCACGTAGTGGCCGAGGTGCATGTCGGGAATGAAGAGGATGTTCTCCTGCGGCAGCTCGCGCACCACCTTGACCGCGTTTGCCGAGGTCACGCACACGTCGGACCACGTCTTGATCTCGGCCGTCGAGTTGATGTAGCAGACCACGGCGAGGTCGTCGTAGGCCGCACGCGCGGCGTCGACGTCTGCCTTGCGCACCATATGGGCCATCGGGCAGTCAGCCGTGGGCTCGGGCAGGAGCACCGTGCGCCCCGGGTTGAGCATCTTGACGCTCTCGGCCATGAACGACACGCCGCAGAGCACGATGGTCGAGCACTCCAGGGTGCGGGCCAGACGGGCAAGATAGAACGAGTCGCCCACGTGGTCGGCCAGTGCCTGGGTCTCGGGGGGAACGTAATAGTGCGCGAGGATGACCGCGTCACGCTCATGCTTGAGACGCGCCACCTCTGCGACAAGCTCGGGATACTCCATGGCGTGCTCCTCTCGACGGGCAGGGCAGACGCCCCGTGCAACAACGCCAAGAGCAGTATGGCACATCTTTGCTTTACTGACAAGACAACTGTCTTGTCAGTAAAGCCTGTCCACAGTTTCCCTAAGATTGGACGGCGAGCAGCTCGAGCGTGCGCTCGATGATGGCGGCACTCTGGTTTGCCGCGCGCACCTTGAACGTGGGGTAATCCATCTCAGCCGAGCCATCGGCTTTGTCGGAGATGGCCCGCACGATCACGAACGGCACGCCGTTGAGCCAAGCCGTCTGGGCAACGGCAGCGCCCTCCATCTCGCAGCAGAGCGCGCCGAACGAGGAGACGATGCGCTCCTTGCTCGCGGCGTCGCTCACGAACTGGTCACCTGAGGCGATGCGGCCCTCGCGTACGGTCGCGGTGGGCGCGACCTCACGAACCGCACGGACGACGGTCCTGCGCAGCTGCTCGTCAGCCTCGAAGAACGAGGTCTCCTGATAGGGGATGACGCCCGGGGCAAAGCCGAGGCCCGCCACGTCGAAATCGTGCTGCACGCAGTCCGTCGAGACGACCACGTCGGCGATGTCCAGCGACGCGTCAAGCGAGCCAGCAACACCCGTGAACACCAGGCTGTCGATGGCGAAGCGGTCGATGAGGGCCTGCGCGCAGATGGCGGCGTTGACCTTGCCGACCCCGCAGACCGTGACGATGACCTCGATGCCCGCGAGCGTGCCGACGAGGCAGTCCCGGCCCACGAGGGAAACCGTCTCCTCCAGCTGCATGCGCTCCTTCAGCAGGGACGCTTCGTCTTCCATGGCTCCGATGATGGCGATTCTCATATGCGGTTGCCCTTCATGGTCAGCGGGTCGTTCACGTACCGGGATACGGTGCCGGGCGGAGGAGTCAAGCATGGATGAACCATGGCTTTCCCTCGAGCGCCCGCGTTAATCTACGCAATTGTATGCGCTCGCGATCGCTGGGGAGCCCGGCGTCCCGAAACCACGGATACCTCGCATGCCGCGGCAGGCAGTCCTTCCCTACTGCGTCTGCTGCCAAGCGATAAGGTAGTCCACCACGAGGCCGTAGGAACGCACGCCCGACGTCTCGCCGAAGCTCTGCAGGTAGTGCTCGTTCACCGCGTCGCCGACCTCTTCGAAGCAGCTCTCGTAAGCCTGGTAGTGCTCGTACGTCGCGCGGTGGTCCGCCCAGACGAGGCGCACGCCCTCTCCGAGCTCGGAAGCGGCTGCTGTATTAAGCAGCTCGACCGCCGCATCGGGGGATGCCTCATAGAGCTTGTTGAAGCAGTAGACGAACGCATTGTAGGCGCCCGCGTAGGAGAAGCGCACGTCATCACTCGCCGCACAGGCAAGGTAGGCAGCGAAGTTCGCCTCCTCCTCGCTCGCGAGCCCGAGACGATGGGCTGCCTCATGGCACATGGCGAAGGGGATGTCCGCATCGGCACAGTTGTAGGCCACGGTCGCCTCGCCCGTCGGCGCCCAGAACATGCCCACGTACCCGCTGTAGAGCAGGGGCTCGCCCCACAGGAGGAGTGCCTTCACGGGGGCGCTGGAACCATGGGCGAAGACCTCGTGGCGTTCCCCGAGCGCTGCGTAGGAAGTACCGGCAATGCGGCCCAGCTCGTACACGTCCTGCTTGATGAGGGTCCCCTCCTCGTCGCGCGGAACCTCGGGCGCACGTCGGGCGGCCTCGTAAAGATAGAATGCCGTGGCGTCAGAAAGCTCCTCCACCGCGTACTCCCTGACCTCCAGGCCAAGGTCCTGCGCAAGCGGTGGCGCATAGTGGTTGAGGGCCCAGCCCGCGACCGCCGCGAAGGCCGTCAGTGCCAGGACGAGGCTGACGACGGAGAGCCAGGGCAGCACGCGCTGCCTATGCACGAGGCGCCAGACGAGCACGACAACGGCAACGACGGCGAAGGCGAGCAGAAGAATATCCCAGAGCGCGAACGGTACCCAGCCCGTTATGGTGGAAAGCAGGGTGAGCCACGCCTTGGAGAAGTGCCGGTAGGCCGGGAAGGGCCGCGTGTCGAGGTGCGAGAACAGCAGCATGAGCAGGGGGCAGGCAGCGAGGAGCATGCCTGCCAGCGCGAAGCGCGCACGCGTCGGTATGTCTTTGCGGTTTTCCATGCACCGCATTGTAATACGCACGCGCCGCAGAACCCAACAAGGGGTGTTCAGCAGGCTCGCTATCCCTCGATCTTGACGAGGGGCGCAAAGCCCCTGAGCAGCTTCTTCGTCTTGTTGATGCGCGTGAAGAGGACCTCGATGGTGTCGCCCTTGACCGACTTGACCACACCGGGGCCAAAGGTCTTGTGCGAGACCTTGTCGCCCGGGGCGAAGCTGTCCGTGCTCTTGGCAGCCGCCTTGGGAGCAGCTGCCTTGGGCACCTCACGCGAGCCGCCCGTTGAGCGGGTGCGTGAGCCGAAGACGTTGCCGCCGTAGACGTCGGCACCGCGGCCCGAACCGTAGGTGCCGTGGCGGTCTCCGCGCTTGGCCCAACCCGTGCCCGTGAAGCCCGACGAACCCACGCCGATGGACTGCACGTGCTCCTCGGGAATCTCGTTGAGGAAGCGGCTGCGCGGATAGGCTTCCGTGGAGCCGTACATGCGGCGCGTGGTGGCGTAGGTGAGGTAGAGCCTGCGCTCGGCACGCGTGATGGCCACGTACGCGAGGCGGCGCTCCTCCTCGATCATGTCCCCCTCGCCCTCGTGCGCACGATGCGGGAAAATGCCCTCCTCCATGCCGGCCACGAACACCACGGGGAACTCGAGGCCCTTGGCGGAGTGCACGGTCATCATGGTGATGGCGCGCGTCTGGCCTGCGAGCGCGTCGAGGTCGGAGCGCAGGGCAAGCCACTCCATGAGGGCCGGGAGCTTCTCGGCAGCCACCTGGGGCGCATCAGGTGCCTCAGCCGCGGCAGCCTCCTCCGCCGCCACCTCGGCGACCAGCTCCTCGGGCACGTCGGGCCCGAGGGCTCCCGCCGCACGCAGCTGGCGCAGGCTCTCGAGCGTCTCCGCCACGTCGTCATGCGTCTCGTCAAACTCCGCTGCCACGCCGAAGAACTCCTGGATGTTCTCGTCCCACTCCGGGTACCAGCCNNGCCTGGATGAGGCCCGTGCGGTGGATGATGGCCTCGACCACGTCGCGCAGGTCTCCCGTCATGTGGCGGCCCTGCTCGATGACCGAGCAGAACTCGCCCAGCGCACCGCGCACCTTTGCCGTGAGCAGGCCCGTCTCGGCAACGCAGAGCTGGGCGGCCGCAAAGAAGGAAAGGCCGTACTCAGCCGCGTAGGCCTGCACCTTGCGCACCGAGGTGGTGCCGATGCCGCGGCGCGGCGTGTTGACCACGCGCAGGGCGCTCACGTCATCCTCGGGATTGACCACGAGCTTGAGGTAGGCCATGACGTCGCGGATCTCGGCGCGGTCGAAGAAGCGCGTGCCGCCCACGATCTTGTAGGGCACGCCCGCACGCAGGAACATGTCCTCGAGGATGCGCGACTGCGCGTTGGTGCGGTAGAAGACCGCGATGTCGTCGTAGTTGGTGCCCGCATCATGCAGCTTCTCGATCTCGGAACCGATCCAGCGGCCCTCGTCGCGCTCGTCGGCAGCCTGGAACACGCGGATGCGCTCGCCGTCTCCCGATGCCGTGAAGAGGCGCTTCTCCTTGCGGCGGGCATTGTGGGCCACCACGGCGTTGGCAGCCGCGAGGATGTGGCCCGTGGAGCGGTAGTTCTGCTCGAGCTTGACCACCTTGGCATCGGGATAGTCGTTCTCGAAGGCGAGGATGTTCTTGATGTCGGCACCACGCCAGCTGTAGATGGACTGGTCATCGTCACCGACCACCATGAGGTTGCGGTAGCGCGCCGCGAGGAGGTTGGTGATGGCATACTGCACGTGGTTGGTGTCCTGGTACTCGTCCACGCTGATCTGGCGGAAGCGCTCCTGGTAGCGCTCGAGCACCTCCGGGTGCGTGGAGAGCAGCTCGTAGGTCTTGGTGAGCAGGTCATCGAAGTCCATGGCGTTGGCGCGGGCGAGGCGGCGGTCGAGCTCGCGATACACGCGGGCGGCCTTCATGTACGCCGGGCTGTCCGCGTCGCCCTCCATCTCCTCGGCACTGACCAGCGCGTTCTTGGCGTTCGAGATGATGGCGCGCAGCGAGTTGAGCGGGAACTGCTTGGGGTCGATGTCGAGGTCGTTCATGATGTCGCGCACGAGGCGGCGGGAGTCATCGTCGTCGTAGATGGAGAAGTTGGACCGGTAGCCCAGAAGCTCTGCATCCTCGCGCAGGATGCGCACGCACATGGCGTGGAAGGTGCAGACCCACATGCCGCGCGTGTTGGGCACGAGGGCCCCCAGGCGCTCGCGCATCTCGGCGGCCGCCTTGTTGGTGAAGGTGATGGCGAGCACCTGCCAGGGGCGCACGCCCTCGTCGGCAATCATGTGGGCGATGCGGTAGGTGAGCACGCGGGTCTTGCCCGACCCGGCACCCGCGAGCACGAGCAGCGGCCCCTGCGTGCAGAGCACGGCCTCGCGCTGGGCGGGGTTGAGGCTCCCCAGGTCGAGCGCGGGCGTGGCGGGCGCCCACAGAGGCTCGGCGCCTTCATATGGGAAGAATGATTGCTGCTGGTTGGCAGGCATAGAGACTCCATCAGGCAACGGGAGGGCTGGCGCTTTTGGTGCGCGCGGCCACATCATACGAACAGGGTTCCAAGAACGGTACCGTAGCAGAAAACGGGCCTGCGCTGGTGTGGGAACACCGGACGAAGGGGGTCTGGCCCAAATGACCACAGGCCTGGGGCCCTGGGCCACGCGGGGCCAGACACCTCTAGTAGCGCCCGTCGAGCTCCTGCTTACAGCGCAGCACGCCGCCTCTGGCGCGCGCCAGGGCCTTCTTGTAGTACCAGTCACCTAGGTCGACGGCGATCTGGAGCCCCGTCTCGGCAAGCTCGTACCATCTGAGCGCCTCGGAGAAGCTCACCGCACATCCCTTGCCCTCCTCGTAGGCATCACCGAGCCTGAGCGCCGCAGAGCCCCACCACACGGGCACGTCCACGTCGGAGGCGAGGCGGAAGGCCGTTTCCCACAGGTCTATCGCCCTCGTGAGGCTGGGTGCGCAGCCACGGCCTTGGGACACAAGGTCACCCAGCTTGTAGCAGGCCTCGGGATGGCATGCGTCAGCGGCGACCTTCAGGCATTCATAGGCGCGCCGCTCGCGGGGGAACTCCCCGTTCGCCTCGTGCGCGCCCCTCCCCCACTCGTCGACGCCCAGATACTGGCCCTCGCAGCGGTCATAGCCGTACACGTAGCCGAGGTTGACGTAGGCCTGGACGTTGCCCTTGCATGCCGACCAGAGGTACAGCAGCTCTGCGGCACGGAAGCAGTCGATGCGGTCCTGGTGGAAGCGCTCGTCTTGGGTGCACATCCCTTCCTCGTAGTAATTGGCCCCAAAGCGAAGGGCGAGGAGGCCGTCCGGATCCGAATCGCTCCCCGCGCTCGCGTCGGGATAGTGCTGGACAGCAGTGCGCCCCGTGAGCTCAGGCGTGGGCTCCTTGACCTTCGCGGTGACGCGGATGATGGGCAGGGCATGCTCCCCGGGACTTACTGATTCGTTTCGCTCGCACGAGAACACGGGGGCGTTCGTGGCCCAGTTGCCATCGGAACCACGCGTGGGCGCATAGGCGTAGGCGCTAGTCATCGAGCATCACCGCCATCTTGATGCGATACCACCCCTCGATGACCTCGAGCTGCGTGACGGTGCCGTAGATACGCTTGCCGCCGTCCATGAGGCGGGCGATGATCTCGACCTGGTCG
>CACYAX010000087.1 GCA_902772435.1 uncultured Coriobacteriaceae bacterium | reverse complement strand
GCACCGATGTAGTTCAGCGGGTCGTAGAGCTCGACGATGTTGTTGCCGTAGGCATCGCCTGCCAGCACCTCGGCCACGTCGGACTGGTACGCCGCGAGCATGTCGGCGTAGCTCGCGTAGTTGGAGGAGTCGGTGCCGCTGCCGGCAGCCTGCGTGGTGCCCGCGTCGGGAGTGCCCACGTCCATCGTGTCGCCCGTGCTGTTGGCAGCCACGTCAGCGTTCTCGAAGCTGCGCTCGGTATCGGAGCTTTCCTCGGTGCCCTCGGCAGCCGCGTCAGGCGCTTCCTCGGATGCCTCGGCAGCCGCGGAATCATCGGTCGTGGCTGCGGAGGCGTCGGGGCCAGCGCCGGACGGAGCGCCAGACGGCGCCTCACCAGAAGGAGGACCGCCCGCGCCGTCACCAGGTCCGCCACTCATGCCGCTCGGGGCCTCGCCGCCAGGGCCACCCTCGCCGCTGGGAGCGCCGCCCATGTCGCCACCAGGACCACCCATGCCACCGGAGCTGCCCTTGTCATAGCGACCCTCGATGAACGCCTGGGCCTTGTCCGCGGAGGTCATGGCCGCGACGTCTTCGTCAGAAAGCGCGTTGCCGTCGGCGTCGAACCACGTCCAGCCCTCGCCGTAGTCGAGGTTGTCGAGGTACCACTGCAGGTTGTCGGTGAACTCGGCCAGGTACAGGTCGAGGTAGGTGCCGCCGTAGCCGTTGGTCTCGGCGTACTTCTCGGCGTCGTACTCGATGCTCAGCGCGACGGTGCTCGTGAGGGCACCATCCCCGTCGACGTCGAGGCCGAGCTTGGCCTCATCGACCGACAGGTTCTGCGCGTTGATGTAGCCCATGTACTCGGCAGCGAGGTATTCGGCCGTCTTGGCCTGGAAGTCGCTGCCGAAGCTGTAGTCGGTATCGAGGTAGTACTCGAACGCCATCGCCATGTCGGCCTCGGCGAGGGAGGTGATGGCGCTGTAGGCCACGCAGCCCCACGCGCCGTCAGAGAGCTCGACCTGCTCGCCGTTGATGGTGACCCTTCCAACGGCCAGAACCACCGTTGGCCAGCATCGTTGATACACAGCCATCTACCGTGGAATACTGTCCCTACCTATCCCCTGGGAGGCGTCATATGGATAAGAAACTGTTCACCGCCGCGCTGACGAAATACGCGCTCGGCGTCGTGCTTGTTGCCCTCATACTGTTCGTTCCAGCAGGAACCCTTCGGTGGTGGCAGGGCTGGCTCTTTATGGCTATCCTCTTCGTGCCGATGTTCGTCGCTGGGCTCGTCATGATGGCCAAAGCTCCCGATTTGCTCCGCAAACGCCTGGACGCCAAGGAAGACGAGCAGGAGCAGCGCACGGTGGTCGCGCTCTCCGCCCTCATGTTTCTCGCGGCCTTTGTGGTGGCAGGCCTCACCGTACGCTTTGGGTGGCCCCTGTTCCCCGCCTGGGTATCGTGGGTAGGCGCGGTCTTATTCCTCGCTGCCTACGCGCTCTACGCCGAGGTACTGCGTGAGAACGCCTACCTCTCGCGCACGATCGAGGTCCAGGAAGGCCAGCACGTGGTGGACACGGGCCTCTACGGCATCGTGCGCCATCCCATGTACAGCACGACCCTGCTGCTCTTCCTCTCGATGCCCGTCGTGCTCGGCTCCCCATTCTCGTGCGTAATCATGCTAGCCTACCTGCCCATCATCGCCAAGCGCATCCTCAACGAAGAAGAGGTGCTCGCCGCAGGGCTGGAGGGTTACCCCGAGTACATGACGCGTGTGCGGTGGCGCCTCATCCCCCACGTCTGGTAGCCTTACAGGCGCGACCGCGCGCCTTTTCCTGTGTACGCCCAGAACCAGCGGCTGACGCCCCCTCGCAGCCTTGCGCTCGGAGCACGTCGCGTGGCCGCGCACGCGCTATTGTGGAGAGAGAAACCGCCCCTACCACGGAGGGAAGGCGATGCGCTCATGAAGGTCCCCACCCACGCCGATGCCTTTGAGGTGCTCTGCCTTCAGGCGGCCAGCGACGGCCGCAACGAGGTGCTGTTCGGCGACTGCCTGCAGCGCGCCCGCACGTCGTTGCGCCCGTTCATGCTCGGACGTGAGTTCCCGTACGTCTATCTTGAGTTTCCCCTCATAGGCGACCCTTTCATGGACGTGACCATGCTCTATGGGCTGGTTGACCAAGGTACGCATGTCGACTCTCCCGCCGCCCCTCACTCCGACGAGCTGTTTGACTGGTACGCGCCCCTGAAGCGCACGTTCAACGACATTGCCTTCGGCTTCGAGCTGGACGTCGAGAACCCGGAGCTGCCGGCAGCGGCAGTCCATTTCCAACCGCGCGCTCACCGCGAGCTCGTCGAGCCATTCTGCTCAGTTGCGGGCGAGCCGGAGCGCGCGGCGCTGTACCTTGACCTTGCCGAACGCATGCCCGCCAACTGGGACCTCTCGTTCTTCGGCATGTTCCGCGGGCGTCCCGGCAGCCCCTTACGCGTATGCGGCTATCTTTTGCCTGAAGAGGTCTCCCGCTGCGCCGAGGACGCCCATCACCTTCCAGACGTGTTTGGCACCGTCGGCTTCACCGCCTACGACGACGCGATGCTCGAGCAGGTGCGCACGCTCCTCGCGGCCTGCTCGACCTATGTCGATTACCAGTTCGACGTGTATCCCGATGGGTCACTGGGAGACACCTTCGCCCTTGACATCGAGCTGGACGAGAAGAACCCCCGTGCCATCCAGCAGAGCTTCTCCTCGGGCATGTCCGCCCAGATCATGGGCATGCTCGAGGCGTGGGGCGCAGCCGACGAGCGTTGGAAACGCGCGGGCAGCGTGGGCTTCGCCCGTGCGCTCCCCGTGGAACTCGGTGACGGCAGCATGGGGCGCTATTCGTTCGCCCTCATGCCCCATTGGCTGAAGGCCCGTTGGAGAGGCGGCATCCTGCAGCCCTCGAAGCTCTACCTGTCTGCCCGAGCGGGCCTCTTGGACTAGGCGGAGCTGCAAGCAGCCAAGCTCTCTCGTTGCGGAACGCCAGCCTCGACAGCCTGAAAGGACCACGCATGCGCACCATCGGCAACATCATCTGGATCCTCATGGGAGGCGTCGTCACGGCCCTCTGTTGGTGGCTTGCCGGAGCACTCTTTTACCTCACCATCATTGGCATCCCCCTGGGGCGCCAGGCGTTCAAGATGGCGAGCCTCACCCTCGCGCCCTTCGGCAAGCGCATCATCTACGGCGGCGGAGCGCCCTCGCTTCTCGCCAACATCATCTGGGTTGTCTGCATCGGCATGTGGGAAGCCCTCGCCTACGTGCTGGTGGGCACGATCTTCTGCGTCACCATCGTCGGCATCCCCTTTGGCAAGCAGCTCTTCAAGATGGCGAAGCTCTCTCTTCTGCCCTTTGGTGCGCAGGTGGTGAACCTGTACTAGCGCCGCTTCTCGCGCGCGGCCCTCCGCCACGGACGAAGTCAGTACCGCAGGAGGGGCTCGGCCTTCAGGCGCAGGAGGTAGCCGAACGGGCCGCTCACGTCATCCTGGCCACAGGTCTGCGCGATCTGCCGCAACGCACCGTATACCTCGGCAGCTACACGGTCTATGCACCCCGCCTGATCGTCGTTCAGATACTCCTCCAGGCGACCGCCCACAAAACCGTCGACCGCCACGCCGAGGAAACGCGCCGCAAGATCGGCGTCATAGCCTCCCGTCGCACAGAGCAGGCCCACCACATCAGCTGTGACCTCATCCCATACGGGCAGGATGTCATCGGGCATCGTGCGGCGACAGACCACGTGGGCGCACTCGTGATGCAGGCGGATCTCACGGGAGATGGGCAGCCACGCATCCTCGTCGTAAGGTGTCTGGCCTGCGGGGACGTTGCTGTACGGCCCCTCCGATATCACGACGAGCTCGGTGCGGAAGGCACCTGGCTCCTTGGCGAGACGGGCAAACGCGGAGGACCAGTCGGTGCCGCCGGACGCGAGATAGCGCTCGTGCGCCGCGGCGATCTCGCTCCAGTCGGCAAGCCCGCAATACGTGATGGCGCCCACCGTGCGCGCTATGGGCACGGGAGCAGATTTGTGGCCCACGACCTGCAGGAACGTCTCGAAATCGGCACGCTCCTTGAGGAACACCACCTCCACGGGCCCCGCCGGAGTAGAAACCACGCGCAGCTCGTCGTCCGCACTTCCGTGGAAGTGGTCGAGGTTCGCGTTGGGCGGCACGACCCCGCGCAGGCGCGCGAGCCGATGGGCCTCTCCCGCATCGTCGCCGGGCGCGACATAGAGCTGGGGGAAACGATGGGCCAGCGACACGAGCACGGCGTGGCCGCGCTCCACACAGGATTCTCGATCACTCATCTTGGCACGACCTCACCGCGTCACCGATTGAAAGCTTGCAGGGCAAGCCCGCGCCGCAGAGGCGCGTCGTGGGCTCACCCATCCGTTATGATACGGGCTCGCAGGGCCATCGTCCATCGCATGCGCCCGCATGAAGGCCCTACGACGGCGGGCCAGCCGTGAGCGCAAGGTGGTTCACACGGAGCCGCACACGACCTCGTACCAGCAAAAGACCTGCCAAAACACGATCCCGGTGCCCGGAACCCCTCAGGCTCCGAACACCGGGAATCACTCCGCACACAGAAGCGGTTGGGTTTAGGCGAAATCGGCCGCCGTGTAGGTGCCCTCGCCGTAGGCGGTCTCCCCCACCGTGAGCGTGACGCCGCTCTCCACGACCACCTGCGCATCGTCGGCAATCTTCAGACTGGCGATGAGCGACGTGTCACTCACCGTCCACACGGCGCTGCCGGACAGCGAAACGTTGATGTCGTTGAGGCCGTTGGCGCTCACGAGGTTGGCCACCTGGCCGATGTCGAAGTACTCGGCCTTGGTGAAGGACGTGAGCTGGTAGGTCTCTGCGAACTTCGCCGCCTCGGAGGCGTCATCAAACGCGGTGATGCCGTTCTCCTTGAGGTACTGCTGCCCATCGTAGGAGACGTGGATGCAGGACGTCGAGGCGATGGCGCCACGCAGGGTGGCCGTACCAGTCAACTTCACGTCGAGCGTCATGGCAGACACGTTGCCGTCGGAGAGGTCGTTAGCCTTCCAGCCGATGCCGTTGTAGATCGATCCCTCAAGCGCAGTGTCCTCGATGGTGTAGGAGGACTGGTTCGTGCCACCAGAGGCGCCCGCGCCACCAGGGCCACCTTCGCCACCGGGGCCACCCGAGCCACCAGGGGCACCGTCGGGAGCCTCACCCGAAGGGGGCTCGCCACCAGGGCCGCCCTGCTCGCCCGAAGGAGCTCCGTTGCCCTGGCCTTCGCCCGCTTCGGCCGTCTGCTCGTCAGAGCCCGCCGCATCCGAGCTGACCGCCTCGGTCGGGAAGCCCGCGTACTCCTCGTGGGTCGTGCCGAACGCGGAGGTGGCGTTGTCATAGGAGGTGGTGGAGTCATCGTTGTCCATCGCCTGGACGAGGATGCCGTTGTCGGCCGTGACGTTCGCCCCACCGCTCACCGTGACGTCGATGTTGCAGCCGCTCTTGATGAGGAAGCCCGTGTAGGCAGAATGCACCGTGGCACCGTCGATCTCGCAGGTATTGCTGCTCTTGTGCGCCATGAAACCGAAGGTGTCGGACTCGATGACGGTGGGCACGTCCTCCTCGGCCACGTAGGTCGTGTGCGTCGAGCCATCGGCCGCCGCGAGCTCGTAGCTCTTGCCTGCCTCGAGGTTGCCGTAGTAGGCGCTGCCGCCCGTGAAGATGGTGGCATAGGTGCCCACGTTCATCTGGGTGCCGAGGAAGGTCTCGACGGCGTCGCCGATCGCGTAGGTGCCATAGCCGGAGCGCGCCGTGTAGGGGTTCTCCACGTTGAAGACGTCACCCTCCTGGAACGGCTGGTCGCTGCCCGTGAGGTCCATGGTCGAGTTCACCACGTTGAGGTACATGTTGGAGCCTGCGTCGGTGGAGAGCACCGCCCAGTTGGAAGCCGAGGCGGCCGAGTCGATGACCGACATCGTCGAGTTGGTGCCCATCTCGTTGGAACCGCGCGAGGTGCCCATGATGCCCAAGATCCAAGGCGGCGCGACCATGAGGGGCTGCGCAGGCGAGTTGACGTAGTCCTCGTAGAGCGTGCCACCCTTTGAGCTGAGCGTCACGCCATCGAGGAGGACCTTTGCCCCGTCGTCGCTGAACACGGCCAGATTGGCCACGCCCTCGGTCGCGAGGATGGAGTCGCGCACCGTCACGTCAGAGCTGCCGTATGCGGCGAGCGCTGCGCCGAGACCGGAGAAATCGCAGGTCGTGGAGCCGTCGGCGTCGGCGGCGTTCACCTCGATGCGCACGTTCTCGAGCTCGAGCGTGGAGTCCTTGACCACCACGCCGTTGATGGCTTCCTTCTCGATGGTGATGCCCGTGCTCGTGAGCTTGCCGTCCTCGACGCTCACCTGGTCAGCCGCGAGCGACTTCTCGGCGACGTAGGCCCCGTCGCGGACGTACACCACGGGCGTGAAGGCGTAGTCATCGCCCTCAACGGTGGAGGCGTCCGTCCCGCCCTGCGACCATGAGCAGAGGCCCTCGTCAAGGGCGTTGAAGAGCGAGGTGGTCTCCTGGTCTGCCGCGACCGTCACCGTCGTTGCGACCTCGAACTCGGGCGTCACGGCAGCCTTTGGGCTTTCCGCGCTTGTCTCGGTCTTCTCCTCGGTATCGGCATCGCTCGTCTCACCAGAGCCTCCCGAGGCAGCGCATGCTGCAAGTCCCCACACGAGCGCACCGGAGAGGGCAAGCATGGATGCCCTTCCCGCAAGACCGGACAGACCGGCAGCCGAGCGCCCATCGGATAGCTTTCCCATAATCAACTCCTTTCCCATCGACCTCCTTTCTCGCAAGTATAGGTACCGTGGGGAGCATCAAGAGCTGACGCATCGTACCATCAGGCATCGTTCCCAATGCTGAAGGTAACCCAAGAAAAGCCAATAGCGCTTGAAACGTTCCGGCGTTCTTGGCCACCACCACGCATACAATGGTCAGCAGACAATCGGATCGGGAAGCAAAGGCGCTGGGGGATGATCGGACTCGGAACGCTCATCAACGCCGCCGCCATCGTGGCAGGTGGCCTCGCGGGACACGTGGTGGGAAGGCTGTTCAATCAGGAGCAGCAGGACGCCCTCACCAAGGCTTGTGGCGTCAGCGTGCTCTTCATCGCCATCGCGGGCGCGATGTCGGGCATGCTGCAGATAGACGGCGGTGCGCTTGCCAGTGGGAAGTCGATGCTCGTGGTGCTCTGCCTCGCTCTGGGCACCGTCGTGGGCGAACTCCTGGGCATCGAGGACGCGTTCGAACGCTTCGGCGCATGGCTCAAGGAGAAGACGGGCAACGGCGACGACGCCCAGTTCATCGACGCCTTCGTGACCGCGTCCCTCACCGTGTGCATCGGCGCCATGGCCATCGTGGGCGCCATCCAAGACGGCATCTCGGGCGATTACGCCACCCTCGCCGTGAAGTCGGTGCTCGACTTCATCATCATCGCGGTCATGGCCTCGTCAATGGGCAAGGGCGCCGCATTCTCGGCGATTCCCATCCTCATCTTCGAGGGATCCATCACGCTGCTCGCACGGCTTGTCGCCCCCATCATGACCGAGCTGGCTATCGCCTACCTGTCGCTCGTGGGCGCCGTGCTCATCTTCTGCGTGGGCGTGAACCTCGTGTGGGGCAAGACGCTGCGCGTGGCCAACATGCTGCCCGCCGTGCTGTTCGCCGTGCTCGCAGCCTACCTGCCGTGGGGGTTCTAGGCGCAGGCAACGCAGCGAACGCAGCGCCCAAAGGGAATGGCCGGGACGAGCTTTCAAGCCCTGCCCCAGCCATCGTCATGCTTAC
>CACYAX010000086.1 GCA_902772435.1 uncultured Coriobacteriaceae bacterium | reverse complement strand
GCGCGTGGCCGAGCTCTTCGCCGAGGCGCGGCTCCCAGCTGTTGGCCACGGTCACGGCCGTCGGGAAGCAGGTGGCGGGCACCGACCCGCCTATGCCGAGGTGGTTGGCATCCACGCCCTGGTGACGCATGCCGTGGGGCCCGTCGGAGAAGATGAGCCGCGGTATTCCCAGCGTCGCGAATTCCCGGGTGGTGAAGAAGCCGTCGCCCGATAGCAGCGCGCACTTCTGCGCGAGGGTCATCTTCGCGAGGATGTCTTCAATGCGATCGTTGAGCTTGCGGTCTGCCATGGGGCCTCCTAGTCGCGTGGTAACACCTTGACGATACGATACCCGCTGAGCCGCGAAGCGCACAGGACATGGCGAGCCACCTTTCCGTCATGTTTTTGGTTTTGACGGGCACTCCTTCTCGTGCGCGCCTCCGACGCGTGGCCCGCGCCCGCAGCTGGTGTCCAAAATCGCGCGGCGATCCCATGCGAGGGAGGGCAGTCCCGCCCATATGGGTACACTAGAGACAGATTGCTCGCGCAGGTCCAGCGGCAAGGAGGCCCCGACATGGCACGCATCAAGTTTGACAATCCCAACGAGGTCATGAAGTTCCACGCGCAGGAGTCGTGGGTGCCCGTCGTCTTGGGCGGCATCCCCGTGGCGGCCGTCTGCGCCATCGTCTGCGTGATCATCGCGCTCCCCATGAACAGGATGGACCTGCTCCCCTACGCCATTGCCGCAAGCGTCATCATCACGCTGGCAAGCCGCCTTCCGCACATCATCGACAACTGGAAGACCGACGTCGTGGTCACCAATCGCCGCCTCTATTACCGCCGCGGCATCATCAAGGTGCGTGACCACGTCTGCGACCTCACGAGCATCACCGACATCGCCGTGGACCCGAGCGTCATCGGGCGCATCTTCAACTACGCCAACGTGACCATCCAGACGCAGGCCGGCGACGACGACTTCGTGCTCAAGGAGATCAAGAACGCCTACAAGATGCGCCAGGCCATCAACACGGGCCGTGACGCCGCGGGCAGGCAGGGCCAGCAGCGCCCGCGCACCCCGCGCCAGGACCAAGCGCCCTCGCCGCGGAGGTAGGTCGGGCCATAGCCCTGCGCAGCAGAGGCCCATGCACATAGCGGACAGATATCAGCAGGTCAGAGGTCTAGCAGCCTCTGACCGCTGTCGTCATGAAGGTGAAGTAGTCCGGCCTGTGGCGCGACCAGGTGGTCTCGAAATGCACGCCCTCGCTGTTGAAGGTGCGGTTCTCCACCACGGCGAGCATGTCGAAGTCCAAAAGGTCGAGCAGCGCGCGGTCCTCCGCTGTGGCGTACTCCATAGTGATGGTGCGGTTGGACGTGGTCACCTGCATGCCCAGCTCGTCCTCGAGGTACGTGAAGATGGAGTCCGCCGCGATCTCGGGCGTGAGGCCCTCCACGCATGACGCACGGAAGTAGCTCTTGTCAAAGATGAGGTTCGCGTCGTCGAAATGCCGCACGCGCTCGATATGGAGCAACTCGTCACCCACCGCAAAGCCCGTCGCTTCGGAGATGCGGCGATCTGCGACCACGTGCTCGAAGGTCTTCACCTGCGTCTTTGCCTCGAGGCCGTTCTTCGCCGCCGCCTCGCGGAAGGTCTCGATGTCGCCGAGCACGAAGCGCGTGCGCCTGCCCGCTTGCCAGATCACCTTCACGCCCTTGCCGCGGACCGGCTGCACGAAACCGTGCATCGTCAGCACCTGCAGCGCCTTGCGGATCGTGTTGTGCGTGCACTCGTATTCTTCGAGGAGCTTGAGCTCTGGGGGGATGTACGTCTGGTAGGGATATACCCCTGCCATGATCTTCTCGCGGAGGTCCTTGTAGATGTCATAGTAAATGGCTTTCACGGTGTCCTACCTCGCACTACTTCACATGATTTGCAGCGCCAAGACCACATAACTTGCAGTTGTTACGACCTGTTTTCCTTGTCATTATAGATAACAGGAAAACGTCCGGCGCCGATGCGCCGAGACCCGTTCCCCCCCGACGGAGGCGCCCCGCCGGCAGTTCGGTACAACCACATCTGAAGGGAAGAGGAAGCAATGGGCAAGTTTGAGAACGATGCGCGCGAGATGCTGCGCCTCGTCGGCGGCCCGGAGAACATCGCCGCCCTCACGCACTGCGTCACCCGCATGCGCTTCACGCTGGTCGACCCCAGCATCGCCGACGTCCCTGCCATCGAGGCGCTCAAGTCCGTCAAGGGCAGCTTCACGCAGGCAGGTCAGTTCCAGGTCATCATCGGCAACGAGATCAACGACTTCTACGACGAGTTCGTGGCCATCTCCGGCATCACCGGCGTCTCCAAGGACGAGGCCAAGGCCATCGCCGCCCAGCAGGGTAACCCCCTGCAGCGCCTGATGGGCGCCATCGCCGAGGTCTTCGCGCCGCTCATCCCGGCCATCATCACCGGCGGCCTCATCCTCGGCTTCCGCAACGTCCTGGGCGACATGCCCTACTTCGGGCCCGAGGGCAACGCCACCCTCGCCTCCATGTCCGTGTTCTGGAGCGGCGTCAACCACTTCCTGTGGCTCATCGGTGAGGCCGTCTTCCACCTCGGCATCCCCGTGGGCATCTGCTGGTCGGTCACCCGCAAGATGGGCGGCACCGAGATGCTTGGCATCGTCATGGGCCTCACGCTCGTCTCGAGCCAGCTCCTGAACGCCTACGCCGTCCCCGGCGCCACCGCCGAGACCTGGGAGCAGTACAGCTGGAACTTCGGCTTCGCACAGGTCCACATGGTCGGCTACCAGGCGCAGGTCATCCCCGCCATCCTGGCTGCCATCACCTTCAACTATCTTGAGCGCTTCTTCAAGAAGATCACCCCGTCCATCGTCCAGATGATCGTCGTGCCCTTCTGCTCGCTCCTGCTGGGCGTCATGGCTGCCCACTTCGTGCTCGGCCCCATCGGCTGGGCTCTCGGCTCCGGCGTCTCCGCCATCGTCAACGCGGGCATCACCGGTCCCTTCCGCGTGCTCTTCGGCGCCATCTTCGGCGGCGTGTACGCCCCGCTCGTGATCACCGGCCTGCACCACATGACCAACGCCATCGACCTGCAGCTCATCGCCGACTTCGGTAGCACCATGCTCTGGCCCATGATCGCCCTCTCCAACATCGCTCAGGGCTCTGCCGTCCTCGCCATGATCATGCTCCAGAAGGGCGACGACGACGCCGAGCAGGTCAACATCCCCGCGTGCCTCTCCTGCTACCTGGGCGTCACCGAGCCCGCCATGTTCGGTGTCAACCTCAAGTACGTGTTCCCCTTCGTCTGCGCCATGATCGGCTCCGCGTGCGCCGGCCTGCTGTCCTGCGCCTTCAGCTGCACGGCCAACGCCATCGGCGTCGGTGGCCTGCCCGGCATCCTCGCGATGCAGCCGCAGTCCATGCTCCCCTTCCTGCTCTGCATGGCTGTCGCCATCGTCGTCCCCTTCGTCCTCACCTTCATGGTGGGCAAGCGCAAGGGCATCGACAAGCAGGCCAAGGCTGTCGCCGCTTCGCTCGAGCTCTAAATCGGCCTTCCTTTCCGCGGCTGCCCGCTCCAACGGGCAGCCGCACCCTTTGTTTTGCACGTCACCGCACCGTCAGTCCCGCACCACCACGTACGAAGGAGCATCCCGTGAACTCGCGCGCACGCCAACTCGGCACCAAGGTCGTCTACCAGATCTATATCCGTTCGTTCTGCGATTCCGACGGTGATGGCACGGGTGACCTGCGGGGCATCACCTTGAAGCTCGACTACCTCAAGGACTTGGGCGTCGACATCGTCTGGATCACGCCCTTCTTCGTGAGCCCCCAGAATGACAATGGCTATGACGTGGCCGACTACCGCGCCATCGACCCGCGCTTCGGCACGATGGAGGACTTCGAGGAGCTGGCACGCGAGGCGCGTGCCCGCGGAATCGAGCTCATGCTCGACATGGTCTTCAACCACACCTCAACCGAGCACGAGTGGTTCCAGAAGGCCCTGGCAGGCGATCCGAAGTACCTCGCGTACTACAAGTTCGTGGACGCGGAGCCTGGCGCCACCGCGGAGAACCCCGGCGAGCCTCCCACCAACTGGGAGAGCAAGTTCGGCGGCAACGCGTGGGCCTATGAGCCGCGCCTCAACAAGTGGTACCTGCACCTCTTCCACCTGACGCAGGCTGACCTCGACTGGGACAACCCGGCCGTGCGCGCCGAGCTCGCCGACGTGCTGCGCTTCTGGCAGGACAAGGGCGTGAGCTGCTTCCGCTTCGACGTGGTCAACCTCATCTCCAAGCCCGAGGGCTGGCCGAGCGACGAGACCGACGGCAAGCACTTCTATTCCGACGGCCCGCGCGTGCACGAGTACCTGCAGGAAATGGTGCGCGAGGGCGGCATCGACGGCAACGTGACCGTCGGCGAGATGAGCGCGACCTCGCTCGAGAACTGCATCCGCTACACCAACCCGGCGAACCACGAGATGGCCATGGTCTTCAACTTCCACCACCTCAAGGTCGACTATGCGGGCGGTGACAAGTGGGAGCTCATGGAGCCCGACATCGACGCGCTGCGCACGCTCTTCCGCACCTGGCAAGAGGGCATGACCGCCGGCGGCGGCTGGAACTCGCTCTTCTGGTCCAACCACGACCAGCCGCGCCCGAACTCGCGCTTCGGCGACACCGACCGCTACTGGTATGAGTCGAGCACGCTCCTGCCCACCTGCACCCACCTCATGCGCGGCACGCCCTACATCTACCAGGGCGAGGAGATCGGCCAGACCATCACCGACTTCACGAGCATCGCGCAGTACCGCGACGTCGAGTCGCTCAACTACTACCAGATCATCCAGGAGCGCGGCCACACCCCTGAGGAGGCCTTCGAGATCGTGCACGCCCGCTCGCGCGACGACGGCCGCACGCCCATGGCCTGGGACGCCAGCGAGAACGCCGGCTTCACCACGGGTACGCCGTGGCTCGGGCTCAACGCCAACCACGTGCAGATCAACGCCGAGACCGAGATGGCGGACCCGCACTCCGTGCGCGCCTACTTCAAGCGGCTCATCGCCCTGCGCAAGGCCGAGCCGGTCATCTCCGAAGGCGACATACGCTTCGTGGACGGAGCCGGGGACAAGGTCATCGCCTACGAGCGCACGCTCGATGGCACGCGCGTGCTCGTGCAGTGCAACTTCTCCGGACAGGAGCAGCAGGCCCTGCCCACCGACGGAGGGGAGCTGCTGATCGCCAACTACGACAGCCCCTCCGCGCAGGAAACGCTGCACCCGTGGGAGGCCGTCGCGCACATCTGGCGCTAGCGCCTGAAGGCCATCCTTCTTCCGTATGGGTTCACAAACCCTTCAAACGTTTGGGATACCTCTGGATATATGCCCAAACGTGGGACAACGCCGTTGCCAGACAGTAATCTATTCCGTCTAGACGTTTGCCCTTATGACCACGCAGCGTCCTGACGCGTCTGTATCGGTCCATACGGAAGAAGGAGAACCATGGCACAGGACAAGCAGGGAGAGATCCCGCGCATCATAGACGCCATCCAGTCTCCGAGAGACCTCCACGCGCTCACCGACGACGAGCTCGCACTCGTCGCCTCGGAGATTCGTGCGCAGATCATAGACACGGCATCGCACACCGGCGGCCACGTGGCAAGCAGCCTCGGAGCCGTCGAGACCATCGTCGCCCTGCACGCGGAGCTTGACTGCCCGCATGACCGCATCGTCTACGACGTGGGTCACCAGGCCTACGCCCACAAGATCCTGACGGGCAGGCTCGCCCGCTTCGACACGCTCCGCCAGAAAGACGGCATCTCGGGCTTTCCGACTCCGCTCGAGAGCCCGTATGACGTGCACCCGTCCGGCCACGCCTCCGACGCGCTTTCCGTCGCCCTCGGCCTTGCCAAGGCCCGCGACGCGATGGGCGGAAACGAGAACATCGTGACCGTGATTGGCGATGCCTCCATCTCGGGCGGCATGGCCTTCGAGGCCCTCAACGAGATCGCGCAGGAGCGCCCGCGCCTCGTCATCGTCCTGAACGACAACGGCATGTCCATCGCCCCCAACGTGGGCGGCCTTTCCCAGCACTTCCGTGAGCTGCGCGCGTCGAGCACCTACCGCACGCGACGCCGTTCACTGCTCAATGCGCTCGCCGACAAGGGCCCCGCTGCGGATGCTGCCCTCGTCATGATGAACGGCATGCGCGTCGCGGCGAAGAACATCCTGCTCCCGTCGACCTCCATGGTCTTCGAGTCGCTCGGCATCACCTGCCTCTCCCCCGTCGACGGCCACGACATCAGCGCCCTACGGCGCGTGCTGCGCGAGGCCCTCGCCATCAACGGGCCCACCATCGTGCACGTCACCACGCGCAAGGGAGCCGGCTATGAGCCCGCCGAGCGCACGCCCGAGCTGTTCCACGGCGTCGGGCCCTTCGACAAGGAGACGGGCGAAGTCGCGAAGAGCGCCTCTTCCACGCCCACCTTCACCGAGGCCTTCGGGGAGGCGCTGCTGCGCGAGGCACGCGCCGACAAGCGCGTCATGGCCATCACCGCTGCCATGAAGGAGGGAACGGGCCTCGCACCCTTTGCCGCGGAGTTCCCCCGCAGGTTCACCGACGTCGGCATCTCGGAAGAGCACGCGCTGGGTCTGGCCGCGGGCATGGCCGCCGGTGGTGCCAAGCCCGTGATGGCCATCTACTCGACCTTCCTGCAGCGCGCCATAGACCAGCTGACGATCGACATCGCGCTTCCCCAGAGCGACGTGGTGGTGTGCATCGACCGCGCCGGCATCGTGGGACAGGACGGCGCGACGCACCTGGGCGCCTTCGACCTGAGCTACACGCGCATGATCCCCAACCTGCGCGTGATTGCGCCCTCAAGCGCCGCCGCGACGGCGGATGCGCTGCACACGGCGCTCACCCTGGGCGGGCCCTTCGCCATCCGCTATCCCAAGGGCAGCTGCCCTGACGAGATGCCCGAGATGCCTTCCCAGACCTGGGAGCCCGGTGTGTCGGAGCTGCTGCGCACGGGCGATGACGTGGCCCTGCTGGCGATAGGCTCGATGGTGCAGCCCGCGCTCAAGGCAGCCGACCTCCTCGCCGAGGAGGGAATCTCCGCGTGCGTGGTCGACCTGCGCTGGGCCAAGCCGCTCGACCGCGCGGCCATCACGGCAGCCGCGGAGACCAAGCTGGTCGTGACCATCGAGGAGGGCGTGCTCGCTGGTGGCGTGGGCGAAGGTGCGCTCGACATCCTCGCGCAGGAGCGCCTGCAGGTACCCACGCTGACGCTGGGACTGCCCGACGCCTTCGTGAGGCACGGAGTTCGCGGCGATCTGCTGGCTGACTGCGGGCTTGACGCTGAGGGCATCGCGCGCTCCGTGAGGGAGCGCTTGGGCATCATCAGCAACTAAGCAATGTGACTTGAACGGGCTCCTCACGGGGCCCGTTCCCCATTGCAGGGGCTTTTGGCAGCACGGGTTGAGCGCAAGCCAAACCACGGGCATCAGGTGACGTCACGCTGCTGGACCTGCGTCTCTGTGCTACCATGCGCATACGCCAGACATGGGCAAGGAGGCGACTGTGACCAACAGGGAGATTCTGCAGACCGCGCTCGCGCAGTCGGCGCTGGATTGTGGCTGCACACCCGAGGACTTCCTCGCAAGCGACAATGTCATTTGCTCCCCACGAGCCAGCGCCGACGTCAGCACCTATATCAAATTACCCATCGTATGCAGGCTGGTCTCGTATGGCAGCAACATCGTGGCACAGGTGAGTGAAAGGGCTAAATCCGCGGTAACGGAGTACATTGGCAAATATCCCGCTTATTGCTGCTTTGAAACGCCTAACATCAACGC
>CACYAX010000085.1 GCA_902772435.1 uncultured Coriobacteriaceae bacterium | reverse complement strand
TCCGAGCTCGGTTTCACCGCTGAATACCTTGAAGGTCTTTGCAGTGGTCGGGATGTACACACGGTACCAGTGACCTGCGGCATCGGTAACATCGGTCGTCTTGCCGGCTACAGGGGCGTCACCTTCATTTGCCTGAGTGATCTCGCCTACATAGTATGTTCTGATATGATCGGCAGATGATGCGTTCTTTATCGTCTCGCCGTCTCCATCGTAGAAGACAACGTAGCTTCCGGCAAGATCATTCTTGTTTGCGCAAACCAGATACAGAGCATCGCCGCGCTGAGTGTAGGTCTCATCGTTAAACTGCGGGTTAGTGTAGTAGGTTGACCAGTTAGCTTCTGTTACCGGTACATTGAAATAGCACTTGTTGCCGTGCTCTTCCTTGTACTCTCTGCCCCAGCCGTTCTTGGTGTAGACCTTGCCGAGCTTAAAGGTGATCTCATCCGTATTTCTGACGCAGTTATCGCCCTTGAACAGACAGAAGCGAACCTTTGTGTAGCCGTCGGGCGGCTGTATCTTCCATACTATCGTATCGGTGTCTTGATACTTATCAACAAAGCGTTCCCACATAGCATAGCGGACGTCAGACTTGCCGGATTCATAGAATACCGCCGCATACCAATAGTCATGGTTGTAGTTGATCTCCTGACTCTGACCATATTCATTATTGCCGAGGGTGGTTTTCAGCCAGTATTTCTTATTGCCGTTAGCCTTGTCTGTTACCTCTACATCGTCCCATTCACCCGTATTGCCGATATTGAAATCGCGGAAGTAGATGTAGTCGTTGTCCGTTCTCGGAAGTATCCATGCGTTTTCTTCCGCATCGGGCTTATCCGTCACAGGATTGTAGTGGTATGAGTAAGTAGTAACTGAATCGCCGGTAATGTTTGGAAGAGAAGGCTCTGTGCCGCCAATTTCGATCGAGGGCTGAGGAACAGGCGCTGTGATCGACTTGCTGATATTGTAGGTCGAGGGCACGATGTTCTCACGATAATACAGGTCAAGTTCAGCATCCGGCAGACCGTTGCCGTTTTCGTCCTGCTTTTCGACAGTTACATTTGTGGGCTTTTCGCCGTTCAGGAAGGTTACTGCCTTATCGACATCGCCTGTCTCAAAATGGAATATCCTGCTATCTGTTACGGTGTTGTCGGGCACATAGCCGTCCGGAGCCGTCACTTCATAGAAGAAGAAGTTGTCTGTGCCAAAGCTGCCGCCGACTTGCGATTCCGTCAGGGTAAGCAGTCCGCCGGAGGTGGGGAAGGTACCGGTTGGCGGGTAGTAGTTGCCACCGTTAGTTGTCGCATAATCCTTTACAGCCTGGAGCTTGTCTTCCGGTGTTGATGCGCCGTCTATAGCTGCCTGAAGGTCTGTCTTACTGATAGAAGCACACTTTATCAGGATAAACTCAGCCGGTGAAGAAGTGATAGTCTCATCCGTGCGGCTGTCTGCCTTGCGGAGCGTCAGTGTGCGCGCGAAGGTGTTGGTGAATGATGCGCTGTTATTACCCGCCGAAATGATATTGACTGATACAAGCGGACTGCATGACCAGCCTGCCGGTACATCGGTTTCTACGATCATCACACCTGTACCAATGGGGAGATTGCCGAAAGTCATCGGAGTATTTTCGGAAACCTCTGCTTCAATGGTGAAGTATTTACCGTCTGCACCGCCGTCCGTGTAATTACTCTCTGTCAGAGTGTTTGCCGGAGTGACATTGCTGATGTAGAAGTCCTTCTTTGTCAGCTTCTTCACTATGAGGTCAAAGATGATGACAGCCGCAAATGCCGCAGCAGAGCCGATGATGACTACTGTGGTGATATTGTTGACGTTTATGCCGCCCACAAAGAGGGGGTTGGTCAAGACCCTGCGCACCAGCATGCGGACGTCGCTCGCGCCTCCCCGGTAGGATTCCAGCACGATGATGGCCAGCACGTTGTATACGGGCACGAAGATGGCGATGATGACGCTCGCCAACGCGACTCCCTCCGCGCCGAAGAGCGTCTCGGTCAGGCCGAGGGCAAAGAGCACGAGGTTGGAGCGGTAGAGGCACTGGATGATGACGCCGCGCCGGGCGTTCTCCTGCACCAGCCGCGGCACGATGGCCACCGAAAGGGCGACGACCAGCACAAGCAGGCCCGCGCACACCACGATGAGCTGCGAGGAATCGGAGAAGCTCACTTGGATGGCGTGGGTGTTGTAGAACATGGTGATGGGGAAGAAGCACCTGAAGACGAACTGGTTCATCTCCTGCAGGAACGGCTCCCTGACCAGTCCGCTTTTGCGTGCGAACCAGCCGAGGGTGAGGTAGACGAGGAAGGGCGTGACCGCATTGACGGCAACGACGAAAGCCCCCTTAGCTCAGATGCTCCTTAGCGTGCGTCGCGCGAGAATTGTCTCACCAGTGTAGCGTATGGCGTTGCCGCGCTGGTTGCGTGCCGCGGGAATCTGGGGCGCGCGGGGACCACGGACTGGTGGCCCGAGCGAGCGGCAAGCTGGTGGCCCAGGCGAGCGGCAAGCTGGTGGCGCGGCCAAGCGGCAAGCTGGTGGCCCAAGCAAGCGGCCGGCTGGCAGCCCGCGCAAGCGCACAGCTCCGCCGTCCTCATTCCGTGACAGGGGCGGGCCGTCCGCCCGCTTGGCCCGGCGCCGTACTACCATGAGGGCGGGCACGCGCCGGCTGGCCAGCGCTGCCACAACACGTTAGGAGCACGCATGCACAACCTCTGCGACACCCATACCCACACGCTGTTCTCGCGCCATGCGTATTCGACCATCGAGGAGTGCGTGCGTGCCGCCGCGGAGCGGGGTCTGGAGCTCCTAGGCGCCACCGACCACTATTCGTCGATGCTCTATCCCGAGGCAAACGGCATCCATGACCTGCGCAATTACCAGTACTTCCTCAACTACGACATATGGCCGCGCACCTGGCACGGCGTGCGCGTGCTGCATGGCTGCGAGGCGGATATCGTCGACCTCGAGGGCCGGCTGTTCGGGCATGACGTGGCGGTGGAGCACGGGCTCGACGGGCGCGTGCTGAGCAAGCCCACCACGCTCAAGGAGCGCGTCTTCAGGGGCTGCGACTACGTGGTGGCGAGCGTGCACAACGCCGACTTCGCCCGGGGCGCGACCACCGAGCAGCTCAACCAGCTCTACATCGGCGCACTTGACGACCCCAAGGTGCTCATGCTCGGCCATGTCGGCAGGACGGGCCTACCGTTCGACGTCGACACGGTGCTGCGCGCGGCCAAAGCGCGGGGCAAGCTCATCGAGATCAACGAGCACAGCCTGATGGGGCAGTGGTCGGACCGCGCGATGGCGCGTTGCAGGCAGATCGCGCAGCGTTGTGCCGAGCTCGGCGTGGGCATCGCGGTGAACACGGACGCCCATATCGCGACCGACATCGGCCGCTTCGACAACGCGCATGCGCTGCTGGAAGACCTTGGCTTTCCCGAGCACCTCGTGGCGACGCGCTCCGCCGACGCCTTCATGGAGGCGCTGGAGACGGCGGGCATTCCGTACGAGGCGTAGCGGATGCCCGCGCCACCCTAGAGCGTGATGGTGAGCTCGACCGGGCAGTGGTCGCTGCCGTAGATTTCGTTCAGGATGGCCGCGCCCGTCACCTGGTCGGCGATGGAATTGGAGACCAGGAAGTAGTCGATGCGCCAGCCGACGTTGCGGGCGCGGGCGCGCATGCGGTAGCTCCACCAGCTATAGGCGTCCTCCAGGTCGGGGAAGCGCGCGCGGAAGGTGTCGGTGAAGCCTGCCTCGAGCAGCTTGGAGAAGTCCTCGCGCTCCTGGTCGGAAAAGCCTGCGTTCTCGCGGTTCGCCTCGGGGTTCTTGAGGTCGATCTCCTCGTGGGCACAGTTGAAGTCGCCGCAGGTAACCACGGGCTTCGAGGCGGCCAGCTCGGTGAGGAACTCACGGTAGCGCTCGTCCCAGACCATGCGCTCGTCGATGCGCGCGAGGCCGTTCTTGGCGTTGGGCGTGTAGACGTTCACGAACCAATACGTGTCGAACTCGAGCGCGCACACGCGGCCCTCGTCATCGGCGCACGGGCAGCCGATCGTGCGGATGACCTGCAGGGGCTCTTCGCGCGAGAATACGGCCGTGCCCGAGTAGCCCTTGCGCGCGGCGTAGCTCCAGGTCTGGTGATAGCCGGGCAGCTCGAGCTCGATCTGCCCCTCCTGCAGCTTGGTCTCCTGGACGGCGAAGACGTCGGCGTTGAGCGTGGAGAAGATCTCCCCGAAGCTCGGCTCTTTCTTCACCACGGCGCGCAGGCCGTTCACGTTCCATGAGATGAGCCTGAGCTCTTGCGTATCTGCGGCCACGAGGGCTCCTTCCGTTGTGTTTGGCCCGTCTATTGTACCGTGTGCGGCGCGGCGCAGCTCGTCGGGAAAGAGACGTCCAACTGCCTATCCGTTGCGCGCCTTCGGCTGGTCGGCGGCTATGATGAACAGTGATGAAACGGGACGGTGCTTGGACGTTGGGGATACTCCCCTTTGTCCACGGTGGACAAAGGGGAGTATCCCCAACGTCCACGGGCACGCCGCCTCCCGCGGGGTGGACAAAGGGGAGTATCCCCAATGTCCACGCGGCGTGGACATCCTGTTCGGACACGGGGAAGGGAGCGACCATGGGAAAGACGATCACCAATCCGGTTGAGGCAGCCCAAGAGCTGGCAAAGCGCTTCGACAAGGCGAAGAGCGCGGTCTTCTTCGGAGGGGCGGGAGTCTCGACGGCGAGCGGGATCCCCGACTTCCGCAGCGCTGACGGCCTCTACCACCAGCATTTCGCCTATCCGCCCGAGACCATGCTCAGCCACAGCTTCTACGTGTCGCACACGGCCGAGTTCTACGACTTCTACCGCGAGCGCATGATCGCACTCGACGCCAAGCCCAACCAGGCGCATAAGAAGCTTGCCGAGCTCGAGGCGGAGGGCAAGCTCGCCGCCGTGGTGACGCAGAACATCGACGGTCTGCACCAGATGGCGGGTTCCAAGCGCGTGTACGAGCTCCACGGCTCGGTGCACCGCAACATCTGCCGCCGCTGCGGCGCGGTCCACTCCGCCGAGTGGATCCTCGCCACGACGGGCGTTCCCACCTGCCCCGACTGTGGCGGTCCGATCAAGCCCGACGTGGTGCTCTACGAGGAGAGCCTGAACGAGCAGGTGCTCGTGGGGGCCGTCAACGCCATCGCGGCCGCTGACCTGCTCGTCATCGGCGGCACGTCGCTCGTCGTCTATCCGGCGGCGGGGCTCGTGCGCTACTTCAACGGCGACAACATCGTCATCTGCAACCTGCAGCCCACTCCGCAGGACAGCTACGCCGACCTCGTCTGCGCCTGCGACATCGCCAAGGCCTTCGCCTGGTAGCGGCAACGCACCCAGCCTGCGCCAGGCGCGCCGACAGCCCCTGACGCAGGGCCCTGTGCCCCTCCCGGAGGTGGGACGCAGGGCCTTTTGCCTATGTGCGTTTTGGCCCTTCCGATTGCATCGAGGTTGCGAGGCGCGGCAATCAGGTGCGGACACGCTACAATGGACGTTGCGAGAAACGCAGCTAAGACGAGCGGGCGGGTCCCTAGGAAGGTTTTATCAATGCTTCGTGAAGACTATGCAACCTGGTTATGCGGCAACCACGAGATTTCGCTGACTCGGCCACGCATCATGGGCATCCTGAACGTGACACCCGACTCGTTCTCTGACGGTGGCGAGAACGTCGACGTCAAGAAGGCCGTCGCCTACGCGCTCAAGATGCTCGACGAGGGTGCCGACATCATCGACGTGGGAGGGGAGTCCACCCGCCCGGGCCATGAGCCCGTGGACGCGGAGGTCGAGCTCGCGCGCGTGGTGCCCGTCGTGGAGGGCATCCTCGAGGCCGCGCCGACCGCCATCGTCTCCATCGACACGCGCCACGCGTCCGTCGCCCGCATGTGCGTCGAGCTGGGCGCCTCCATCATCAACGACGTGATGGGCTTCAGGGATCCCGAGATGTGCGAGATCGCCATCGAGTACCCCTGCGGCCTCATCATCATGCACTGGCGCCAGATGACGGGCACGACGAGCCGTCGCTCCGTGCAGCTCGACTCCATCAAGCCCGCCCGCGTCGTGCAGAGCGCCCGTCGCTTCACGCTCCCCGAAGAGGCGCCCATCATGCGCGAGATCATGGGCTTTTTGGGCGACCAGGCCCGCACGCTCATGCGCGCCGGCATCTCGCGCGACCGCATCTGCGTCGACCCGGGCGCCGGCTTCGACAAGACGACCGACGAGGACGTGGTCATCCAGCGCGCCACGCGCAAGCTCTGCTCGATGGGCTACCCCGTGCTCACCGCGGTCTCCCGCAAGCGCTTCACGGGCGCCATCTCGGGCGAGACCGAGGCCAAGGCCCGCGATGCCGCCACGGCGGGCATCGCGCTTTCCGCCATCGAGTCCGGCGCGCGCATCCTGCGCGTCCACAACGTGCGCGAGACGGCCGACGTCGTCAACTCCTACTGGGCAGTCTCCCACAAGGACCAGCGCCAGGGCTTCGTGGCGCTTGGCTCGAACATGGGCGACCGCCTGGACAACCTCTCCAAGGCCGTGAAGCTCATCGACAAGATCCCCCTGACCTGCGTCGTCGCCGTGAGCAACGCGTATGAGACCGAGGCCGCCTATGGCATCAAGACCCCCGTCGCGAACGCGGTCGCCGAGATTAGGACCGAGCTGCATCCCACCGTGCTCATGCGCGAGCTCCTCAAGGTCGAGGCGACGCTTGGCAGGGAGCGCGAGGAGGAGCACGACGTGAGCGTCGCGGGCAGCGAGTCGCGCGTCATCGACTGCGACCTGTGCTGGCTTGAGGGCGAGACCCATGCCGGCAACCACCTCACCCTTCCGCATCCGCGCCTGGGCGAGCGCGACTTCGTGCTCGTGCCCATGGAGGACCTCATGCACGACCCGGTGCGCTTCCTCACGCACTCCGGCGTGACGGTGTATCCGCCTGAGGCGCGCGTGGGCCACGTCACCGCCGAGCTCGGGGTCCTGTCGTGGGAGTAGCGCGGAGCCAGGGCTGCGTGCTGGCCGAGCTCACGCTGCGGCCGCAGGTGCCTATGGGCGCCTTCCACGCGTTGGGTTTCGTCTGTGCCCTGGGCGTGACCGAGGGCCTGCGTGGTGCGGGCGTCTCCATCGCGGCCATCGGCTGGCCGCAGGACGTGGTGGACGCGCGCACCAACCACGCGCTGGCCACGCTCGACGTGCACGCGGGCTACAACAAGGGCATGTATGCGACGTGCACCGTGCTGGGCGGCGAGCAGATAGGGCTTCTGCGCACGCTCTCCGACGAGGAGCTCGCCACCGCCATCGAGCAGGGCGTGCAGGCGCGCGTCGACTCGTGGGAGGAGCAGGTGCTCGCGGGCGCTGCCCAGGCAGGCCCCCTCGCTCCGGTGCTGTCCGACTACTTTGACCTCGTGAGCCTTCTGGGCCATCCCGCCGCCGCGGTCTATCCCAACGGCAACGTGATGGCGCGGGGCACCTTCGCGGGCGTGGACGTGTGGGGGCGCGCGACGCTCGTCACGTCTGAGGGCAGCGAGCTCGAGCTCGCTCCCGAGCAGGCGTCGATCCGGCCTGCGTAGGCGCGGCTTTCCAACCTGCGCACATACCTTCTGAACAGCATGGCCGCCGCCTGTCCCGTGGGGCAGGCGGCGGCCGTCATCTCACGCGATGTGGGGCGGGCCCTAGGCCTCGCTGCGCTGGCGCGCCGCGCGCTTCTCGGCACGGTGGCGCCAGATCTGGTAGATGCCGCGGATGGTGAGGTCGGGGTCAAGGGCGTCGAAGAGGTCGGTGGCCTCGGCGATGGTGGCGGAGAACCCACCCGTGCCGACGACGGTCGCACGGGGCACGTCCTCGCCCTCGGCGGCAAGCTCTTCCTGGATGCGGGCCACAAG
>CACYAX010000084.1 GCA_902772435.1 uncultured Coriobacteriaceae bacterium | reverse complement strand
CGCTTCGTGGAACAAGGGACGGAGGTTTGTTCCACTCTGCGGGGCACCATGAGTCAAACGACCTGTCACTTTTGGAACAAGGGACGGAGGTTTGTTCCACTCTGCGGGGCACCATGAGTCAAATGACCCGTCCCCTTGGCTCCGTTGCGGTCGATGAGGGAGGGAATGGTGACATAATGGTCGAAGCAGTTACTCCGCCTTTTCCGGGCAAAGTCACGATAAGGACATGGCATTGAAGGAAACAGTAGGTGTGAGGTTTTCCGAGCTCAAGGACAACCATGAGCCGACGAGGTATACCCCGCGCGAGTACGTGTCGTGGCATGATTTCAAATGCTACGGGCACCTCCCGGACGGCTCGTACTTCGGCATAGGGGAGATCCGCGACATCGACGAGTGCTGGTACGACGACTTCTTCCTGGTCGATGCTGAGGGCAGGGCGCTCGCCTACGCCTACGAGCACTTCAGGTCCGTCGCCATGCCCGAGGCCGCCGTGGCATCTCCGTCGGGGAAATCGATCGTGTGGCTCGCCGAGGGACAGCTCTGGACTTGGCTTTACAACCCCAAGCGAGAAGGGTTCGCGAGCTTCGAGGGCCACCAAGTGCACGTTCCCGAAGACGTTGCGGTGGCCGATGCGCGCATGGGCGCGAACGGCATGGTGGACGTGTGGTGCGCCGACGGCAGCCGTTACCAGTACGCGTGCGATGCCGACGCGCTGCTGGCGCCGGGCGAACGGGGGCCGCTGCTGTGCACCTACCCCCGCTGGCTCGACTGGTACGCGCTCGAATGCCGCACCTCGTGCGATGCATACTTCAAGGCATGCGCGGAGGCGTTGCCGGGCATCTCGGGCCTGCTCGTCTGCGCGGACGCGGACTCCTTCGCTTCGAGCGAGTTTCCCGACGGCTTCCGCGAAGTGCGCTTCTCTGAGGACTGCGACTGTGTGGAGAGCTATATGCTCGCCGGGGCGAAACTCGAGCGCGTGGTGCTGTCCGCCGGCGTGAGCGAGGTTGGCCAATGCGCATTTGCCTGGAACCGCAGCCTCAGGGAGCTCGTGATTGAGGGAGACGCCTCGCGCATCGCCGGCTGGGCTGACGATGCGTTCGAGGACTGCCCGTGCGAGGAGGAGTACCTTGAGCTGCGTCGCAAGGCGCAAACCGAATGAGGCGCTATTCGACAGGGAATGAGTCAAATGGCCTGTCACCTTAGCTCAGGCAGCTCACGGTGCAATGAGCGACAGAGGCCTGCTCGAGCGGCCACCCAATTCTCAGAAGACGCCGATTCCGATGCCGACGTACTTGCAGGTACCGATGCCCGTTACGCCCACGCCGTTCTCCGTATCCACGGTATTCGACTCGTTGTTGGTGCCGCCACCGATGATGAAGCACCACGAACCGCCCGCTACGGCTTCCAGGTCGCAGTCGTCCAGCTCGCGTACCTCGGTCGACTCCACCGCCTCTTCGAAGGTGTAGGGCAGGCCAACCTCTGCGGCAAGCGGCGCGACGGTTGCGTCAAAGACCGCCTTCTCGTCGCTCCCGTCACCGTCGAAAGCCTTGGACGCAGCCTCCATCTTTGCTTGCAGCGTCTCGTCATCACGTAAGAGCTTCTCGAACTTGCTCACATTCTCAACTGCCATGACGGCTCCTTTCGGTTGTGCTTTTGACAACTCCCGTTGCCCTTCTTCATCTTATACGTTGGTGCTCGGACTTTGTCTCATGGCATGTGGAACAAGGCAAGTGGAACAAGGGACGGAGGTTTGTTCCACTCGCAGCCGTTTGGAACAAGGGACGGAGGTTTGTTCCACTCTAGTCAAATGACCTGTCCCCTTGACTCTGTCCCCTTGACTCGAGGGACGGAGGTTTGTTCGCACCGCTCAAGCGAACAAACTGCGATCGTGTGGAACAAACCTCCGTCCCCTGTTCCACTACGTCCCTTGTTTGCGTACAGTGTGGAACAAACCTCCGTCCCTTGTTCCACCACGATTGGAGCGCCATGAACGTGATTGAGGCCAAAGGCATCATGACGAAGTCAAACCTGCCGGTTGCGGACTTCTCGGTGAACCCGTACGTGGGCTGCGTCTTCGCGTGCAAGTACTGCTACGCGAGCTTCATGAAGCGCTTCACGAAGCACGATGAGCCTTGGGGCGAGTTCGTGGACGTCAAGGAATGGCCGCCCATCAAGAACCCAAGCAAATACGCCGGCAAGGAGGCGTTCATCGGATCGGTCTGCGACGCCTACCAGCCGCTGGAGGCCAAGTACGGACGCACGCGAGCCCTGCTCGAGCAGCTGCAGGGAAGCGGCATCTCCATCAGCATCGCCACCAAAAGCGACCTCGTGCTGCGCGACCTGGACCTGATAAAGACCTTCCCCAATGCGCGGGTAAGCTGGTCGATCAACACGCTCGACGAGAGCTTTCGCCGCGAGATGGACCGCGCGGCCAGCATCGAGCGACGCCTCGAGGCAATGCGGCAGTTCTACGAGGCCGGCGTGCAGACCGTCTGCCAGCTGGCGCCGATCTTCCCCGGCATCACCGACGTCAAGGCCATCATCGAGGCGGTGCGCGGCCGCTGCAACCTGGTGTGGCTGGAAGACCTGAACCTGCGCGGCGACTACCGGGCGCGCATCACGGCGTGGGTGCACGAGAACCACCCCGAGCTCGACGACCTGTACCGCGCCATCTACGCGAAGAAGGACCGCTCGTACTGGGCTGCGCTCGACGCCGAGCTGCGCGCATGGTGCGCGGAGCAGGGCCTGGAGTACCTGCGTGATGACGACAGCCGCCGCGCCGACTTCGGCGAGCCGCCCATCGTGGTCAACTACTTCTATCACAGTGAGGTGAAGAAGTCCGCAAAGCAATGACGCGTGAACAAGACGTGAACAAACCTCCGTCCCCTGTTCCACGTACGCAAACGCAAGACGGCGCACCGGGTGGACCAGAGCCCACCAGATGCACCGTCATATCAACCTCACGATAATGTGCTGAGCTACTCCCACTCGATAGAGTCGCAAAACTAGAGGCAATTTTATCACTCGCAAAACCGCAGGTAGAAAGCTTGTAATTGCGACGAGGCATGGAAGAGGACTCTTCCATGGAAGAATGTTGGAAGAAACGTGCTCGGGGCTGTACCGCTGGAAGAATGGCAGGCGCGGAACAGGCTGCATGCCTCGTCGTAAGGTGCATCTCAGAACACCTCGGAGACGGCCGCGACGGCCTGGCGCTTGGAGTCCATATTAACATGCGTATAGATATCCATCGAGATCTGGGAGCTGTAGTGCCCGGCGAGCTCCTGCATCACCTTGGGATGCACGCCGTTGATAGCGAGCAGGGTGAGGTAGGTGTGGCGGAACTCGTGCAGGCACCAGCCGTCAAGGCTGTACTTGGCGCGGTCCTCCGTCCACCAACGGCTGAGGCTCGTGGGCAGGATGCGTGTGCCGGTGTTGTCAGAAATCACGGGGCTATCGTCGGTCTGCTCGATGTAGCCCTCCTCGGGCTTGCGCCATTGGTTCGTCCGTGCATAGCGCTTGAACTGGGCCTCCTTGTGGGCCTTGAGCACATGGATAGTCTTGTCCGAGAGCGGCAGCACGCGGGTGCCGGCCTTGGTCTTGGTTGCCTTGAGGTTTCCCATGTAGTCGTAGGAGTGGCGAATGTCGGCGACTTTGCGGTCGAAGTCGAGTCTCCCCACGACAACCCGCAGATTTCGCCACGGAGCAGGCCCATGGTGATGGCGAGAAGGTAGGCGCACTCACGGTCGGGCTCGGGGTCGAGCGAGTCGATGAACTTGTGCGCCTGCGTGGGCGTGAGGGCACGCTTGGCCTTGGTGTCCATCTTGGGTGGGTTGGCTTTGTCGCACGGGTTGAACACGAGGATTCCCTCCTTCTTTGCCTGCTCGAAAACGAGCGTGATGTTGTCGTGGATGGAGTTGACGTAGGAGCCGCCAACCGGCCTGCCCGAGAGCGTGTCTCCGCCGAGCATCGCGATATACATGTCGTCGAGCATCGTCGACGTTATGGATGCCAAGTTGGCCTTGCCGATGTGACGGCTGACGGACTTGAAGTGCTGGCGCTGGCGCTCGAGCGTCGTGGCAGCCACCTCCTTGTTGAGCTCGCGGCGCTTTAGGTAGCGCTCCGCGTACTCCTCGAAGGTGTACGTGGTGCGGTTCTGCACGCGGTCGCCCTCGATCTCCTCAATCATACATGCACGACGTGGAGGCCGCGAACGACGCGGCCTCCGTCATCTCCGAGGATATTGCGGCAACAAGCGGCTTTACATCGTCCCTGCCGCCCTTCCAGCAGGCAATCGTGCTCAAAGACGAGCTGCCCGAGATGCCGGCCGAGGTGATCGAGGGCGTGCTCCTGGAGACGCACAAGATGCTGCTGACCGGGCCCAGCAAGGCGGGCAAGACGTGGTGCCTCATCAACCTGGGCGTGAGCGTGGCGACTGGCGGATGGTGGATCGACTTCCGCTGCGCCCAGCGCAAGGTTCTCTACGTGGACCTGGAGACGGACCCGAGGACGCTGCAGAAGCGCGTGTCGCGCGTGGCCGAGGCGAAGAGCGCCGACGCCCAGGCGGTGCGCGAGAACCTCGTGCTCTGGCCCCTGCGCGGCAAATCCTGCTCGCTGGAGGAGATCGCGGCCGAGCTCTTCTGCCGCTGCAAGGCGGGCGACTTCGGCATGGTCATCATCGACCCCGCCTACATGGTGCAGGACGGCGACGAGAACAACGCCAAGGACATCCGCGAGTTCTTCGCCAGGCTCGACGAGATCTGCGTGAACCTCGAGTGCACGGTGGTCATCAGCCACCACCACTCCAAGGGAGCCCAGGGCCTGAAGAGCGCGATCGACCGCGGCTCAGGCTCCGGCGTGTTCGGCCGAGCCCCCGACGCGGTGCTCGACATGACCGAGCTGGTCCTGGAGCCCGGCACGCTGGAGATGGCGCGGCAGTCGCACAAGCTTGCCGAGGTGAAGCGGCTCACCGGGTGGCGGATGTCGTTCACCCTGCGCGAGTTCGCCCAGAAGGACCCGCTCGACCTGTGGCTGGTCTTCCCGCTGCACGAGGTGGACCACACCGACCTGCTGGCCGACTGCAAGCCCAACTACGGCGGCGTGTCCGAGGCCCGGAAGCTGCGCACCGAGGCAGAGAACCTGGGCAAGGTGGCCTCGCTCGAGGGCGTGTGCGACCGGCTCATCGGGCGCGGAGAGCTGCGAGCGCGACGAAGTGCGCAAGTCCCTGGGATGGAGCCTGCCCACCGTGCGCCGCTGGCTCGAGGAATCCAACCGCTTCGAGCAGACGCTCGACCCGAAGACCGGCAAGGCGCTCATCGTTCGCAGCGTCGTAAATGATGCGGCAACTTCAGGCTCTTCTGCAGAGGGCGCGGACAGTGGAGAGGAGGCCCAGGGTGTCCTTCCCATTGCCTGAAAGGGTGCAAGTTTCCATGTTTAAGGGGGGTAAACAAACCTTTATATATAGAACCTTTTGTGGGGAGGGGGATGTGTGTCGGGGCGGAGGGTCCCCGACAACACACCCCCGCACCCTTCCCGTGGGGCTTGGGGGGACGAACGCCTTTGGACCCGGGCGGCGGTCGCCATGGTGAGGCGCGCGGGAGACGAGTGGAGCATGCGCGAGGTCGAGCTGATGCGCGAGCTCGGGCACCTGGGCGCCTACGAGGTGCAGCGGGCGCTGCTGGCGGAGTGCGGAACCAGGCGCACGATCCGCTCGATCCAGATCCAGGCGAGCAGGTTCCACGTGAGCCTCAAGGTGCGGCCCGTGTGCCCTGAGTGCGGAGTTGTGGGCGTGAGGCTCAACCGCCAGAGCGGGATGTGCCCCGCCTGCACCGAGCGCATGCACCTGGCCGAGGAGGTCGCCTTCAACGAGGTGCCGCAGCGCGAGCGCGAGGAGAAGGCAAGCGAGGCCGAGGTCGAGGAGATCGCGCGCGAGCGGGCGGCCATGAGGAAGAGGAACAGCCGCCTGTGCAGCAAGTACGGGCTCAAGACCAGGCGGCAACGTAAGGGCTAGGCGCGAGGGGCCAAGGGGTGCGAAGACTTACCCTTTGGCCCCTTACCATGTGAGTTTGTGACGCGTTGGCATGATGCAGCCTGAGGAGGTGGCTGACATGCCCGCAAAGTTGAAGCTCACGCGAAAGCTCGTGGACCAGATCGTGGAACTGAAGAGGGACGGCTTGTGCGACGCCGACATCATCGCGGCGATCGGCGTGAACCAGTCCACGTTCTATCGCTGGCTCAAGGAGGGCGAGGACGCCAAGACCGGGGTGAAGCGCGCGTTATACGAAGAACTAAAAAAGGCCGAGGCGCAGTACAAGAGATGCCTGCTCACGACCATCAAGGACGCGGCGACGAGCCGCGCGCGGTACTGGACGGCGGCCGCCTAGCTGCTCGAGCGAAAGTACCCGATGGAGTACGGCAAGATGGAGCGCAAGGCGGAGGAGTCCGACAACGCGCCCGTGCAGCTCACCCTGGGCCTGGTGATCGAGCCGATGGCCGACGGCGAGGGTGGGCACTAGGATGTCCGAGCAGATCGTCGTGGCCGACCACATCATCCCGCGCTTCCACCCGGTGCTGGGCGACGTGATGGCCCACGGCCACACGCACTAATGGCTGCCGGGCGGGCGCGGGTCCACGAAGAGCTCGTTCATCTCGATAGCAATCGTCCTTCTCGTCATCGCGAACCCGAAGGCGAACGCGGTGGTGGTCAGGCGCTTCTCCAACACGTTGCGCGACTCGGTGTACCAGCAGATCCAGTGGGCCATCGAGGTGCTTGGCTTGGAGGGTGTCTTCCGCTGTCGCGTTTCTCCCATGGAGATCACCTACACGCCCACGGGGCAGCGGATCGTCTTCCGTGGTGCGGACGATCCTCTCAAATTGAAGGGCGTGAAGTTCACCAAGGGCTATTGCAGCGTGGTCTGGTTCGAGGAGCTGGACCAGTTCGAGGGCATCGAGACGGTCCGCTCCATCCTCAACTCCCTGCGCCGCGGTGGCGATAGGTTCTGGATCTTCTACAGCTACAATCCTCCGAAGACGATGTGGTCATGGGTCAACGTGGAGCGGCTGGAGCGGCTGCATCGCGCGGACGCCCTCGTCCGTGGCTCTTCTTACCTCGATGTGATCGAGACGCACCCCGACTGGCTGGGCGCACCCTTCGTGGAGGAGGCAGAGTACCTTCGCGACACGAACGAGAAGGCGCGGCGGTGGGAGTACCTGGGCGAGATCACGGGGACGGGCGGCGCGGTGTTTGACAACGTGCGCGAGGCGTCTCTCACCGACGGACGCATACGTGGCATAGAGCGCGTGAGGAACGGCGTGGACTGGGGCTGGTTCCCCGACCCATGGCGCTTCGTGCGCTGCGGCTGGGAGCCCGAGGCCAGGCGCCTTCTCGTCTTCGAGGAGCACTCGGCGAACAAGACGATGCCGGCGGACACGGGCAAGATCGTGGTTGACTCCCTCACTTACCCTGATGAGGCCGGCGGCGAGGCGTACTTCCACGACCAGATGATCTGGTGCGACGACACGCCCGACAGCAAGGTGCAGATGAACGTGTGGCGGCGCGAGCTCGGGCTTCGCGTGCATGCGGCCAGGAAGGCCAGGATGCGACGCCTCTCCTATGACTGGCTGGCGGGGCTGCGGGAGATAGTGATCGATTCCGAAAGATGCCCTTTGACCTTCTCCGAATTCACCTTGAAGGAGTTCGAGAGGGACAAGGAGGGCAACTGGATAGACGACATCCCAGACGGGAACGACCACTCGATTGACGCTGTGCGCTATGCGATGCTCGATGACATCCTGCGAGGGTGAGCGGGGCTCGGGCGCACAAACGGGAATTTGTATCACAGAACCATCAGCAATGTTCCGGCTCCAATCAGGATACACCCTATCACTGACTTAAAAGTAAATTCTTCATGCAGAAAA
>CACYAX010000083.1 GCA_902772435.1 uncultured Coriobacteriaceae bacterium | reverse complement strand
ACCCCGTGGGGTGCCTTTCGTTTTCGTACCGATGTATCGCCGCAGCTACACGCGCGGGCCGCCCCAGACGAAGAGCGCCACGGTGCCGGGGCCCGTGTGGCAGCCGATGGTGGCGCCGATGGGGAAGATCTCCACCTTGCCGTCCATCTTGGGGAAGCCGTTCTCCACAAGCGTGGCCAGCGCCTGGGCGTCCTCGAGGCACGCGGACTGCGAGATGTAGACCTTGTCGCAGTAGTCCACGCCGTCCTCGGCGTAGCGCAGCATCTTGTCATACGCCGCGAGGGTGGCGCGCTTCTTGGTGCGGATCTTCTCGCGCGTCTGCAGGGTGCCGTCGGGCGCCACGTCGAGCAGCGGGCAGATATTGAGCAGCCCGCCGATGAGGCCGGCCGACTTGCTCACGCGGCCGCCGCGGATGTAGAAGGTGAGGTCGGTGGAGAAGAACCAGTGCTGCACGTCGGTGCGGTGCTCCTCGGCCCAGTCGGCGAGTTCGCCCAGCGTCAGGCCGTCGTCGCGCAGGTCAGCGAGGCGGTCCATGAGCAGGCCGTAGCCCGCGGAGGCGCAGAGGGAGTCGATCACGATGACGTGGCGTTCGGGCATCTCCTCAGCGAGCAGCTGGGCCGCCTCGCACGCGGAGTGGTACGAGCCCGAGATGCCCGAAGAGAGCGTCACATGCAGGATGTTCTTTCCGGAGGCGAGGATCGGGCGGAAATGCTCGAGGTACTCGCCCACCGAGACCTGCGAGGTCTTGGCGTCAGCACCTTCGAGCATCTTGGCGTAGATGGTCTCGGGGGAGTTGGTCTTGCCGAAGTCGTCCTTGCAGGAGACGCCGTCAAGCTCATAGTTGAAGTACACGTACGCAATGCCGCGGCTGTCGAGGTGCTCCGCGGAGGTATCGACGGTCGAGCAGCAGCTCAAAACGTAATCTGCCATGGGGTTCCTTCCTTTCTGGTACCTAGCTACCATACCCACGTCGACCGCGCAATGCACGCGGTACCTAGCTACCATACCCACGTCGACCGCGCAATGCACGCCGCAAGTGAAACTGAGTCAAAAAAGCAGACACTTCGTGCCGATTGACGATATAAAGATAGAAAGTATCGGCACGAGGGGCGCACCCGCTCGTCTGAGTGTGCACCCACGTATCTAAGTGAACGTTACCTGCTCACCTGAGTGCGCACGGCCTCCGCATCGCGACAGCCCCGCGCCCCTGCAGCCCCGCGCCCCTGCAGCCCCGCGCCCGATGCCAACTCGCGCCCCTGCGCCCCCCTCCCGATGGCGGAGTGGGCTATTCCCCAGCATCCTGAAAGGTGGCACAATAAGCTCGTTAGTCTCCCATGAAAGGAGAGAGAGATGAGCATGCAATTATTGCGCCATCGGCGCAGCTCACGGGCTTGCCGCAGGGGGTCGACGCTCCTCGCGCGCGCAGCCGCGGTTCTGGCCCTGGTGCTGCTCGTGCTCGCGCTGGCGCCCTCCCAGGCGCTCGCCAAGAGCTACGAGATGACCCAGGTGGACATCGACGCCACCGTCAACACCGACGGCAGCCTCACCGTGGTGGAGGACCGCACCTTCGACTTCAGTGGTACCTACCATTACTGCTACTGGGACCTCTCGAAGTCCGCTTCCGAGTTCAGCGACCTGAGCATCCAGGTAGCAGAGGCGGGCGAGGTCACCAACGGCTCCTTCACGCCGTTTGACGAGAGCCATTCCGAGGACATCGCAACCTACTCGGTGGACGACCGCAGCAAGGTGGTGCGCGTGACGCTCAACTTCGAGGCGAGCGACAAGCACACCTATCGCCTGGTCTACACCGTCACGGGCGTGGTGGCCCGTTGGTCCGACGTGGGCGAGCTCTACTGGAAGTTCGTGACGGACGGCTGGGACGAGCCTTCCGAGAACGTGACCTGCACCATCCACCTGCCCGCCCCCGCGGGTGCCACCTGGACCGCGGGCGAAGAGGTGCGCATGTGGCAGCACCACGCCCCGCTCACGGGCGAGATCCACGCCGTCAACGGCGACATCGTGGGCACCGTGCCCCGCGTGAGCACGAGCGACTTCGCCGAGGCGCGCGTGACCTTCCCCGAGGCCTGGCTCACCGGCATGGACCAGCGCTCCGAATCCCGCCTGCAGAAGATCCTCGACGAGGAGGGCGCTTGGGCTGAGCGCGCCAACAGCCGCCGCGAGCGCTGGCAGGCCATCTCGCGCATCGTCGGCATCATCAGCACGGCCATCACGGTGCTCGGCTCGGCCTTCGTGGGCCTGCGCGTCATGGGCTTCCGCCGCAAGCACAAGGCGCAGTTCAAGGACAAGTACTGGCGTGACGTGCCCTCCAACCACCACCCGGCCGTGCTGAGCTCGGTCTGGCAGGGCGGTGCGGACGGCGGTGACGCCGCCTTCATGGCGACGCTCATGAACCTCAGCGACCGCAGGGCCATCACGCTCAACGAGGTCAAGACCGAGAAGCACGGCCTGTTCGGCCGCGTCAAGCTCGAGGACGACTACGAGCTCGTGCTCAACCCGGGCTGGGAGAAGATCATTGGCCTGCGCCGCGCCGAGCGCCGTGGCGACGACATGCTCGTCGATTACGAGACGCCCGAGAGCGAGATCGACTACGCCGCAATCGACCTGCTCTTCGGCTACGTCTGGTCAACGTTCCGTGAGCTCACGGGCACTGAGCGTCCGCGCGGGACGATGCGCTTCTCCGATCTCAAGAAGGTGGGCGAGAAGCGGCAGCGCGTGTTCAGGAAGCAATGGGAGGCCTGGGGCAAGCTGACCAAGCAGGTCGCGATCCAGGAGGGCCTCGTCTCCGAGAAGGGGTCGGGAGTGGGCTGGCTGATTGCCATCTGCGTCCTGCAGTTCATGCTGGGGCCCCTGGTGGCCGTGTTCTTCGGCCTCGACGGGGGCGATTCGTCGTGGTGGCTGCTCCTGGTGGGCGCCCTCGCGTTCGTCGCCGCGATCGTGGGCCTCGTGCTGGTAAGCACCACCATGGACAACCTCACCGACGAGGGCCGCGAGATCAAAGCGCGCGAGAAGGCCCTGAGGAACTGGCTCAAGGACTTCACCCGCCTCGAGGAGGCCGTGCCGCGTGACGTGGTGCTCTGGAACCGCCTGCTCGTGATGGCGATGGTCCTGGGCGTCGCGGAAGAGGTCGCCAAGAAGCTCGAGGAGTTCATGCCCGACCTCGTGGATGACGACCGCCTAGCCTACACCTACGTCTGGTGCCACAGTGGCGTGAGCGGCGCCGCGTCGCCCGCGTCGAGCTTCAGCTCCACCATGAGCAGCGCCAGCGGCAGCGGCGGCGGGTCCTCCGGCGGTGGCGGCGGAGGCGGCGGCGGTGGCGGCGGCGGTGGTGCCGGCTAAGCCGCACGGGGGATGCCCCCGGTAACGTTCGACTGTCTGGGGCCGCACGCTCTCACGAGGAGCCTGCGGCCCCGTGCTGTGCGCATGCTTGGCCCAAGAAACGCGGTCGTGGGCACCTACCAGCGCGGTTCCCAAGCTGAAAGTTCCCTTGGTTTATTACAGGCACTTTGTAGGCTTGGAGGTATTATCGTTGTTTCGCATCGAAGAGGGTAGAATGGCAACATTCGTGTGACTGAGCCGCAAGGCCAGAAATGAACGAGGAGGACCGTATGTCTGAGGATACCAAGCCCACGGACGCGCTGAAGGACGAGGTCTCTGAAGCCGTTGACACCGTGAAGGCTGCAGCCGCCGACGCCAAGGACGCCGTTGCGGACGCCGTGGCCGACGCCAAGGCCGACGCCAAGGACGCCGTGGCTGATGCCAAGGCCGATGCCAAGGAGACCGTCGCCGACGTCAAGGACGCCGTGGCCGACGCTGTCGCTGATGCCAAGGCCGACGCAAACGAGGCCCAGGAGGCCATCGCCGCAGCTGAGAACGCTACCGAGCTGGTCGAGGACGCCAAGCCCGAGCCCAAGCCCGCCAAGAAGGCTGACAAGAAGCCCGCGCGCAAGCATGCCGCCGCTGAGCCCGAGCCCGCCGCCCCCGCCAAGGCCGAAGGCCCCAGCAAGGTCGTCTGGATTGCCCTCATGTGTGCCGCGCTCGTGCTGGGCGTCCTGCTCGGCAAGTTCGTCCTTGGTGGCGGCGCCGCGGGTGCTTCGGGTGCCCTGAGCGGCAAGACCGCCGTGACCGAGGCCGAGCTTGACAGCGTCATGGCCACCTACACCTACAAGGGCAAGACCGGCAGCGTGACCGTGCGCGAGATCATCGAGCAGGAGGGTTCGCTCGAAGCGGCCATCGACGCCGAGGGCAACTACACGCTGCCCGCCGCTGACTCCGCGCTCTCTGCCGTGCGCAACAACATCCTCGAGATGGAGGCCGAGAACCTCGGCCTGACCGTCACCGACGAGGAGATCGCCGCCTACTCCGAGGAGACGCTCGGCACCTCTGACTACGCATCCATCGCCGAGAGCTATAGCATGACCGAGGACGCCGTCGTCAGCATCATGAAGAGCTCCGCCGTCATGAGCAAGCTGCGCGACTCGGTCGTCGAGGCGTCCGACGCCACCATGCCGGAAGCTCCCGCCGAGCCCGCGACCACGACCGAGACGGTCGTGAACGAGGAGACCGGCGAGGAGGAGCAGAGCGAGACCACCGACACCACCACGCCGACCAAGGAGTACGCTGACTACATCATCGCCCTCGTCGGCGATGAGTGGGACAGCACGACCGGTACCTGGGCTTCCACTGACGGCACGTACGCCTCCGCCCTCTCCACCTACGACATCACGCCCGAGGGTGCGAGCTACGAGGCTGCCCAGACTGCCTACTACGTGGCTTACCAGATTTACAGCGAGGCCCAGAACGCCGTACAGACCCAGTGGTCTGACTACGTGAACGGCCTGCTGAGCCAGGCGACCATCACCATGAACACGCTCGTCGCCTAAGGCGGTCGGCAGCGCGCTTCTGGTTGTTGCGAGCGTTACGAACGAGGGGAGGGGCCGAAAGGTCCCTCCCCTTTGTTGTGTCGGTTCCCGCGCTGGGTGCCGCGCGGGGGCGCGGGCTGCTCCAGCGTACGGGCTCTGGTGCGCCTGGACGTGCGAGGTGCGCGTGCGCCCGGGCGCGGTGCGCTACAGCGTGCGCGCGAAGGCGATCAGCTCGGCCACGTCCTCCTCGCTCGTCGCCCAGCTGCAGACGAGGCGCGTGAGCAGGCGGTCGTCCGGCAGCTCCTGGAAGACCTCCGCGCCGCACTCGTCCACGAAGCGCTCGGCGACCGCCGACTCCATGGCAAAGAACTGCTGGTTGGAGGGGCAGGTGCCGTAGGGCGAGAAGCCGAGGCCCACGAGGGCGTCACGCAGCTCGAAGGCGCGCTCGTTGGCGTTGCGGGCGAGCTTCCAGAAGGGTGCCTCGTCAGCGCTGCCCAGCGCACCGCCGTCGAAGAGGGCCTCGAACTGCACGCCGAGCAGGCGTCCCTTGGCCATGAGGCCGCCGCGCTCCTTGATGAGGTAGGGGAAGGCCTCGCGCAGGCGGTCGTCGTTGATGACCACGGCCTCGCCGAAGAGCGCGCCGTTCTTGGTGCCGCCGAGGTAGAAGGCCCCGGCACGCGCGGCGATGTGCTCGAGCGTGAGCCCTTCGGCTGCGGGGGAGACGAGCGCCGAGGCCATGCGGGCGCCGTCCACGTAGACGGGCAGCTCGTGGGCGTCCGCCCAGTCGCAGAGGGCGTCGAAGCGCTCGAGCGACCACACGCCGCCCAGCTCGGTGGTGTTGGAGATGTAGACCATCGCGGGGCGCGTCATGTGGCGACCGGTGCCCGTCTGGTAGCGGTACACGCGCTCGGCCTCGGCAGGGGAGACGAAGCCGTCGGTGTCGCGGGTGGGCAGGACGCTGCGCCCGGTGGCCGCCACCGCGCCGGTCTCATGCGCGTTGATGTGGGCGTCCGGCGTGCAGATGACGCCCTCCCAGTCGCGGAGCAGCCCGTTCACGCACACGAGGTTGGTGCTGGTGCCGCCGATCGCGAACTCCACGGTGGCGTCGGGGCGCCCGCAGGCCGCGCGGATGAGCTCGATGGCGCGCGTGCAGTGGGCGTCGCCCTCGGTGTAGCCGGGGTGCTGCTCGTAGTTGGTGGTGACGAGCGCGTCGAGCACCTCGGGTGCCGCGCCCTCCGAATAGTCGTTCCTGAACATGCGCATGGCCGCTCCTTTTGCCATGAATGGTTGGGTACCGTACGAGTGTAGCCGAGCGTCATCGCCGCAGGCAGCACAAACGGCGAGCCCGCAACATCCCGCGACCTTGGCTACCATATCCCCACAGTTGCGCGTCCGCATGCGTGCGGAGAATGAAACCTGCGTGTTTCGCCCCGTTTTCAACCCACGCATCGCGCCCGCGGTGGTAGTAAGCTTTCATGCATTGCAAGGCAAAGCATCTAAGGAGGCTTTTATGGCTATCGAGAAGAAGGACATCGACTGGGGCAGCCTGGCGTTCGCCTACACCCCCACTGACTTTAGCTACGTCTGCAACTGGAAGGACGGCGCGTGGGAGGAGGGCGGCCTCACCCCCGACCACACCCTCAACCTCTCCGAGTGCGCGGGCATCTTCCACTACTGCCAGGAGTGCTTCGAGGGCCTCAAGGCCTACACCACCAAGGAAGGCGACATCGTCTGCTTCCGCCCGGACATGAACGCCGAGCGCATGTATGACACCGCCGAGCGCCTCTGCATGCCTCCCTTCCCCAAGGACAAGTTCGTCGAGGCCGTCGAGATGGTCGTCAAGGCCAACGCCGCGTGGGTGCCGCCCTTCGGCTCCGGCGCCACGCTCTACATCCGCCCGTTCATGATCGCCACGGGCAACGTCATCGGCGTCAAGCCCGCCACCGAGTACCAGTTCCGCATCCTCGTGACGCCCGTCGGCCCCTACTACAAGGGCGGCGTCCAGCCCGTCGCGCTCATGGTCTCCGACTACGACCGCGCCGCGCCCCACGGCACCGGCAACATCAAGGCCGGCCTCAACTACGCCATGAGCCTCTACCCGAGCGTCCAGGCCCACTCCCAGGGCTTCGCCGACAACATGTTCCTCGACTCCCAGACCCGCACCTACGTGGAGGAGTCCGGCGGCGCCAACTTCCTGTTCGTCGACAAGGACGGCGGCCTCGTGGTCCCGCAGTCGTTCACCGACTCCATCCTGCCCTCCATCACGCGCCGCAGCCTCGTGGCCGTGGCCAAGGAGATGCTCGGCCTGAACGTCGTGGAGCGCCCGGTTCGCTTCGACGAGATCGGCGAGTTCACCGAGTGCGGCATGTGCGGCACCGCGGCCGTCATCAGCCCCGTGGGCAAGGTCGTCTGGAAGGACGGCGAGGTCGTCTACGGCATGGACCACGTCGGTCCCGTGCTGGCCAAGCTGCGCGCCACGCTCACTGGCATCCAGTCCGGCGAGGTCGAGGACAAGTTCAACTGGGTCCATAAGGTCATGTAGGCTCGCTTGCCATACGCGTGCACCTGCGGGCGCCGTCCGAGTTTCGGGCGGCGCCTTTTTTGCGCGCGGCGCGGGCGAGGGCCTCGAGGCGCGCGCAGTCGCGGGGAGCTGTCGGGCGACATGTCGCCACTTCCGTCCCGAACCGGCGACATTCGGCAGACCCCAGGGCGCGGCCCCGAACTGGCGACATTCGGCAGGCCCCAGGGCGACATGTCGCCAATACGGCCCCGAACTGGCGACATTCGGCAGGCCCCAGGGCGACATGTCGCCAATACGGCCCCGAACTGGCGACATTCGGCAAGGACCCTGACTCCTGTTGGTTATGTTCGCATCTCGGAGCAGGGCCTGCGCCGTGCTACCATATCCCGTTGGCCCTCTAGCAGCCAAAAGACAGCACAGCCGTTGCGCACGACAGAAACGGAACCACCATGACCGCGCCTCTTGCCCCAGCTACCGCCCAGCCCCAGCTCGTCCTCGCGCTGGATACCTCCACCGACATGCTCGCATGTGCCGTGGGCGAGGTTTCCCGTGCCGCAGACGGCACGCTTGGGCTGCGCGTCATCGCTGCGGGCGACCACCTCTGCCGCCGTCAGACCAACGTGGAGCTCACCTCCACGGCGCTCGCGTGCCTCGAGCAGGCGGGCCGTACCATGGCGGACGTGGACGCGCTGCTCGTGGGGCGCGGTCCGGGCTCCTTCACGGGCGTGCGCATCGGCATCGCCACGGCCAAGGGCCTCTCCTGCGCGCTGGCAGCCCCGCTCTACGGTGGCTCGACGCTCGATGCGGCTGCGTGGAACGCCTGGCAGCACGGCGTGCGCGGCATGGTCGGCGTGGTGGGTGATGCCATGCGCGGCGAGGTCTATCCGGGCATCTATCGCCTGGACGAGACGGGTGCCGAGCGGCTCTTCGCCGTGGAGAGCGTGATGAAGGCCGACGTCGCCGTGGCCACGCTCGCCGAGCGCGCGGACCGCGACGAGCTCACCCTCACGGGCGACGGCCTCAAGCGCTACCGCGACCGCTTCGAAGCTGCCGGCTTCGCGCGCTTCGCCCCCGAGGACGTCTGGCACCCCTCGGCCGAGGGCCTGCTGCGCTCCGCCATCGCCTACGGCAGCCTCTTCGCGGGCGTGGGTGACCCCGCGCTCGTGCTGCCCATCTATACGCGTCTTTCCGATGCCGAGGAGAACGAGCGCGCCCGCCTCGGTCTGCGCGAGCCCCAAAGCGCCCGTTCCACGGGTGTCTACGAGGGGCTTTCCGGCATCCACACGCAGCTTCGGCCCATGTCGGTGAACGACCTCACGCAGGTGGCGGCCCTCGAGGCCGAGGCCTTCGCGGGCGGCGTGCACGAGGTGTGGAACGAGCGCCTCTTCGCCGAGGAGCTGAGCCAGCCTGGACGCACCTGGTGGGTGGCCCACGACCAGGGCAAGATCGTGGCCTTCGCGGGCGCCGTCATCTGCGGCGAGCGCCTTGAGGTGTCCGACATCGCGGTGGCGTCCGACCGCCGCCACGAGGGCATCGCCACGCGCCTGCTGGCCCGCCTTGCCTATGACGGCCAGACCTTCGGCGCGACCGAGATCTCCCTCGAGGTGCACGAGGGCAATACGCCCGCGCGCGGCCTCTACGAGAGCGCGGGCTTCAAGCAGGTGGGCCTGCGCCGCAACTACTACGGCCCCGGCAACGATGCCCTGATCATGACCGCGGCCCTGCCGCTGCAGCTCGACACCGACAAGGTGGGCGAGCGCCCTGAGCCCGCGCCCTCCGTGCGCCCGTGGCCGCCCGAGGTGGCCCCGCGCAGCGCCGAGGCGAGTGCGGCTATCGCGGCTGCCGGCCCGCTCGTGCTGGCCATCGAGTCGTCCTGTGACGAGACCGCCATCGCCGTGATCGATGGCTCGGGCGCCATCCTCTCCAACGTGGTGGCCACTCAGATCGACTTCCACGCGCGCTTCGGCGGCGTGGTGCCCGAGATCGCGAGCCGCAAGCACACCGAGGCCATCGTGGGCGTCTACGAGGAGGCGCTCGCGCAGGCGGGCGCGCACTTCGGCGTGGACACCCTCACCACCGAAGACCTCGCGGCGGTAGGCGTTACCGCAGGTCCGGGCCTCGTGGGCGCGCTCGTGGTGGGCGTGGCCTTCGCCAAGGGCGTCTGTGCCGCCTCCGGCCTGCCGCTCGTGCCGGTGCACCACCTCGAGGGCCATCTCATGGCCAACCTCTTCGAGACGCCCGACCTCGAGCCGCCCTTCGTGGCGAGCCTCGTCTCGGGTGGCAACACCATGCTCGTGCACGTGCGCGCCTGGGGCGACTACGAGATTTTGGGCCAGACCATCGACGATGCGGTGGGCGAGGCCTTCGACAAGGTGGCCAAGGCGCTCGGCCTCGGCTACCCCGGCGGCCCGGTGATCAGCCGTTTGGGCGCACAGGGCAACCCGCGCGCCATCGCGTTCCCGCGCGCCATGCTCCACAGCCACGACTACCGCTTCTCGCTCTCGGGCCTCAAGACGGCCGTCATCACCTACATCGAGGGCGAGAACCGCGCCGGGCGTCCGATCAACGTGCCCGACCTCGCGGCGAGCTTCGAGGCGGCGGTCGTGGACGTGCAGGTAGCCAAGGCGGCCGCGGCGGTCGACGAGACCGAGGTCTCCGACTTCTGCGTGGGCGGCGGCGTGGCGGCCAACCCGAGTCTGCGCGCGGCCTACAAGGAGCGCTTCGCGCGCATGGGCGTGCGCGTGACGGTGCCGCCCATGGTGGTCTGCGGCGACAACGGCGCGATGATCGCGCTCGTGGCACTGCGCAACCTCCGCGCGGGCGTCACGGCCCCGCTCACGCTCGATGCCGCCCCCAATGCCAAGCTGGGCGAATGGTCGAGCCCCGAGGCGCCCGCGGTGGACAACTCCGCTTGGCCGGTGCGCACGTAGCTCGCCGTTCACGAAAACATGCGCGGGGGAGGAGGGGGCAACCCTTCCTCCCCGTCCTCTATTTGGGCGGGTAAGCTGCGCAGATGCGCCGCGCGCGGTTAACGTGGCGTTACCACCTGCGCGCTACGGGGTACGGGACAACTCTTATGGCATACCATCCATGCTGCGCACGGAACTTTCTCACATTAGCTTGTAAGGGGGACGGGAATGGGTCCCGTCCGGTTGCGGAGCGCGGAAGGGGTTTTGGTTCACACGAGGAGAGAGGAACTACCATGACTGACACCAACCTTACCTTCACCAAGAACGTTAGCTCCAAGCTCAATCGTCGTGATTTCCTGAAGCTCTCCGGCATGGCTTCCGCCAGCCTCCTGCTCGTGGCCTGCGGCCCTGCCGACAAGGGCACCACCGAAGTCGAGGCAACCGACGCCGGTAACTCCGAGGCAGACGCCGCTGCCAGCACCTTCGCCGCCGAGGGCACCCTGCGTGTTGGTATGGAGGCCGCGTACGCCCCCTACAACTGGCAGGCCACCGAGGAGTCCGAGTACACCATCCCCATCGAGAACGTGGCGGGCGCCTTCGCCGACGGCTACGACGTGCAGATCACCAAGACCATCGCCGCGGGCCTCGGCCTTGAGCCGGTTGCCGTGAAGCTCGAGTGGGACGGCCTCATCGAGGCGCTCGGCACGGGCCAGATCGACGTCATCATCGCCGGCATGACCGCCACGCCGGAGCGCATGGAGTCCATCGACTTCACCGACCCGTACTACGTGGGCACCTATGGCCTCATGGTCAAGGCTGATTCCAAGTATGCCAACGCCACCTCCATCCAGGACTTCGCCGGCGCCGCCGTGCTTGGCCAGAAGGACACCCTGCTCGACACCGTCATCGACGAGATCGAGGGCGTCAACCACCTCACGCCGGTGCCGACCGTGCCCGACCAGATCTCCCAGCTGCTCCAGGGCGCCTGCGACGCCATCACCTTCGACGTGGGCAACATCGCGAGCATCACCGAAGCCCATCCCGAGCTCAAGGGCATCATCTTCGAGGATGGCAAGGGCTTCTCCGAGGAGGTGCCCGTCAACATCGGCATCTCCAAGGGCAATGACGAGATCGTCGCCCAGATGAACGAGATTCTCGCCGGCATCAGCGAGGACGACCGCCAGAAGATCTGGGCCGAGGCCGTCGAGCGCCAGCCGGAATAAGCCCTGCATAAAGGCTGTAGCCTGACGTTGGGGATACCTCCCGCGGCCTGTGCCAAAGGGTGTATCCCCAACGGCATCTGAACGGCCGGCCGTGGACAAAAGGGATACTCCCTTTTGTCCACGCGCCGACGCACGAGGGCCAGCTGGACAAAAGGGAGTATCCCCAACGTACCAAGTATCCCCAATGTCCACGCGCCCACGGCACGACCAGAAGGAGCACCACATGGGCGTTTCCGCTCGTCTGCAAAAGGTTGCGAGCTTCATCACCAGCGACCACCGCTACGTCTTCCTGTCATGCTCGCTCATCGCGGCCATCGGCATCTGGTTCTCGCTGCAGCCGCGGTCGCCCATGAGCTTCCTTGCGAACGCCTACACGGTCGAGGTGGCCATGTACTGGTTCCTCATGGCGTGGCTCGCGCTCTCGGCCGTCGCGCTGGTGCTCAAGCTGACGCACTGGAAGAACTACGGCGAGACCTCGCCCTTCCGCAAGAACCCGCTCATGACCGTGGTGCGCTACCTCTCCTACGCGGTCGTGGCGGTCTCGCTCCTGCTCTTCATCGACCGCGCGGTCATGGGCTTCCTCTCGGTCACCTCCACGGCCCTCGCGCAGGACCGCAACCCCTCCGACTTCCTGAGCTCCATCGTCTACATGGTGGACAAGTCCATGGGCATCATCGGCAAGGGCGTGCTCACCACCGTCGAGCTGGCGACCTTCGGCACCATCATCGCGTTCTTCCTGGCCATCGGTCTCGTGTTCCTGCGCATCCAGACCATCGACCGCTCCGACAACGACTTCGTGCGCCTGCTCAAGACCCTCGGCTGCACCTTCGCCAAGCTCTACTCCACCGTGGTGCGCGGCACGCCGATGATGGTCCAGGGCATGCTCATCTACTTCACGGGCTTCGGCATCCTCTCCAACACGGGCATGACCGTCTCCGAGATCGGCGCCATCTGGTCCACCTTCGTGGCCGGCCTCGTGACCATCTCGCTCAACTCCACGGCCTACATGATGGAGGTGCTGCGCGGCGGCATCGAGGCGGTCGACCCCGGCCAGGCCGAGGCGGCGCGCAGCCTCGGCCTCTCGCAGTGGCAGGCCATGATCAAGGTCGTGTTCCCGCAGGGCGTGAAGAACGCCATCCCCGCCCTCTCCAACGAGCTCGTGGTCAACATCAAGGACTCCTCGGTGCTCTCGGTCATCGGCGTGTTTGACCTGATGTTCGCCACCAAGACCGTGGCGGGCATCTACTTCAAGCAGATGGAGATCTACGTGGTGGCCGCGGTCGTGTACCTGTGCCTCACGATGGTGGCGAGCTGGCTGCTCGGCCGCTTCGCCAAGCACCTCTCCGTCGAGCCCCAGCCGCTCATGAGCGTCTCCGACGCGGCCGTCACCGTGGGCACCGTGGCCGGCACCGGCTCCAGCGAGTACTCGCTCGACCAGACGCGCGTGAAGACCGAGCGCGAGCACAAGAACGTGCAGTAGGAGGACAACATGGCAGACACCGCATACACCGTTCCTGCTGGCGCCCCGCTCATCAGCGTCGAGGGCCTGACCAAGTCGTTCGGCAACAACGTCGTGCTCAAGGGCATCGACTTCGCCGTCATGCCGGGCGAGGTCGTGACCATCATCGGCGCGTCGGGTTCCGGCAAGTCCACGCTCCTGCGCTGCATGAACCTGCTCGAGACCCCCGACTCGGGCCACATCTGGTTCCACGGCGAGGACCTCGCGGCTGACCGCGTGAACATCAACCGCCTGCGCGAGAAGATCGGCATGGTCTTCCAGAGCTTCAACCTCTTCGCCAACATGAACGTGCTGGACAACTGCACGCTCGCGCCCGTGACGCTCAAGAAGATGAGCAAGGCCGAGGCGGAGGCAGAGGCGCGCAAGAACCTCGACGCCGTGGGCCTCTCCGCTTTCGTGAACGCGCCCGCCACCTCGCTCTCCGGCGGCCAGAAGCAGCGCGTGGCCATCGCCCGCGCGCTCTGCATGAAGCCCGACCTGATGCTCTTCGACGAGCCGACCTCGGCGCTTGACCCCGAGATCGTGGGCGAGGTGCTCAACGTCATGCGCGACCTCGCCGCCGAGGGCATGACCATGGTCGTGGTGACCCACGAGATGGCCTTCGCCAAGAGCGTCTCCGACAAGGTCGTGTTCATGGACCAGGGCGTCATCGCCGAGCAGGGCAACCCCAAGGACATGTTCACCAACCCGCAGCTGCCCCGCACGCGCGAGTTTTTGGCCCGCTATCTCGAGGACTAGCTGCTCCAGCGCACTCCCAATGAGCTTCGAAGCGTTGGTATACCGCGGCCCGCGCCACAGGGCAGGGCGAGGTATACCAACGTTTACTTTTCTGCGCGCATGCGGGGGAGTACACTGGGTGCGTCACGCGGCGAAAGGACGCAGCATGCAGCCAGACAAGGTAGTTACCGCTGAGAACGTGTTCACGGCCGAGGCGGGCTGCGATGTTACGCGGCCGCTCGCCGTGGCCGTGAAGGGCGGTCGCGTGGTGGCGGTTGCCCCACGCAGCGAGGCCGAGGCCCTGGCACAGGGAGCGCCTGTCGAGGACTGGGGCGACGCCTTCATTTGCCCGGGCTTTCACGACGCCCACCAGCACGTCTTCCATGCGGCGCTCTTCCCGAGCGCGCTTGCCACGGAGTACCTGGGCACGAGTGAGCAGGACTGCGTGGCACACATGGTCGCCTTTGCCCAGACGCGGCCCGACGACGGCAGCTGGCTCATGGGGCACGGCTGGCGCGAGACGGCGTGGGGCACGCTCGACATGCCCACACGCTACTCGCTTGACCGGGCCTTTCCCGACCGTCCCGTGGCCATGTACTCGGGCGATGCGCACACGCACTGGGTGAACAGCGCGGGCCTTGCGCGCCTGGGCATCACCGACGAGACCGAGCCTCCCGCGGGCGGCAGCTTCGACCGCGACGCCGAAGGACAGCTCACGGGCATCCTGCGTGAGGCGGCGGGCATGGTCAACGTGGCCAAGGTGCTCTCGTCCTTCACGACCGAGGAGCTCTGCGGGATCTACCAGAGCTATTTCGCGCGCCTGAACGCGATGGGCATCACCTCGGTCTGCGACATGGCGCTCTCGCTCATCCCTGGCGCGGACGGCATAAATCCGCAGGTATATGAGACGCTACTGGCCGAGGGCAAGCTTTCGGTGCGCGCTCACCTCTTCCCGACGCTCTCCGATGAGCAGAGCAACCTCGAGGAGCTGCAGGCGCGCTACACGGGCGACCGCCTGCGCGCGCCGGGCTTCAAGCAGTTCTTTGATGGGGTCTCGAGTCAGCACACGGCGTGGTGCACCGAGGAGTACGAGAACGCGCGCTTTGCCGGCGACGTGGGGCGGCCGACGTTGCCGCCCGAGCGCATGCGCGCCCTCGTGCTGGCAGCCGCGCGCCGCGGGCATGCCGTGCGCATCCACACCATCGGCGACGCGGCGGTGCACGAGGCCATCGACATCTTCGCCGAGGCCCGCGCGCGGTACGGTGACCCCGCGCAGGGACGCAACACCATGGAACACATCGAGGACATCCAGCCCGCGGACATCGCGCGCCTGCGCGAGGCGCATGTGGTCGCCTCGGTGCAGCCGCCGCACGTGACGATCGAGCTTGAGCAGCCGGCACGCGACCTTGGGGAGTGGCGCGCTCGCCGCATGTGGCCGTTTGCGCAGATGGTGAGGGAGGGCGTGGAGCTCGCGCTGGGCACCGATGCGCCGGTCGTGCCTCCTACCAGCATGGACGTGCTCTATACGGCCGTGACGCGGCGCACGCCGGAAGGCCACGAGCCTGCGGGCGGCTGGTATCCCGAGCACTGCCTCACGCGGGCGCAGGCGTTGCGTGCGTACAGCCTGGGTGGGGCGATCGCCGTGGGGCGCGAGGCCGAGCTGGGGACCCTCGAGGTGGGCAAGCTCGCTGACTTCGCCGTCTGGGACACCAACTTGCTCACCTGCGCGGACGACCAGATCCAACAGGCGCGGTGCCTGAGCTGCCAGCTTGGGGCGTAGCTGCGGCCGCCTCTCGCTCGGCGTGGACATTGGGGAGTATCCCCAACGT
>CACYAX010000082.1 GCA_902772435.1 uncultured Coriobacteriaceae bacterium | reverse complement strand
CAGCCTCGCGCTCGCCCAGGCGCCTCCCTCTCCAGACCGAACATCGCCTTCGCCTCAGGTGCTACCATGGACGCAGTTAGCCACATGAAACAAGCAAGGGAGGCAGCCATGCGCGTACTTGTCTTCGGAGCTGGCGTGATAGGATGCGAGCTCGCCCATCTGTGCTATCAGGCAGGCAATAGCGTGACGCTGCTTGCCCGCGGCGCATGGGCCGACGTGCTCGAGCGAAGGGGGCTGGTCATCCGCCACGCCCTGCAGATGCGCACCACCACCGATCGCGTGCACGTCATTCGCCAACTTAGCCCCGAGAATCGCTATGACATGATTTTCGTGGTCATGCAGCAGACGCAGGTTCCAGCGGTGCTGCCCACACTCGCGGCCAACGTGAGTCCCCGCGTGGTGCTGGTGGGCAACAACATGCAGGCCAGTGCCTGTGAGCAGGAGATTCTCGATGCATGCCCCAGCAAAGAGGTGGCCTTTGGGTTCTTCATGGCCGCGGGCCACCGCGAGAGCGAGCGCGTGGTGAGCTTGCATCTCAACCCCAAGCTCATCTGCGGACCGTTGGATGCCAAGACAAAGCCGCTCTCCGACGCCATGCGCGAACGCGTTGCCAGCGCCATAGGGGCGAAGAGCATGCAGGACGAGCACTCTATGGACGCCTACCTCAAGTGTCACGCCGTATCGGTGTTGCCCATCGTCTACCTCTGCTTTGCGCATGACTACGACCTCACGAAGGTGAGCTTCGGCGAAACGCGCGAGGGTTTGGCGGCAACGTGCGAGGCGTATCGCATGTACCGTGAGCTGGGCATAGCGCTGCGACCCGATGGTGAGGACGAGGCGCTGGACAACGAGTGCAAGGGCCTTGCGCTGCCCATGTTTGCCGTTTACAAGACGTTCGTGGGACGACTCGTGGCAAGCGATCACTGCAGCAACGCGCCTGGGGAGATGTGGGCGCTTGACGAGGCGTTTGAGCAGCTGCGCGCGTCGGCAGAGGGGTATACGGGCTCGTTTGAGGTCTGGGACAAGTTGCGCAGTGCCGCTGTCGCGCGATTTGCGGAGGCGCATCCAGGCTGGAAGGCGCCGACGGGCAGCTGAGGCACGGGTTGGGCGCAGACAAGGTGCGCAGGCTTGCAGGTTGCGGGACTTCATACGACGCGGCCCTCGGGGCCGTCTGGGCGGCGAAGACGGTCTGTCGTATGAAGTCGGGGGCCTCGGAACCTGCGGGTTTGCCGGCGGCACTTCATACGACGCGGCCCTCGGGGCCGTCTGGGCGGCGAAAACGCGCTGTCGTATGAAACCCGGAGCCTCGGGACCTGCGGATATGCTGCCGGCACTTCATACAACCGGGGCTTTCGGGCGCATTCGGGGCCAAAACGCCCCGTCGTATGAAGAGGGCCGCCCCACGACCTGCGGATATGCGGTCGGCACTTCATACGACGCGGCCCTCGGGGCCGTCTGAGCTACGAGAACCGCCTCTCGTATGAAGCCCGACCCCCAATCCGCAGCTTTGACGTGCCCCAGACTCGCATGCAGCTCACGCGCCCCCATGTGCTACACTTCTAGCTTACGGGCGATTGGCGCAGTGGCTAGCGCAGGTGCCTTACAAGCACAAGGTCGGCGGTTCAAATCCGTCATCGCCCACCAGCACCCAATCTGGCGCCCCGCATCGGGGCGTCTTTTCGTATCGGCGGGTCCAGGCCCGGGACGAAACGGCGGGTCCAGACCCGGGACGAAACGGCGGGTCCAGACCCAGGACATATCAGCGGGTCCAGGCCCGGGAAGTATCGGCGGGTCCAGGCCCGGGTGCCGGAAGGGCGGCACCCACCGCATTCCCGGGTGCCGGAAGGGCGGCACCCACCGCATTCCCAAGGTGCCGAAAGGACGGCACCCACCGCATTCCCGGCCCCACCCAGAGGAGGAACCATGGAAACCTGCACGCTTGCCACGCTCTCACAGCTGCTGGACGCCGAAGGCCTCCTCGTCGCCCGCCGCAATCTCGAAGCAGCCGCTGCCACACCCATAACGGGCGCTGACTGCGACTCCCGCTTCGCAGCCGCAGGGCACCTCTTCATCGCCAAGGGCGTCGCCTTCAAGCCCGCCTACCTCACCTCGGCGCTTGAGCGCGGGGCTGTGGCCTACCTCACCGACGAGGCCCGCGCGGACGAGCTCGCCGCAGCTGCACCGCAGGTACCAGCACTCATAGTCAACGACGTGCGCCGCGCCATGGGCATCGTCTCCCCCATCGCCTGGGGCCACCCCGACCGCACGCTCGGCGTGGTGGGCATCACGGGCACGAAGGGCAAGACGACCACGGCCTACATGCTGCGCACCGTTCTCGATGCGGGCTCGGACGCGCCGCGCACCGCGATCATGGGATCGGTCGAGACCTTCGACGGCATCGAGCGCGCCGAAAGCGTGAACACCACGCCCGAGGCCCCCGACCTCTGGCGCCACGTGGCGAACACGCAGGCATCAGGCCTCCCCTACCTCGTCATGGAGGTCTCGAGCCAGGCGCTCAAGTACGACCGCACGCTGGGCCTCGAGCTCGGCGTCGCGTGCTTCCTCAACCTCGGCCGCGACCACATCTCGCCCGTCGAGCACCCCGACGAGGAGGACTACTTCCAGAGCAAGCTCAAGATCTTTTCGCAGGCCAAGGTGGGTGTCGTGAACCTCTCGAGCGACCGGGCCCCCGAGGTCCTCGCTGCCGCGGGCACCTGCGGGCGCGTCGTCACCTTCGCCATCTGCGATGAGGACGCGTCCTCCGCGTCCGTCGCAGAAGCCGATACCGGCGCCCAGCCCACCATATGGGCAAGCGACGTCACGACGAACGGCCGCGGCATGCGCTTCGTCGCCCACACGCCCAGCTGGGAGGGACCGGTCGCCCTGCCGCTCCTGGGCAGGTTCAACGTCGAGAACGCGCTTGCCGCCATCGTCATCTGCGAGGTGCTGGGCATCCCCCGCGAGCAGGTGGTCGCCGGCCTCGCGCAGGTGAGCGTCCCGGGGCGCATGGAGGTCATAGAGGCTGCAGGCGGCAAGGTCGTGGGCGTGATCGACTTCGCACACAACAAGATGGCCTTCTCGCGCCTGCTGCCGGCCGTGCGCGCGCAGTACCCCGGCCGCACGATCATCTCGGTCTTCGGCGCGGTGGGCAGCAAGGCGGTCGAGCGTCGCTACGAGCTTCCCCAAGAGGCTGCCAAGTGGTCTGACCTGCTCATCTTCACCGAGGATGACCCTGGCGAGGAGCCGGTGGCTGACATTTGCGCCGTCATGGAAGCCTCCACGCCCGAAGGCACGCCCTGCGAGACCATACTCGACCGCGCGGAGGCCGTGCAGCGTGCCGTCGACCTCGCCTTTGCCGAGGACGGTGGGGCCGTGGTCTGTCTGCTCTGCCGCGGCACCGAGCCCACGCAGCACCGCGGCCATGCGTTCGTGCCCGTGAAGCTCGACGCGGAGCTCTTTGCAGAGGCCGTCGCTCGCCACGAGGCCTAGAGCGCAGCAGCTCTTTTCGGAGGCCGTCACCCGCCACGAGGCCTAGGCGTCGCAGCAGCTCTTTTCGGAGGCCGTCACCCGCCACGAGGCCTAGAGCGCAGCAGCAGAGCCATCGGTCACCTTGGCACGAGCCCGTCCCCTGGGCTGTCACGCCGCCGTTTTGCCACCAGAATGTGTGCGGTGTAAATATCGCGCTGCGCCAGTGGCGCTGGCAGCGGTTACGCGCGATAATGACTAGCCACAGGAAGGGAGGGACCATGGCGTTTGACCCACATCGCGAGGACTACCAGCGGCTTGGCCTGCGGTTTGCCCGCAGCCTCGACAGCGATGACCCGCGTGACGCGGCGGTCGCCTTCGCGACGTTCGGCCGCCGTTTCGCCCAGAACCGCGACTCCCTCCCCCAGTCTGATGCCGACCGCGCGTTCCACCTCGTTGCCGACGCGACGACGCTCATCGACTACAAGCTTCCCTTCGCCAACGACGAGGAGGCTGAGACCCTCATCTCGCGCGCCCGCACCTTGCTCGGCGAGGCCATCTCGCTTGACGAGCGCTGCCACGACGCCGTGCGCATGCAGGTCGCCGCGACCACGGCGTCCTTCGAGGGCTACTACGACTTCCTGCGCCAGGGGGCGGAAGAGGTCAAAGCCTCCTGCGAGGAGCGTGGCGCCGAGGCGGCAAAGGACTCCGCGCCTGAGCGCGCCCAGCTCGCCGCCTCCATCGCGATGGCCCCCTACCTGCGCTGGATGGCCATGCTCGCCGAGAAGGCTGTGATCTGCGGCCGCAACCGCGAGGCCCTCCGCTATGCCAACGAGCTCCTCGAGCTCGATCCCGCGGACCCCGCAGACGTGCGCTTCACGGCCGCGCTCGCCTATGCGAAGCTCGAGGACGACCAAGGGCTCGACGCGTTCGAGCGCCGCCTCGTCCCCACCGTGCACAGCCATTCGTCGGGCAACGCCTGGTCGTCGCTCGCGCGGGCCTCCCTTGCCTACCGGCGACGCGACTTCTTTGGCGCCCGCAAACAGCTCCGTATCATGGTTGCCTCCTATCCGCATGCCGCCGTGGCACTCGCGCGGCAGCGCGAGCTGCCGGACGGCGTCTTCTCGCGCCTGTGTGTGCCGCCCTACAGCGAGGACGAGATCATCATCGCTGCCTCGGAGGGAACCGTCCTCTTCCAGGAGGGACGCGACGCGCTCGGACGAGGTTCCTTCGGCTCTTGGGTCATGCTCGAGTCGCTTGCGCTCGCCACGAAAGAGCAGCTCGTCGAGATGTCAGACCTCGTGGAGACCGCCGCGACGCTGGTCGGGAAGGACCAGTTCAATCCTTCGGGCACGCCGGGGCCTGGCAACCGCGGACAATCCGGCGGCCCCGAAACGCCGGGTGGCGCATCATGAGGGCCCGCGACGAACTCGTGCAGCGGCTTGCCACGCAGCGTTCCGAGAAGCTCGGCGGCCTTTCCGAAGGCGGCTTCAGGGAGCTCGAGCTCGACGTGCGCAAGAATCCCCAGGCGTTTGTCGACACCCCGTCTGACCGGGCCTTTTACCTGGTGACGCGCGCCCTTGAGCGCCATGAGGACGCCTGCGCCAACGAGGACCTGCTCGATGACGACGAATATTACGCCTCCCGCACCAAGCGGCTCGCCCGTCTGACGGCCGACTGCGACGAGGCGCTCGCGATTGACCCCGACTGCCTCGATGCGGCCCTCATCCGCCTGCAGGCCAGCAACCTCGATCCCGACAGGCTGCTCTCTGCCCTGCTTGACCTCAGCCTTTCCGCTCAGTCGCAGCGCGTCTTCGATGAGCTGCAAGCCAAGGCGCCCGAAGGGTCCCTGAACGCCTGGACCGACCTCACGGTCCGTCCGCACCTGCGCCTGCAGGCAGCCGTCTCGCGCACGGCCCTCGACACCGCCCGCTATCGGCTGGCTGCCGAGACGGGCGAGAGCTGCATCGCCCTGGCGCCTGACGACGCGCTCGGCTGCCGCCATACCTGCGCGCTCGCCTACGCCCGCCTCGAGGACGAGGAGTCCTTTGATGCCCTTGACGTGCGCTTCTCTCGCCAGGGAAGCAGCTGGATGCACCTCGCGCGCACCATTTTGCTCTACAAGCTGGGCAGGATGGGCGCTGCCAAACGCGCGCTCGAGGGCTACGCGCGGCTCGTGGAGGGCGGCGCCTACGCGCTGCTGCACCCCGTCATGGTGGAACTCTACCTGCCCGACCGGCCCGAGGCGCAGCCCCTCAGCTTCGAGGAGGCCACGCTCGTCATCGCCGAGGCCGACCCCATCATCATGGACGTGCCCGACTTCATTGGCTGGGCGCAGGGTACCCGCAACGTGTGGTTTGCGGCGGAGTCGTTCGCCGAGCGCAACGGGTTTGACTGGTAGGCTGCCGCTCCGTCCAGCAGCCCGCCAAACGCAGCAGTCCGGAGGCCGGAACCGATGCGTCCCGCCAGCCTTCCCGCCAAACGCAGCGGTTCGGGGGCCGGAACTGATGCGAGTCGCCAGCCGTCCTGCCAAACGCAGCAATACGGGCGCTGGAACTGATGCGAGCCGCCCGCCAGCCCGCCGAACGCATCGATACGGATGCCGGAACTGATGCGTTCCGCCCGCCAGCCCGCCGTCCTGCCAGCAAGCCCCTCTGTCACGAAGCGATGACGGCGGGATCAAACCATACTCGTTCGTGGCATAATGTGCCTCAAGGCAAGCACATTGGGGGATGGGGGCCACGTATGCTGCTCAAGAAGGAGCTCATACTCATCGGCGTGGAATCGGATAACGCGGACAATGCCATCGTGACTGCCGCCCAACCCTTCGTGAGCGCCGGCTATGCCAAGCCCACCTTCCCGCAGGCAGTCGCGGACCGCGAGCTCATGTATGCCACGGGCCTCCCCGCGGCCGGGATGGACATCGCCATGCCCCATGCTGCCCGCGACCACGTCACCCAGACGGCCGTCGGCATCGCCACCCTCAAGAGCGACGTCACCTTCCGCATGATGGGCGACCCGAGCACCACCCTGCACCCCAAGATCCTCTTCACCCTTGCCATCGCCGAGGCGCACGCCGAGCTGGCCATGATCCAGCGCATCATGGCCATGCTGGAGGACGGGGAGCTGCTCGCCGCCTGCTGCGCCGCGACCACGCCCGACGAGCTCTACGACCTCATGGCGGAGCGCATCGGCTAGCCTCGCACCAGCCCGCAACCCAAACAAGCCCCCAGGCACACACAAACACAACGCGCTCCCTCGGAACATTCCGAGGGAGCGCGTTGTCGTTAGCTATCTGGGGCGCCTATTCGGCGTACTCCTGGCACCACTTGGTCATGGAGGCGACCATGCCCTCGGCCGTGGTCTGCGCCAGAAGGTCGTTGACCGCTTCCTCGCTCATGAAGACGTTCATGAGCGCCTGGAGCACGGCCACCTGGTCCTCGGCGTGCGCGAGCAGACCGAGGTTGATGATGAGCTCCGCGTCGGTGTCAGGCATGCCACCCATGCCGCGGAAGCGCACCGTGCCCTTGGGGCGAATGATCGCGATGTAGGGCTTGACGATGTGCTCGGGCTCCACGTGCGGGATGGCGACGCCGATGGCATCGAACGGGAGGCCCGTCGGATAGGCGTCCTCGCGCTTGTTGATGGCGTCGATCCACGATTCGCGCACGAGCCCGCGCTCGAGATAGATCGGCTCCAGCTTGGCGAAAAGATCTGCGGAATCCGTCGCCTCGATGTCAAAGAACACGAGCTCAGGGCCCATAAGGCTGGTGTCAACCTTACCCACAGCTCCCCCTTTCACGCAAGCCTAGGCGAGCGGCGCGGCGCCGTTCGCGAAGACCTTCATCGTCTCGATCGTGACCTCGAGGTAGCGCTCGTAGGCCGCGGTGGTCATGTCATGCCAGTACACGATGGCATCGTCGTTCTCGGCGCGCTTGTCGGCGATCTTCTTGATGACGGCCTCGCCGGAGAACTTCGCGCCATAGGTGTAGTAGTTGATCTTGCGGATGCCCGCGTCGATGGACTTGTGGTAGTCCTCGTTGGAGACGCCCGAGCCGCCGTGCATCACGAGCGGGATGGGACGGCGCTGGCGGATCTGCTCGAGCACCTCGAAGGAGAGGTGCGGCTCGCCCTTGTAGATGCCGTGGACGGTGCCGAAGGAGCACGCGAGCACGTCGAGGCCGGACTCGTCGATGAACTTGGCCGCCTGGTCGGGATCGGTGTAGATGGCGCCGGACTCCTCGGCAGTGCCGCCCTCGTCACGCTCGCCCGCCTCACGAGCACCCATGGAGCCGATCTCGCACTCCAGGCCGCAGTCGAAGGCCACGCACATGTCGGCTGCGCGCTGGGAGTTGGCCACGTTGACCTCGTAGGGCAGGTAGGAGCCGTCGTACATGGCGCCGTTGAAGCCCATCTCGAGGGCCTTGCGCATGTAGGATAGGTGCTCGCAGTGGTCGAGGTGCACGCACACGAGGGCGCTCGAGCGCTCGGCCAGGGCCACCATCATCGGGCCGATCTTGTCGAGCGGCGCGATGTCCTCGTGGACCTCGGCGTGGGAGAGGATCACGGGGTAGCCGGTCTCCTCGGCTGCGTCGATGGTGGCGCGGACGGCCTCGAAGCTCGGCACGTTGAAC
>CACYAX010000081.1 GCA_902772435.1 uncultured Coriobacteriaceae bacterium | reverse complement strand
TTTGCCCGTTTAGGCCTAGCCGCTAGTCTGCCAGTGCCCGCAACGCTGCGTCGCAAGCCTCAAGCTGCTCAGCCGTCATCTTCACGTTCTGGCCGAGACCTTCCGCCTGCAGCTCACGCAGCGTCTTGGACGGATCGGCCTGCATCATCGAATAATCCCAGCCGTCCACAAACGGACGAGCCGCGACACTCGCCGGTTTGTCGGCGAGGATCTGCGCGATCGTCCAGTCCACACAGGGCACGCGACGCAAAGGCTCGGTCGTCTCGTAGGTCACTTCGTAGGTTCCTGTAGCAAGCTCCTGACCGCCTAGCTCAGCATAGGCACCCTCGGGGGCAAACGGTAGTGTGACCCGCGCCTCCCCGCCAAACGGAACCGCAACCGCAACATGTAGATGGTTCTCGTCAACACACTCCCAGCTCGCGGCATACGTACCAGCAGCCGTATCCATCTCGGCAGCGCACGAGCGCAGGCGCCAGCTCACGTGCGGTGCCACGGTTGCACGCGCGAAGCCCGGCTCTGCCAGGTTGAGGCCCGCGGCGTAGCTCATGAGCCACTCCACGATGGCACCGTAGCTGTAGTGGTTCATCGAGTTCATGTCGATGCCTGTAATGTGCCCGTCCTCGTCAAGGGAGTTCCAGCGCTCCCAGATGGTGGTGGCACCACGATCGACCGCAAAGAGCCAGCCAGGATAGGTTTCGGAAAGCAGCAGCTCATACGCCATGCGATCCATGCCGTTCTGGCTGAGCACGGGGCACAGCAGCGGGGTGCCCACAAATCCCGTGGTCAGTTTGCCACCGTTCTCTTCCAAGAGCTTGCGTAGCTGTGCAGCCGACCAATCGCGGTCGCCAAAGCCGTACCACAGCGAGAGCGCGTAAGCCGTCTGCGTGTTGACGGCGCAACGACCGGTCGAGGTATAGTACTCAGCCTCAATCCATGAGCGCACGCGATCGGCCAACGCACGATAGCGCGCCTCGTCATCCGCTTTGCCGAGCACGTGCGCGGCAGCAGCCACGATCATGGCGCTGTTCCAGTAGGAAAGGTAGCCGATGAAACCCTCGTCGGTGTAACCACGGCGTCCGCCCGGGTCCTTTGTGTCGAGAGCCAGCCAATCACCAAACTGGAAGCACTTCCCCCAACCGTGGTCATCGCCATCACGGCGTTCCATGCAGTCGACCCAGCCACACATTGCCTCATAGTGCTCGACCAAGATGGCGGGGTCTCCATCGATCTCGTACATGTTCCACGGGATGCAGGTAGTCGCGTCGCCCCAAACGGAAGCGCCACCTTTGAGGCCGTAGCTCGGCACGACCATAACCATGTCTCCGTCAAGGGTAGCCTGCTCAAGGGCCATGTCGTAGAGATACTTGCGATAGAAGGCATAGGGCGCGGCAAGGCGCAGCGCCGTGCCGGAGAACACGTTGGCATCGCCCGTCCAGCCCATGCGCTCGTCACGCTGCGGGCAGTCGGTGGCGGTGTCGAGGAAGTTGTCCTTCATGCCCCAACGCGCGTTGGAGATGAGCTGGTTGACCTTGGCGTTGCCCGTGGTGAGGCGGCCGCGCTCGCCGTCGAAATCGCTGTAGAGCGCGATGCCCGTAAAGCACGCTGGGTCGAAGCACTCAGGCGCCGCACCATCCACCTCGACCTTGACGTAGCGATAGCCATAGAAGGTGAAGCCTGCCGTAAGCTCGTGCGCGGCCCCGTCGGAGACGTACCAGTACTCGGCAAGCGCCGTGCGAAGGTTGTCGCGGTAGAAGCTGCCGTCCTGCAGCAGCTCACTGAACTGCAGGTGTAGCGTGCTGCCCTGCGGCCACCGCCCACGCAGGGCGAAGGTGCCCGCGATGTTCTGCCCGAGGTCGAGCACGCATTCGCCTGCGGGCGTGCGGACGAGCTCGGGCACGAAGGTCTCGTGCGCCACCACGGGCAGGGAGAGGCGGTCGTGCAGCTTGGCAGTGGCAGCCGCGGCCTCATCCGCGGCCAGCAGGCTGGCGGAGACGGGCGCGAGCGCGGGCAGCGTGTCGTCCACGCGCTCGCCATCGTAGATGTTGGAGAAGGTCACGTTGGAGCGCCTCACCTGCCAGCTCTCGTCCGTGCCGATGACCTGCTCGCTGCCGTCGGCATAGGTCACGCGCAGCTCCGCGATGAGCCGCCAGTCGTTGCCGTAGAAGCCCTTGTCGCTCAGCACGAAGCCGAAGCGGCCCGAGTACCAGCCATGCCCCAGAGCCACGGAGAGCTCGGCGCCATCGGTTACCAAGTCGGTGACATCATAGGTCTGGTACTGGATCCACTGGTCATAGGCGTGCGTGCCCGGCGCAAGGCGCTCATCGCTCACGCGTGTGCCATCAACGTAGGCCTGGTACACGCCAAGGCCCACGGCGTACAGGCGCGCGGCGGCAATCTCGCCACCCTGCAGCTCGAGCACCTTGCCGAAAACCGGGTGGCGCGGCTCGTCATAGGCGCAGGTGAGCCACTGGGCAGCCCACGGCTCGTCCATCTTGGCCGTTTCGAACCAGGCGGGTTTGCTCGTAGCCTCCTCGCCCGCATCGCTGCGCACGGAGACGGTCCACTCGTAGCGGGTACGCGGTGCCAGTGGCACGTCAAGCGCGCAAGCCTTGGCATCGAGCCTCGCCCAGTCGGTGTCAGCCACGACCTCGCCCGCACGCGTCACGACCACGCGCGAAGCCTCGGCATACGTGCCTCTAGCCTCCTCGACCACCCAGCTGAAGGTGGGGCGCTCGCCCAGATAAAAGCCGAGCGGATTGGTGACGTGGTTGACCTGCAGACGAGCAATGCGCATGATGACCTCCCAAGATGCCCGCGATTGGTGTGCTCGCATCTATTGTGCCAGCAGAAATGCAAAGGATCGGCCTCCTTCGCTCTGCGGTCACTATTTCAAAAGTGCTGGTTCATTTTGATAATGATGGCTCGTGTTGGCCTTGGCAAGTTGTAACGGCTCTCCTTGCGCGTTGCGCACGATACTCTCGCGGTGTGCCGCCGGCATGCTCGCGGAATCGGCCCAACAACGCCAGACTTATCCGATCGGTGATTCTCAAGCGGGCCCAAGCTCAATAGTCGAGCAGGCGGCCATAGTCGTTCCATTCGCCATACAGCTCACCGCGCTTGGTGTGCGCAATCAGGTTCTCAAGGCTCCGGGCGTACTGCTCGGGGTTCCGCGTTTTGTAGAAGGCCACGTTATATGCGCGTATGCGCTGGTAGAGGGGCGGAAAACGCCTGAACGCCGCCCAGCAGCGCGCGTCTTTGAGCGCACGCTCGACATCCGCATCCACCCGAAAGCTTCTTGGTCCCATGGCGGGCAGGACCGCGCGTCCCGCGTCAGTCATGAGACCGAGGGCCTCAAGCCTGCGCACGCGCTCTTTGTTGAGCTCGGTCCAGGGACTGCGGGGCTTGCGTGGCGTGAAACGCTGCATGCGCACGCCGTCAATCTCCTTCTGCACGCTGTCCACCCAGCCAAAACACAGGGCCTCCTCGACAGCGTCGATATAGTAGAAGACATGGGAGTCGATGGGGCGTCCACGCTTGAGTGCCACCCAGCATTCCGACTCGGTAGCATGGTTCTCGGCAAGCCATGAACGGAACTCGCAGCGGTCTCGGACCTTTAGTACCTGTATGGGCTGTGCGCACATGCTTACCCCTTGGCATCCGCTCTTCCTCGAAGCAGTCATTCCGCTTCGGGGGGACTATACCCCACGAACCACCATACCGCTATAGAGCGGCACGTCAAATACCTCGACATAGAGCTGGCATTTGCACAGGAAGAGGAAGTAGATGTTGGAGCCGCGGCCCGAAAGCGTCTCATAATTGGCAAGGCCTTTTGAGATGACCAGGTCAGAGTCGCGCAGGGCAGCCCGCGTCTCTGCGTTCACGTCGGAGAGCACGGTACCGGCGATGCCGCTGCCATTGCCGATGACGTTGACCACCGCATCGAGCCCCACCTGCTGCGCGTCCTCCATGGTCGCGTCGTTTGACGTGGGATAACCGCGCACGATGGCCGTCACCTGGGCCTCGGGGTTCGCGCGCACGATCTGCTCGATGAGCAGCTTGTCGAGCACCACCTCGCCGCAGTTGTCCGTGAGGTACGCGATGGTGCGAGCACCCTTGATGCGCGCCTCAAGATCGGCGAGGGCATCCTTGTCGACATCCATCCCGTCGGCGTCCGCGATGAGCTGCAGGAGCTGCTCTTCTCTCACGTTGCCCGTCGGGCCGAAGTCAATGAGGTTGCCCACGATGGCGCAGCGCACGGCCAGGCCCAGCGGATCGTCGCTCGCCTCCAAGCGCTGCCTGATCTGGTCCTCAAGTCCCAGCACGAGCTCGTTGAAATGCCGCTTGACCTGCGTATAGTCGCGCTGCTGGATGCCGAACATGTCGCGCAGCACGTCGGTCAGCGCGTTGCTGATCTCGGGCGCGGTCATCGTGAGCGAACCGTCCGCCACGGTGCTCAGGACCTTGCGCAGGTATTCGGCACGCAGCTGCCACGGCGCATCAGCAGGGCAGGCGTCCATAAATTTGTCAAGCATGCAGCGCATGCAGCGCGGGCTGAGTTCGGGGCTGGTGATCTGCTCCAACGACACGGTGGCTCCTCACGACGGGGCACGTACAACGGGCATCTTCATGGTAGCCGCTGGCAGGCCGCATGCAGAGAAACGGCATATACGAAATGACGCAACAGCTGCCCGTGGGGTTGCCGAAGCGCGTGCAAAGCTGCCTAAATTTCAAAAGTTTTGGCGCATTATTGCGGACGCACGCTCTTGGTGGCTGGGCTAAAGTGAAACCATGATCCAGCCCCATGAGGAGACCACCATGAAGCTCAGCCCCTCCCCCAGCACACGTCCGCAGGCCCGCTATTGGATTCCCGAGGGACACGTGACCGAGGAGGGCTTGCGCGCGGACGTGGCAGCCCTCGCGCGCCGCGGTTTTGGTGCCATCGAGCTGGTCGCCGTCAACTTCTTTGACACGCCGATGCCCGACGCGCACCGCTGGGGCACGCCGCACTACTATGAGGCCGCGCGCGTGGTGCTGCGCGAGGCGGCCGCACACGGCCTGGCCGTGGACATCGCCAATGGCCCCGGCTGGCCCATCTCGGTGCCCCAGATCGCCGATGCGGACGACCCCGCCGCCCTCTACGAGCTCACCTATGGCATGACGCTCACCACCTTTGCCGGCAACAAGCCGCTCGAGCTGCCCGAACGACGCGTGTCGCACGACGAGGGCACCCCCGAGCTGGTTGCTGTGAGCGCGTATCGGGACATAGATGGGCACGACAGGCTGCTCGACACCAGCTCTTACGTGGACCTGATGCCCTACGTGCACGACCGCATGATTGACTGGCGGCCCGAAGACGATGGGCGGGACTTCTGGTACATCCTGGCCTTCTGGGGTCAGCCGGCCTGCCACAAGGTGCTTGGCAAGCACTTCGTGATCGACCACCTCAGCCGTACGGGCGTCGAGGCGAGCGTCGCCTGGTGGGAGCACGAACTGCTCCCCGCACTGGGAGACGAGGCCCGCTACCTGCGCTCCTTCTTCTGCGACTCACTCGAGTACCGCGTGGCCATGGAGTGGACGCGTGACTTTGCCGAGGTCTTCGAGGCCCGTCACGGCTACTCAATCATTCCCTACCTCCCCGCCGTGGGCGAGCCGGCCACCTATCCCAAGAACGACGTGCCAGGCTTCCGTTTCAACGAGACGGGACTCACCGAAAGGGTCCGGCACGACTACCTTGAGACCCTGAGCTGGATGTACGAAGAGCGCCACCTGCGCACGCTCTGCGATGCGGCTGCGCGGCTGGGCAAGACCGTCCGCTATCAGGTGGCGTACAACAAGCCGTTCTGCGAAGAGAATGCTGCAGCGGTCGTCGACCTGCCGGAGAACGAGTCGCTCGGGCGCCAGACCCTCGACAACCTGCGCGTGATGGCGGGCGCGGCACACCTCACGCGTAAGCCGCGCTACTCCTTCGAGGCGGCCGCGGAGTTTGGCTCTGGTTATGGCCAGACCCAGCGCGACATGCTCTGGTGGCTCAAGCGCGCGGCCATCGCGGGCTGCAACGCGCAGGTGTTCCACGGTGCCGCGTATTGCGGTGCGGGCATGGAGGACATCGTCTGGCCTGGTTGGGAAGCGTGGAGCCGCGTGTGCTCCAACAATTGGGGCCGCACGCTCTCGGAGCACTCGTTCGCGCAGATGACCGACGCCGTCGCGCGGCTCAACGAGCTGCGCCGCGCGCGGGCTCTGGTTGATATCGCCTTCGTGCGGGAGGCCTACCTCAACCACGGCCACGGCGCCGACGGCGCCCATGAGGTGCGCGACGGCGGCCTGCTCAACGCGCACGGATACAGCTATGAGTTTCTGTCGCCCCGTCTGCTCGCACACGAGAACGCGCAGGTAGATGACGGGCGCCTCGATCCCCAGGGCGCAGCCTACAAGGCGCTCGTGCTGGCAGAGCAGGCGTATGTGGGTGCCGCGACGCTCCTTCGCCTGGCAGGGCTGGCGCGCGCGGGACTTCCCGTCTTCGTGGTGGGCAGGACATGGCTGTCGCCCCATCTCTTGTCGGACGAGGCCGGCCGAAGCGCCTGGCAGACGGCTTGCGACGAACTCCTGAGCTGCGAAAACGTGACCGTAACCGAAAGCTATCCCGCCCTGCTCGCGGCATTCGAAGCTGCGGGCATCGCGCCTGATGCGCACTACGATTCTGCCCACGTCTTCTCAGCCCACGCGCGCCACGGCAGTGAGGACGTCTACCTGCTCTACAACGGCAATCGCGTGAGAACCGGCGCGGACGGCAAGGCAGATCCCGCGACCTTCATGCCCGGTGCGCTGGGCTCTGGGGTGCTGGAGCCTGTAGAGCTGGACGTCTTCCTTGCGGGCGCGGGCCAGGCCTACCTCTTGGACCTCACGAGCGGGCGCGAATACGCACTCCCGAGCGAGCCATGTGCTGGCGGCGTTGCGCTGCACCTGCCCCTTGAGGCCGACCAACTGGTCGCTGTTGGGCTGCGTGACGGCACGAGTTCGCTACCCGCCTGGACGTGGGACGGCCTGCACGAACAGGAGCTGGACGGCTGGTCGCTCACCCTGCACGAGCTGCAGGAATCCCCTGATAGCTGCGACTTCCTCGCGGGAGGCTACCGTGAGCTCGCGCGCTTTGACGCGCTTGAGGCCCTCCCCTGGTGGGACGAGCTGCCCGGCGTGCCCGAGCTCCTCGCAGGTTACGGTGCGTACCGCACTACCGTCGAGCTCGATGTGCTGCCCGCGCAGGCATACCTGCAGCTCCCGCTGTGGAACGACGCGCTCGAGCTCGAGGTGAACGGCACGCTTCTGCCCGTGGTGGCGGGCCTCGGCAGCAGGATCGACGTGCGCGATGCCCTGCGCCGAGGCACAAACGAGCTGGTCATCCGCGTGTACAGCAATCTCTCAAACCGCCTTGACGAAGTGGGGCGCGCGCAGTTCCACACGCCGCTGCAGCACTATGGTCTGTGCGGAACGGTCCGCCTGTTGAGCGCCGAATAAAGGGCTGGCGGCAGCGCACGGGCTCGCATCAAGACCGTGCGCGCACAACAACAAGGGCCCGCAGGCTTCACGGCCTGCGGGCCCTCCATAATCGCGAAAGAGCGTTGCTTACCTCGCGAGCTCGGGGTCACACGCCGCGTCCGAAAGGAACTCGTAGGCGACGCTCTTCACCGTGAGGTCTTTGACCACGCTCTCCTCATCCGCCGAATCAGCGGGGATGGACTCGTTGAAGACGACCAGGTAGCGGAAGAGGCCGTTGTCGAACTCCGCCTGCGTCTCAGACTCCTCACCGTACATGGAGAGGCAGCGATACTCGTAGCCGCTGTCAAGCAGCTCCTGGCCCGTCATGCCGGCGAGCTTGTCGAGCTCCTCCTGACTGGGAATGCTTGAGGTCAGATCTTCCACGGTCTTCAGCTCGATCTGGTCTGCGACGGCCTTGAGCTGGTCGTTGTAGTCGGCGTCAAGAATGTCCAGCTCCATGACCTGCTGGTACTGCTCGTCGGTAAGCTCAGCGCTCGCGCGGATGACCTGGGCACCGGTGTCGAAGGCATACACGTAGGTGCGCTCATCCCACGTCGAGCTGCAGTATTCCGCCTCGATGGCCATGGCGTCTCCGAGCGTCTTCAGCGAGGACAGTTCGACGGTCGTCTGCTCGGTCGTCTCGGTATCGGTGGTCTCGGTCTGGGA
>CACYAX010000080.1 GCA_902772435.1 uncultured Coriobacteriaceae bacterium | reverse complement strand
GCCCGCGGGCGCGGAAAGGAGGCCATCATGGCCAAGCAGGATCCGTATCGCGTCTATCTGTCCGAAGACCAGATCCCCACCCAGTACTACAACCTCAGGGCCGACATGCCCACCAAGCCCGAGCCCATGCGCCTGCCCAACGGCGTCGTGGCGCAGTTCGAGCACCTCGCGCCCGTCTTCGCCGACGAGCTGGTCCGCCAGGAGCTGGACAACGACACCGCCTACGTCGACATCCCCGAGGGCATCCGCGAGATGTACAAGATCTACCGCCCGAGCCCGCTCTGCCGTGCCTACAACCTCGAGCAGGAGCTCGGCACCCCCGCCAAGATCTACTACAAGTTCGAGGGCAACAACACGAGCGGCTCGCACAAGCTCAACTCTGCCCTGGCGCAGGCCTACTACGCCCATGAGCAGGGCCTGACCACCATCACCACCGAGACCGGCGCCGGCCAGTGGGGCACCGCCCTCTCCGAGGCCGCGGCACGCTTCGGCTTGGACTGCGACGTCTTCATGGTGCGCGCGAGCTACGAGCAGAAGCCCTTCCGCCGCTCCGTGATGCAGACCTTCGGCGCCAACGTGACCCCGTCGCCCTCGCAGGAGACCGAGATCGGCCGCAAGATGTACGCCAACGAGGCCAACCGCTCCGGCTCCCTTGGTACGGCCATCTCCGAGGCCGTCGAGCGCGCCCTGCACGTGCCCGAGAATCGCGGCCGCTACCAGCTGGGCTCCGTGCTCAACCAGGTGGTCCTGCACCAGTCCATCATCGGTCTCGAGAGCTATGAGGCCCTCGCCGAGCTGGGCGAGTATCCCGACATCGTCATCGGTTGCGCCGGCGGCGGCTCCAACCTCGGCGGCCTCATCGCCCCCTTCATGCGCGACAAGATCCTGGGTGCCCATCCCGACACGCAGTTCATCGCCGTCGAGCCCAAGAGCTGCCCGTCGCTCACCCGCGGCCGCTTCGCCTACGACTTCGCCGACACGGGCCAGACCTGCCCGCTCGCCAAGATGTACACCCTCGGCAACGGCTTCATCCCCAGCCCCGACCATGCCGGCGGCCTGCGCTACCACGGCATGAGCCCCATCATCAGCCAGCTTAAGGCCGATGGCTATCTCGACGCCGTCGCCGTGGCCCAGACCGACGTCTTCGCCGCTGCCGAGCAGTTCGCCAAGGTGGAGACCATCCTGCCGGCGCCCGAGAGCGCCCACGCCATCCGCGTGGCCATCGACGAGGCGCTCAAGTGCAAGGAGACGGGCGAGGAGAAGGTCATCCTCTTCGGCCTCACGGGCACGGGCTACTTCGACATGACGGCCTATGAGGCCTACAACAACGGCACGATGGTCGACTACGTGCCTTCCGACGAGGAGCTCGAGATCGGCTTCGCGTCGATTCCCGCCGTGCCGGGCGTCCAGGCTGCGGGCGGGCTGCCGCTGGCGTAGGCTCAGGCGCATCAGCAGCGTTTTGGCGGGCGGTCACGGAGGTTGTGGCCGCCCGCTGTATGCGTGGCTCCAATCGTGCAGAGCGTGCGCAGCCGAGCCTGCCGCTCTTTACAACGCCGCACCAATCGCATACTGTGGACTTGCTCGTCAAGAGGCGCCGAGAGGCGCATAGAGTCGAGGGACCGAGCCCGATGACGCTCCGGCAACCACCCAGGGGGGAACGGTGCCAATTCTCGGCAGGCCGCATCCGTGGCCTGGAAGACGGGGAGCAGCGCGTTCGCACACACGAGGCCCCCTTTGAGCGGGGCCTTTTTCGTGGCCCCATGACGCCCGCAACCGCGGGAGAAGGGAGGGCCACCATGCCCGCCAGGAACTACCTCTTTACCTCCGAGTCCGTGACCGAAGGCCATCCTGACAAGGTCTGCGACCAGATCAGCGACGCCATCCTCGACGCCATCCTCGCCAAGGAGGCGCGTCTCGAGGGCGAGGGCTACATCTCGCCGACGGGCGTGCCTGCCTGCGTGGACAACGTGCGCTGTGCCTGCGAGACCTTCGTGACCACGGGCACCGTGGTCGTGGCGGGCGAGATCCGCACCCAGGCCTATGTGGACGTGCAGACCATCGCGCGCGACGTGCTGCGCCGCATCGGCTACGACCGCGCCAAGTACGGCTTTGACTGCGAGACCTGCGGCGTCATCAACATGATCCACGAACAGAGCCCCGACATCGCCCGCGGCGTGGACGGCGTGGGTCGCGAGGACGGCGACCCGCTTGACCTCATCGGCGCGGGCGACCAGGGCATGATGTTCGGCTACGCCTCCGACGAGACAGCCGCCCTCATGCCCATGCCCATCTACCTGGCCCAGCGCATGGCCCAGCGCCTGGCACTGGTGCGCAAGTCGGGCGAGGTGCCCTACCTGCGCCCGGACGGCAAGACCCAGGTGACGGTGCGCTACGAGGACGACGAGCCCGTCGAGGTGACGGCCGTGGTCGTCTCCACGCAGCACGACCCCGTGATCGAGGACATGAACATCGTCCTCAAGGACATGGTCGCCCACGTGATCGCGCCCGTGCTGGACGAGGTGGGCATCGCCTGGGACAACGCCACCATCTACGTGAACCCGACCGGCCGCTTCGTGGTGGGCGGGCCCATGGGCGACACGGGCCTCACCGGCCGCAAGATCGTGGTCGACACCTACGGCGGCATGGGGCGCCATGGCGGTGGCGCGTTCTCGGGCAAGGACTGCACCAAGGTCGACCGCTCGGCTGCGTATGCCGCGCGCTGGGTGGCGAAGAACGTGGTGACCGCGGGGCTGGCGCGCCGCTGCGAGGTGCAGCTCGCCTATGCCATCGGCGTGGCCCAGCCGCTCTCCATCATGGTGGACACCTTCGGCACGGCCCTGGTGGAGGAGTCCGCCATCACGCGCGCGGTACGCGAGGTGTTTGACCTGCGCCCTGGCGCCATCATCCGCGACCTGCGCCTGCGTCGCCCGATCTTCGAGAAGACCGCGGCCTATGGCCACTTCGGCCGTGACGACGCGGACTTCACCTGGGAGGCGACCGACCGCGTCGACGAGCTGAAGGCTGCTGTGGAGCGCTACGGGAGGTAGCGCGTCGGTTTGCGCATGCGCGTATGGTGCGCGGATGGGGAGCGATTCGTGGCGGCACGGTCTCGAAAGCATGGGTTCCTGCGGGTGCTGGCGGCCCTGCTGCTGGCCGTGCTCGTCGTGACGGGCGTGAACATCTGGAACTATGGCGGCATCGACGAGGCGCGGCCTTGCGATGTCGCCATCGTGTTGGGTGCTGAGACCTGGGGCGAAGAGCCGTCGCCCGTCTTCGAGGAGCGCATTGACCATGCCGTGTGGCTCTATGAGCAAAACTACGTGGACGCCATCCTCATGACGGGCGGGTACGAGGAGGGGGCGGGCAGCTCCGAGGCCGCCATCGCGCGGGCGTATGCCGTGGCGCAGGGGGTGCCTGCCGAAAGCGTGCTGATCGAGGAGGGGTCCCACACCACGCAGGAGAACCTCGCCAACGCCCAGCAGGTCATGGACGGGCTGGGGCTCGAGACGGCCGTGGTGGTGAGCGACCCGCTGCACATGCTGAGGGCCATGACGATCGCGAAGGACCTGGGCCTCGATGCGGTGAGCTCACCGACGCCCACGACGCGCTACGTTTCGTGGGGCACGCAGCTGTCGTTTTTGCTGCGCGAGGAGTTCTACTATCTGGGGTATCTCGTGGCGCATGCCGTGGGACTTGCGTAGCGCGCGCTGTGCGCGGCGTTGTTGTGGGGAGGCGTCGATGAGGCTTTTCATAGCGGCTGAGCTGCCGGAGAACATGACGGAGGCGCTGGCTGAGACACAGGCGGCGCTGCGGGACGTGGTGCGCGGCCGCTACGTCGGGCCGGACAGCTTCCATGTCACGCTGGCGTTTCTCGGTGAGGTGGAGGGTTCGCGCGAGCCTCTGGTCGAGCGGGCGCTTGACGAGGCCTGCACGGACTTCGCGGCCGTGGAGGCGTCCCTCGGCGAGCTCGGGTTCTTCGGCAAGGCGCGCAAGGCGACGCTCTGGCAGGCGCTGCGCGACGGGGGAGAGCTGGCGGAACTCGCTGGTTCCGTGCGCCGGGCATTGGCTGATGCCGGCTTTGCCTTCGATGCGAAGGCGTTCCTGCCCCATATCACCGCAACCCTAACCTGGACAAAAGGGAGTATCCCCAACGTACCACGTGGACAAAGGGGAGTATCCCCAACGTACCACGTGGACAAAGGGGAGTATCCCCAACGTACCACGTGGACAAAGGGGAGTATCCCCAACGTACCACGTGGACAAAAGGGAGTATCCCCAACGTACCATCCCCAACGTGCACGCGTTGCAGGGTGGCTAGGCCTTCTTGCGCTTGCTGCCCGTCTTCCTTGCCTTGGCTGCCGCCTTGCGCTCGGCCTCCTCGCGCTGACCAGGGAAGAGGTTGCGCTCCGTGAACTCCGCCTGCACGGTGCTGAGCATCAGGAAGACGTCGTCGAGGCCCAGGTGCACCTCGGACTCGCCCGCCTTGAGGGTGCCGCGTCGCTTTGCCCAGTGCTCGAGGGCGGCGGGGGCGGACTCGCGGGGGAGCGAGCGCACGTCGGGGTCGATGCGGCGGCAGATGTCGCGCGAGTCGATGAGCACGACCTCGCCCGCCTTGCGCGCCTCGGCATAGCCGTCGAGGTGGAGCTGGAGCCACGAGTCCTCGAACGAGGCGTTGTGGGCCATCAGCGGATAGGTCTTGAAGGCGGCGAGCAGCGCCTCCTGGGCGCGTCGGTCGCTGCGGAACGGCTTCTTGCCCTTCACGTCCGCCCAGGTGATGTGGTGGATCTCCGTGAGGGGCACGCCCGCGTCCTCGTAGATGGGCGGCAGGCCGAAGTACGCTGTGTGCCCGTCATGCGGGGAGGCTGTCGGCGTGAGGTCCATGAAGGCGATGCCCATGTTGATGATGTAGCCACGGCTGGGGTCGCGCGTGGTCGTCTCGATGTCGAACCCGCAGACCGTGCCCCCGACGGGCGCCTCCACGTAGGCCATGTTGAGGTCGCGCGCATCAGGCCCGGCGGTCTTCGCCACGTCCTCCACGGGGCGATTCTGCATCCAGGCCACGCCGCGGATCAGGTCGTGCGCCGGAAGGCTGCGCTGGAGGTTGGGAGTGGGCGCGTCGCGCAGTCGGTCTGCCCCGTAGCTGTCGCAGGTGGGCCGGTTGCGGTCGGCGAGCTGGCGCACGAGGTCGAACGAGAAGGGCTCCGACCCAGCGGGAGCCTCCCACCACGCCGCGGAAAGCAGCGAGATGGCCTCCTCGTTCTTGCGACGCTCGTCATCGAGCGAGGCATCATCAACAAGGAAGCCGGGGAGCGCAAAGGCGTTCGCGAGTTCGATTGCCTGGGCGAGGTTCATGGGGTCTCCTGCGGTTGCGGGCGGTCGTTCGGATGGTTAATGATAGCGCTGTGCTGGGAATCATGTGCGGCTCGGCCCACGATTTGAAGACTTTGATGGTGGGGGCTTGTTCGGGGGGGCATGAGATCGCTTCGCGTCTTGGTACACCATGGGTGCGTGTCGCTGTGAGCCGAGCTGCCGTGTGACAGACGACGATTTGCTGCCATTTCGCGAGTCTAGCGTGCTCCCATGAGATTTCGCCCGAGTTACGGGTTCATGTTCGTACTTTTCTCGAACCCCATCGCCCTTTGGATAACGTTTTCCCTGTTGAGGTCATTCAAGTGGAGGGTATTTGCCGACTTCCGTGCAAAAAAGTACGAACATGAGCCCGTAACTCGGGCGAACGCTCTGTATTGCCACCAGAGGCGGTGTATCAGAAGCATTCGCTATGGAAACTTGCCGCCTGCGTTACGATAGAGGCTCACGAGGCGCCCCTGCGGGGAGCGCACGGTTTTGTCAGTGAGTGAGAGGGGGTGCCATGCGTTACGCCAGCGTGATTCTCGACATACCCACGCGCCAGCTCGACCAGGCCTACAGCTACGCCGTGCCGGCCGAGCTCGCGGCAGAGGCGCAGGTAGGCACCACCGTGCTCGTCACGTTCTCCCATCGCCATGCCGTGGGCTACGTCGTCTCCCTTGCGGCGGGGCCTCCGTGCGGGCTCGACCCCACGCGCATCGCGCCGATAGAGCGCGTGCTGGCGCCTTCGGCCTTCGACGAGGCGCATGCCCGCGTGGCCCTTTGGATGGCCCGCGAATACGCCTGCCCGCCCAGCGAGGCGCTGCGTCCCTTCCTTGCCCCTGGCCAGGGCGTCCGCATGCGCCGTGCCTCGGAGGATGCCCCGTGGGAGCTCGTCTCCGAGTCGGCCGGTCCCGTCGACGAGCGCTGGGTCAGCCTGACCGACGAGGGCCGCTCGTTCGAACCGCGCAAGAGCGCCGCCCGTCAGCGCGCGCTTATCCAGGCGCTCTCGGCAGGCCCTGTCCGCATGGCCGAGCTGTCAGCGCTCTTCACGGGTGTCCAGGGCGTCGTGTCCGCACTCGAGAAGCGCGGCGTCGTGCGCGTCGAGGCCCGCAGGCGCCTCCGCGGCACCGAGGCTACCACCCTCTCGTCTGCCCGTGCAGCACGCCCCGAGCAGCTCACCCGCGGCCAACAGGACGCCCTTGCGGCCATCGAGCGCGCCCGTGCGTCCGCCTGCGGAGACGTGGTGCTGGTTGACGGCGTGACGGGGTCCGGCAAGACGGAGGTGTACCTAGTCGCCATCGAGCGGGCCCTCGCCGAGGGGAAGACCGCGCTCGTGCTCGTGCCCGAGATCTCGCTGACGGCCCAGACGGTCGGCCGCTTCCGCTCCCGCTTCGGGGACGACGTCGCCATCCTGCATTCCCGCCTGTCGCTGGGGGAGCGCTATGACCAGTGGGACCTCGCCCGCACGGGCCAGGCCCACGTGGTGGTGGGTGCGCGCTCCGCGCTCTTCGCGCCGCTCGCGAACCTGGGGCTGATCATCATCGACGAGGAGCATGAGGGCAGCTACAAGCAGGAGAGCGCCCCGCGTTACCACGCGCGCGAGGTGGCGGCCCGCATGGCGGCCGAGCTCGGCTGCGCGCTCGTGCTCGGCTCGGCCACGCCCTCGCTCGAGGCCCTGGGCCGCTGCGAGTGCGGTACCTATCGTGGTGCCCGGTGGACGCGCGTGGAGATGCCCGAGCGTCCGGGCAACGCCGTGCTTCCCCGCGTGCGCGTGGTGGACATGGCCAACCAGTTCCAGCAGGGCAACCGGTCGGTCTTCTCCAAGCCGCTGGCAGACGCCCTCCTGGCAGTCGTCGAGCGGGGAGAGAAGGCGGTGCTCTTGCTCAACCGCCGTGGTTTCGCCACCTTCCTGATGTGCCGCGACTGCGGCTGCGTGCCCGAGTGCCCGCACTGCTCGACGTCGCTCACCTACCATGAGCGCACGCGCGAGCTCAAATGCCACAGCTGCGGGCGCAGCTGGCCGGTGCATGCGTATCCCGACCCGAGCACGAGCTGCCCCAACTGCGGGAGCCGCTACATGGCGGCATACGGCGTGGGCACGCAGCGCGTGGAGGACGAGCTCTCCCTGCTGCTTCCCGAGGGCGTGGAGGTCGTGCGCATGGATGCCGACACCACGCGCGGCAAGGGCGACCACCAGCGGCTGCTCGAGCGCTTCGACGCGGCGGACTGCGCGGTGCTCGTGGGCACGCAGATGATCGCCAAGGGGCTCGACTTCCCCGAGGTCACGCTCGTGGGCGTCGTCAACGCCGACACCACGCTCAAGATGCCCGACTTCCGCGCCGCGGAGCGCACCTACGACCTGCTCGAGCAGGTGGCCGGGCGTGCGGGCCGCGGCGAGCGGGCTGGCGAGGTCATCGTGCAGACCTACTGGGCGGGCCACCCCGCCATCCAGGCGGTCGCCTGCCACGACCGCGAGCTCTTCGTCTCGACCGAGCTCACGGACCGCGTCGAGGCCTTCTATCCTCCCTATGCGCGCGTGGCGAACGTGGTGGTGTGGGGCACGAACGCCCGCGAGGTCGATGCGGCGTGCCGCGAGATGGCCGATGCCGTGCGCGGGCGGATTGCGGAGCTGGGGGAGGCGGGCACGGCCTGGGAGGTCCTGGGGCCGTCTGACTGCCTGAAGGCCAAGGTCAAGGACCAGTACCGCAAGCACGTCTTGGTGAAGGCGCCCGCCGACGCCGAAATGGGCCCGTTGCTGGATGCCTGCGCGCGCGATTTGGGCAAGCACGCAGGCGTCAAGCTGGCCGTGGACGTGGACGCCTACGACCTGCTGTAGGGCCGGCGGGCACGAAGCCCGCGCTCTCCGCGAAGGCGTGACGCTTTTCGGAATGTGTCACGGCCCGTGCAATTGGCGATGAATTGATTGTTAGTGAGACTCTGCCTGTCGGCCGTGGGGTACCATGTAAGGGCTAACCAAGACCCAAGGAGTGTTTCATGGCCAACGAAATCGAAGACATCGTCGTCGCCCCTGACAAGCGCCTCAAGACCGAGTGCGCCGAAATCGAAGAGATCACGCCCGAGATCCGCGCGCTTGCCGAGCGCATGGCTCAGGACATGTACGCCACCGACGGCTGCGGCCTCGCGGCCCCGCAGGTGGGCGAGCTGATCCAGCTCATCGTGATCGACACCGACTACGTGAACCCCAGCAAGGGCAAGAACCCGTATTACCTCATCAACCCCAAGATCATCGTCGCCGACGGCGAGGAGCACGAGCTGGCCGAGGGCTGCCTGTCGTTCCCGGGCATCACCGTGCGCGTGAAGCGCCCGAGCCACGTGATCGTGGAGGCCAAGAACCTCGACGGCGACCTCATGCGCTACGAGGCCCGCGACAACCTGCTCGCCATCTGCCTGCAGCATGAGATCGACCACATCCACGGCGTCACGATGATCGACCACCTGAGCCCCATGCAGCGCGTGATTGCCCTGCGTGAGCTCGAGGAGGCCAAGGCTGCCGGCGCCTTGCCCGGAGACACGGCCAGCAAGTAAGCTGAGGGTAGGTCCTGATTTCATAGCCGGTGCCGTTGACGATGGGTCGCCACGGTGGCCATCAGACTCTGAGGAGGCGCGCATGCGCGTGGTATTCATGGGGACGCCCGAGTTCGCGGTGCCGTCTTTGAGGAAGCTTGCCGAGGCAGCGGAGGTCACGCTCGTGGTGACGCGACCGGATGCCGTGCGCTCGCGTGGGAAGAAGCTCGAACCGTCACCGGTGAAGGTAACGGCGCTTGAACTCGGCATACCCGTGCTCGAGGCTTCACGGATCCGCGAGGAGCAGCTCGCTGCGGTGCGGGCCGCAGAGCCCGACCTGATTGCCGTGGCCGCCTATGGCTGCATCCTGCCCGACGCGCTGCTCGAGATCGCGCCCAAGGGCTGTGTTAACGTGCATGCGTCGCTCCTGCCGCGCTGGCGCGGTGCGGCTCCCGTGCAGCGTGCGGTGCTCGCGGGCGACGAGTGCGTGGGCGTTTCCATCATGGAGGTCGTCCATGAGCTCGACGCGGGCGCCTACTGCGCGCAGGCCTCCTGCGAGGTGGGCGAGCGCGGGTCTGCCGAGCTCCTGCTCGAGCTTGCCGAGCTGGGTGCGAATGAGCTGGTTAATGCCCTGCCAAGCCTTGAGGACGGCACGGCCGTCTGGCAGCAGCAGGACGAGAGCCTGGTCACCTATGCCCACAAGATCGACAAGAGCGAGATGCGTCTCGCCCCTGCAGACGGCGCGCTTGCAAACCTGCGGCGCGTGCGAGCCTCGAGCGATGCGGCTCCCGCGCGTCTTTCGGTGGATGGCAAGGGCGCTCGCGTGCTGACGGCCGCCAAGACCGATGCTTCGGCAGAGCCTGGAGAGCTGCGTGTCCAGCGCGGGCACGTCTTCCTCGGCTGCGCGGACGGCACCCTCGAGCTGCTGCGCGTGAAGCCTGACGGAAAGCGCGAGATGGACGCTTCGGCGTGGGCTGCAGGCCTGCGGGGGAAGTCGTTCAGCTGGTCTGAGGTGTAGACGCGATGGCAAAGGTGGCGCCCGCGCGGCGCGTGGCGCTGGCCCTCGTCTCCGAGGCGCGGCGGCGCGCGGGGCGCATGCGTGAGCTCATGCGCAGCTCAGAGGCCTTTTCTGCACTCGACGCGCGCGACCGCTCCCTGGCGTCCCGGCTCGCGCTGGGCTGCGTGGCGGCCCGGGGCTTCCTCGATGCGCAGGTGAGTGCCCGCGTGCGCAAGCCTTCCTCCGTCGAGCCGCGCGTGCGCGACGCGCTGGCCTTGGCCTGCTTCGAACTCTGCTACTTGGACACGCCCACGTCGGCGGTGGTGAGCCAGGGCGTCGAGCTGGTGCGCTCGGTGCAGCCACGCGCAGCGGGCATGGCGAACGCGGTGCTGCGGCGCATGGTCGCCGAGCTGCTGCCGTCCGTCAAAGACGCGCGGGAGCGTGTCGTGGCATGCGGCACAGGCGCACAAGACGCCCCGTGCCCCACTATCTCGACTGAAGACCTCGCGCTCGTCTCGGCATTGCCTTCGTGGCTGCTCGCCCGCATCGTGGCGGCGTACGGCGCGCCCGCTGCCTGCGCGTTCGCCCTGGGGCAGCTCGGGCCCGCGCCCGTGTATGTGGCGGCGAACCGTGCGCGCCACAGCGCGGATGAGACCCAGGGGCTGCTCGTTTCCGCTGGTCTGGAGCCTGAGGAGACGGCTTTGCCTTCCTCCTTCGTGCTGGGCAACGTGGCGCCGCTGGCCTCGTCGGGCCTCGTGCAGGCTGCCGACGTGGTCGTGAGCGACCTTGCGGCACAGCTCGTGGCCCGCATCGCCGCGCCTGCACCCGACGAGCGCGTGCTCGAGATCGGCCAGGGCAGGGGCACCAAGTCGCTGCTGCTGGAGTCGGTGGCGCTCGAGCGCGGAGGTCTCGCCCAGATCGTCGGCGTCGATTCGGAAGCGTTCAAGACGGGGTTGGCTCAAAAGCGCATGGCGGTCGCGGGCCTCGCGGACCGCGTGCGCTGCGTGACGTTCGATGCGTGCGACCTGGCAGGCGATGACCTGCCCGAAGCGCTGCGCGGCACCTTTGACCTCGTGTTCGTCGATGCCCCGTGTTCGGGGACGGGCACGATGCGCCGCCATCCCGAGATTGCCTGGTCGCTCGACGAGGCTGCCGTGAAGCGCGGGGGAACGCTGCCCACGCTGCAGGGCGCGCTGCTCTCCGCCGCTGCCGCGAAGGTGCGCCCCGGGGGCGCGCTCGTGTACGCCACCTGCTCGGTGCTGCCCGAGGAGAACGCGGCCATGATCGACGCGTTCCTGTCCTCTGGGCTGGGAGCGTCGTTTGAGGTGCAGAGCGTCAGCGATGCCGCGGGCGTGCGGACGGCATCGCCCGAGGCACGTGCGCTGGTGCGGGACGCCACCGACGAGCATGGCTTCCTGCAGACCCTGCCGCGCCAGGGCTCCTGTGACGGCCATTTCTGCGCGCGTCTCGTGCGCCGGTAGCGCCAAGGCCGGAAGCGCCGCACATGCAAGAGGCGCGCCTCTGTGGCGCGCCCCAAAACTACGATGTGAAAAAAAGTCTTTCGCTCCTGTGCTGCGCCGCCCTAGCGTGATGCCGTCGTTGCCGGAGCTGGGCAGATACCTCCGCGGACAGAAGGGAGCCCTTCGCGCCCCTCAGGCCGTCCCTGATGCAGGGGCGTAGGATGCCCCACTTTGCGCGATGGCGCGAGACGGACGGACGTGGTGCGGGCAGCACCGTCGGCGCGCGCCGCGCGGGCGTGCGCGCCAGGCCAGCCCCTATCCTTTGTGCGGGCAGTTCTCGCAGCTGGAATCGCCGACGGTCACGGTCTTGCGCTGGTCGGTGTTGTAGAATCCGTGTCCTTCGAAGTGGATGCCCGACGCGGAAAACACGCGCTCGGCGGGTGCGCCGCAGCTGGGACAGACCACGTTGGGACGCTCGCTCATGGGGTGCTCCACCTCGAATACCTGTGCGCATGAGGTGCACTTATAGTCATAACGGGCCATGATGCCTCCGATAGCTCAAAGTTCGACTCGCGGCGAGGGCCGCGTAAGTCACTTTACCCGACTCTGTGGCTTTTGCGTAACTCGGCAGCTTTTATCCACGCTGCTATCATGTCGGGGCATACATCTATGGTTCGGATTTGGTATTGCCCCACGGGTGTGGTTTGCTAAGGATGTGTGCGTGTGCGCCCCCATACGGTGACGCACGGCCCAGACGCAGGCGAAAGCGAGGAAGCATGGACATTGCCGCAGCGATCTTTGATTTCGACGGGACGCTCGTCGACTCGCAGCCCATGTGGGTCGCCACCTACACCGAGCTCTTCGCCCGCCACGGGCTCGTGCTCACGCCCGAGCTGGACGATTACTGCAGGCCCATGAACCTCGACGACAAGTGCGCGTGGTACCACGCGGAGCTTGGGATGGGGGAGAGCGGCGAAGCCAATTACCGGGAGCTCTGCGACCTCGCCATCGAAGGCTACCGGGGCGTGGACCTGCTGCCGGATGCCCGTGCCTGATGCCCGTGCCTTCCTTGAGCGCCTCAAGGCGGCGGGCGTGCCTCTGGCCATCGCGTCCTCGACGCCCGAGACGATCGTGCGGGCGGCCCTCAGGGGCTATGGGATCGAGGACCTCTTCGACCAGGTGGTCTGCGCGGCGGACGTGGGCAGGGGCAAGGACTTCCCTGACGTCTACCTCGCTGCCTGCGCGCGCCTGGGTGCCACGCCCGAGACGAGCTGGGTCTTCGAGGACGCTCCCTTCGCCGTGCGCGTGGCCCATGACGCGGGATTCCACGTGGTGGGCGTCGTGAGCGAATGGGAGGCGGATGACCCGCTCTTCGTGGAGAACGCCCACATCATCGTGCACGGCTATCCCGAGCTGTCGCTCGAGCTCCTGCGTGACTATGCGGACGGGCCCGCTGAGGCAGAGGGGCTCCTGAGCGCGCTCGTGGTCGACGGCTCGCCTGAACCGAGCTCGGCCGAGCTCGTGGCGCGCCTGGCGCTCTGCTCGGATTACGTGATCGCGGCGGACCGGGGTGCCGAGATCTGCCGCGAGGCGGGCGTCGCGGTCGACGTGTTCTGCGGCGACGCGGACTCCGTCTCTGCCGAGGCGGCCTCGTGGGCCCATGGGCGCGCGTCCACCGAGATACGCTTCCCCTCCGAGAAGTACGCGACGGACCTCGCGCTGGCCATCGACTGCGCCTGCCACGAGGCGGCGCGCCAGGGGAAGGCGCTTGAGCTCACGGTGACCTGCGCTTCCGGCGGGCGGCCTGACCATGCGCTCGCCGTGCTCGGGCTGGTGGCCCGTCACGTGGAGGCATCGCCGAGCCTGGTGGAGGATGGGTATGAATGCCGCATCCTCTCCCCGAAGGGGGTCGCCAGCTGGGCGTTCGGCGAAGACGCCGTGGGTTCGACCTTCTCGGCCATCGCGCTCTTGCCGGGGACCGTGGTCTCCGAGCACGGGACGAAGTGGGAGCTCGACCATCGCACGCTCGAGGTGCTGGGGGATCTGGGCGTCTCCAACGAGGTCGCTTCCGCCGATGCCGAGGTGACCTGCCATGCTGGCATGGTGGCGGTCTACCTGCTGAACTAGCTGACAGGGTTTGCATGCGGGCGCAGATGCGGCCCCGTGGGTCCGCCGCGTCAGCGGCGGGCGAGCTTGGCCGTGCGCACGCAGCGTCTCCAAACACGAAAAGGGCCTCCGAAGAGGCCCTTTGGCAATCGCTGTGGTTCGTACTATGAACGGGCGAGGGTGGCCTTCTTGAGGCAACGGGTGCACACGTTCATCTTCTTGGCGTGGCCATCCTGCACGATGGTAACACGCTGGATGTTCGGCTTGAACTTGCGGTTGACCGTGCGGTGGGAGTGGCTGATGGAACGGCCGGCAACAGCGTGCTTGCCGCAGATTTCGCAAACCTTAGACATGACTCAGACCTCCATAGGGCGGGCGGGACTCTCGCCCGCAGTTTTCACAAGCTGTATGAATATAGCACAGCTAGAGGGCTATGCAAGCGAAAAGCACGAGATGTTGTGACAGCTTTGTGTGATAGCCACAAGCTGAGGCCCAGCACGCGCCTTCCGTTCATCGATACCAGCATATATAAGCCTTTGGCCGCCCGCGATGGGCGTCGGCGCGTTTTCACCGCATCTTCGGAAACGCTGCGCACAATGCTGCCGCTCGCCTCATGCCGCTTGTAAATAGTGTCCCCGTGCCGTGTGACCATCTCCTCAGAGACACAGGGCGAGGGGGTCGTGATGGGTCGTCGCATGGTGAACGGGTTGGTGTATGTGGTGCGCGGGGCGCTCGCGATCGCCCTGTTCGGCGTGGTGGTCCAGATGGGCGTGGCGCTGTTTCTGCGCGGAGGAGTCGGGTCGAGCGTGCCGGGCTTCGTGCGTTCCTATGAGCTCGCCGAGCTCGAGAACGTGATGGACGAGCGTGAGGTGGAGCTGGTCGAGGCCTGCTTCTCGGCCCCCGACAGCGCGGGCGTGCGAAGGTTCGTGGGCCATCCCAGCCAGCTCAAGCCCGGCTCGGCCTTGGCCCGGGCGTTCGAGCGTGCCGCCGAGCTCCAGGCGTCGTGCGCGGCCCCGTCGGAGGCTGCGCAGGGGCAGGCCACAGCATCCTCGGGCAGCGGGGAGGCCCTGCCTGTCCAAGCGGCCACGTCGTTTGTGGCGGGCGAATACGAGGCCGTGGGCATCGACCTCTCCTACGTGCGGGAGGGCTATCTCCGGGCTGCGGGTTCCCAGTTGGCGGGATATGCGTGCCTTCTGGCGCTCGCCCTGCTCCTTCCACAGCGCGTTCATCGTGCACAAGTCTTGAAATAAGCGTAAAACCACGCGCATTTGTTGGCCATAGGCTATACTTTTTGCATTCATGCACAGGCTCCGCTCCGGAGCCATGCGAGAGGAGACGCAATGACCAACTCTGTCGGAGGATCTCTCAGGGTCTCGAATGACGTTATCGCCGATCTGGCGGGCTACGCTGCACTTGAGTGCTACGGTGTCGTGGGCATGGCCTTCGCTGATGCCGAGAACGGCGTCACGCGCCTGCTTCCCTTCAA
>CACYAX010000079.1 GCA_902772435.1 uncultured Coriobacteriaceae bacterium | reverse complement strand
CGCGAGCTGCAGGCTGTGCGTCGTGACGAGGGAGGCCCGTGAGGGAAGTGTAGCCTGCACGGCGTGGCGAGGGCGCCTGTGCGGAAGGAGCGGGCTGCAAGCTGGGGCGAGGTCACAGCTCGCGCGGGAGGGCTGAGCCGTGCGGCGCGGCCCGCTCGGAATGGCAGCGACCTTTCATCCAAACAACCTTGCCGCGCGCAGGACCACGCGCATCTGCTACCCTAGACGCATGGACATCGCGGACGCCATACGGGCCTACCAGCCCACGAATGAGCAGGAGGCTGCTGACCGGCGCATCATGCTGGAGCAGCTTGCCAGCGATCCCGCGTGCTTCGAGCGCACGAGTCCGCGGCACTTCACGGCGTCGGCGTGGACCGTGGACCCGAGTGGCACGCAGACCATCATGGCCTACCACAAGATCTACGACTCGTGGGCGTGGATCGGGGGACATGCGGATGGCGAGCGCGACCTCGCGGCCGTTGCCCTGCGCGAGCTGCGGGAAGAGACCGGCGTGGTGAACGCGCGCCTGGTGGAGCTGCCTGCGGGCGGCATCCTGTCGCTCGAGGCGCTGACTGTGGACGGCCACGAGAAGCGCGGGGCGTACGTGAGCTCGCACATCCATCTGAACGTGACGTACCTCTTCGTGGCGGCGCCCGACGACGAGCTGCGCGTGAAGCCAGACGAGAACAGTGGGGTGCGCTGGTTCTCGCTGGAGGGGGCGCTTGCGGCGTCGACGGAGCCGTGGATGCGCAACCGGATCTACCGCAAGCTGGTCGCGCGGACTGTGGAGCTGCGTGGGGAACTGTAGACGGCTGCGGGCGGGCGGCTGCAGCGACCTGCGGGAATGCGGCCGGGCTTCATACGAGCGGCCCCTTTCGGGCGGATTCGGGCCCGCGGGCGCGTGTCGTATGAAGCCCCCGCCGCGCCGACCTGCGCAAACGCTCGCCCCACTTCATACGAACGGCACCTTTAGGGCGGTTTCGGCTCGCAAGCTCGCCTCGTATGAAGTCCCGGCAACGCCGACCTGCGGAAACGCGCCCCTGGCTTCATACGAGCGGCCCCTTTCGGGCGGTTTCGGGCCAGCGGTCCCGTCTCGTATGAAGCCTCAACCGCGCCAGTCAGCCAAACCCCATCCAAACCCCATCCCTCAGCGCCGCCGTGCCCTCGAAGTCGCAATCCACCGTGCAGCCACACGCGTGACCCGCGCAAGCAGCCACGCCAAGATCAGCAGCGCCACAAACCACGCTGCGGTCTGCCAAAGCGGCATGCTCCACACGCGGAAAAACGGGTAGGGCCCCTCAAGAACGCGCAGGTAGTTGAGGGTGTAGATCACGGCCGCATAGATGAGCGTGGGCACGAGCGCCAGCCAGGAGTCGCGCGCGGCGGGCAGCGGGTCCGTCTCGAAACCGAGGTAGCTTACGAGGGTGAGCAGCGGCCCAAAGAAGTGCACGAGGTAGCGCCCGTTTGAGACGAAGAGCTGGTCAAAGCCGTTGCCGCCCGCCGCGTTGATGGTGGGCAGCAGGACGAAGACCACCACGAACACCGTCATGAGCTGCATGGCGCACGCGCAGAACTTGACGCGGTGGGCGAGCGCGGGGTCGCTGCGGCGCAGGTCGCTCACAGGCAGAGCACCGCGGCGACCGCCGCGAGCGCGTTGGAGCACTCCGTGTACATGCGGAACATCGTGAAGCCTGCGACGCAGAAGAATCCCACGATGGCGACGAGCTCGATGGCGAGCAGCACCACGTTGAGGACGGTGTCGGCAGCGGCGGCGCGCCGGCCATGAGGGGCGGGCGACACGGTACGGCCATTCTGGGGAGAGGCGTTGTCCATGGCTCACTTCCTGCAGCGCATAACTGCCTTTAGTGTAGCCCGTGTCTGCTCAGTTTTGCGAAAAGTGCCTGCGTTTCGGCCGAGGCGCGAGCGTCCGCGCGGCTTGCGGCGGCCGCGGCGGCTCGAATGGTGCTAGTATCCATGTCGCGTTTCGTGCGGGAGGAGTCGTTTTGGAGCAAGCGCTGTTCGTGGGCATTTCGCTCTACATGCTGGTCATCAACGTGATTGCGTTCGTGGCATTTGCCACGGACAAGCGTTACGCACAGCGCGGCGGCCGGCGGATCCCCGAGCGCAGGCTGCTCTTCCTCGCGGCGGCAGGCGGCGGACTCGGCGCGTTTCTCGGCATGCGCATCTGCCATCACAAGACGCAAAAGCGCAGGTTCAAGCTGTGGGTGCCCCTGCTCGCCGTGCTGCAGCTGCTCCTGTTTGGCTGCTTCGTGGCGCTGAACGTGTATGCGGCAGATTACTACCATGCTGACGAGCGGGCGCAGGCAGCGCTGGCAAGCGACGATGCCGTGACGGTGCGCGAGCAGGGGAGCGACTACCTTTTCGACGGGCCGGGCACCGAGGCACTGCTCGTGTTCTATCCTGGTGCCAAGGTTCAGACGGAGGCGTATGCACCGCTCATGCGGGAGGTCGCGGCGGGCGGCGTGGACTGCGTGCTGGTCGACATGCCCTACTACCTTGCGTTTTTCGGGCTGAACCGCGCGGGGGCATATCTGGGCACCGAGGGATATGCGCACTATTACGTGGGTGGCCATTCGCTCGGGGGTGCGATGGCGGGATCGTTTGCAGCGGGGCATGCGGAGGAGCTTGACGGGTTGGTGCTGCTCGCGTCGTATGCCACGAGCGACCTGTCAGGGAGTGGGCTGGCGGTGCTGAGCGCGTACGGCTCCGAGGACGGTGTGCTCAACCGGGAAAGCTATGCGAAGAATTATGGCCATCTACCTGCGGATACGCAGGAACTGGTGATTGCGGGCGGCAACCATGCCCAGTTTGGCGACTATGGCGCGCAGGCAGGTGACGGGACGGCGCAGATTTCCGCTGAGGAGCAGCAGGCGCTGACGGCTGAGGCGATTGCGGCGCTCGCGCAGTGAAGCAGATTAGAATCCAGTGCATTGAAGTGGCTGACGCTGAGGCGATTACGGCGTTCGCGCAGTGATTGCGCGCGCATGCGGGCTCAAATTGGCTTCATAACGCGCGTCTGGAGAAACTCGCCCGCGTTGAGGGCGGATATATGTATCTAAAGTCGCCGTTTCTTGGGATTGGACCAATTCAGCTAGCGTTTTCCCAGCTCGCGGAACCCTCGCATCAATGATGGGGAGATGCAGATACATATATCCACCCTTAACGCGGGCGAGTTTGTAGAGGGCGGGCCAAACTGGTTGCTTCCCCCGCCAAATGTGATGAAAACGGCCCGAGAACAGTCAAAAGCGGCCGGCCCGAGGGCGATATGTCGCCAGAACGCTCCCGAACTGGTGACAAGTGGCCAGTCCGAGGGCGATATGTCGCCAGAACGCTCCCGAACCGGCGACAAGCGGCCTGCCCGAGGGCGATATGTCGCCAGAACGAGCCCGAACCGGCGACAAGCGGCAGCCGTGCCTACGCCCCAATCAGCGCACGCACGCGCACGTCCTTTTCCACCAGGTAGCGCTTGGCATAGAAGATGTCCGCGTAGTCAATGACGCCCTGCATCTGGCCCGTATCGAACACCGCGCCGATCACGCCCGAAACGAGCGGCACAGCCCGCTGCGCAACCCTGAGCGCGAGCTTGTGCCCAACCTGCTCGAACATGTGCTCAAACACGGTGGTCTCGAAGCCGGCCCTGCCCGCATCCTGCTGCGCGTCCCCCTCTGCAAGCTCCTGCCCGTCGCCCTGCGAGCCTGCCCCGCTACCCTCCTGCTGCGCAAGGCCCCCGGCCAGCTCGCGCATCTGCACCACAAGCCGCCCGGCCTTGCTGCTCAGAGCCAAGTCCTCCCAGCTGGAAGCCGTAATGGCCTTGGGCGTCGGAGTGGGAGCCCCCATGAAGAGGTCCATCGTCGCGCCCAGTGCGCCCAGCCCGTCCGTCGAACCGGGGTCCATGGCGTTGGCAAACACCTGGCCCGCGATCTCCATCTCGGCCGCGTCGCCCTTCACGTCGTAGCCGTACGACGTCGCGATGATCTGCACCGCGCGGAAGAACAGAAACGTGCTGAACACGAGGCTGAACGGGACGCCCGCAAAGCCGGCAGCGCCCGTCGCGGCGCCCTCTACCAGCGCCGCCGCAAGGTTCTCGAGCCGGTTCTTCGATGCAACCGACGCCACATCGTACCCGCGTGCGAGGCAGACCTCGCCAAGGCTCGATATCTCCTCGCCCTTGGTCGCGCGGTTCACGCTCTCCACGATCCTGCCCTCGTTGATGCTCAGCCGAGCGGTCTGCTCCTGCACGACGGAGAAGCCCGTGCCGATGACGTCGAGCGCGTTCTCGTAGAGGTCCTGCGCGGTGATGAGGTCCTTCGCGCCCGCCCCGAGGTCCTTTATCGCCTGGGGCACGCGCTTCGCGAAGCCGCCGATGATGCGCTCGCCGAGGCCGGGCTTGAGCAGCTTCGCGTAGCGCTTGTCGAGCGACGCGAGAAGCTTCTCCTCTTTGCGGTCGATCAGCGGGCGGGGCAGCTGGTGGCGGCTTGTCTCGTCCATGCATAACCTCCTTGGGGTCGTTAGGGAAATGATACCCCGTTGTCCCAGCTAGAGACCCATGTGGAGCATCTATGGCGGACGCCGCCTGACGCCGCGCTCGCGATGGCAGGCAGCGTGCCCGCCTAATTGCCACCACGGCCTGCAAAAAGACATCTACCATGGTCCTAACGTCCCCGCGGACCGCCGCCCGCCCGCGGCCTGCGACCACCAGCAAAGGAGCGACCATGGATTACAAGACTCTCAAGCCGTTCCCCGAGGGATTCCTCTGGGGCGCCTCGTCCAGCGCGTACCAGTGCGAGGGCGCCTACCTCGAGGACGGGCGCACGCTCTGCGTCTCCGACACCGCGCCGGTGCCCGAGGGCACGACCAACTTCAATGACGGCGTCGACCACTACCACCACTTCAAGGAGGACATCGCCCTCATGGCGGAGATGGGCTTCAAGGAGTACCGCTTCTCCATCGCCTGGCCGCGCATCCTCCCGCAGGGCTGCGGTGAGCCCAACCCGCTCGGCATCCAGCACTACCACGAGGTCATCGACGAGTGCCTCAAACACGGCATCGAGCCCGTCATCACGCTCTACCACTTCGACCTGCCGCAATGCCTGCAGGACAAGTACGACGGCTGGGCCTCGCGCCAGTGCATCGACGACTTCCTCACGTACTGCAAGATCTGCTTCGCGGAGTACGGCAGCAAGGTCAAGTACTTCCTCACCATCAACGAGCAGAACATGATGGTGCTCTTCCAGGGCGACCAGTACAAGGACAAGGGCGGCGTCTGGCAGGCAAACCATCACATGCTGGTGGCGCAGGCCAAGGCCATGATCCTCTGCCACGAGATGTGCCCCGGCGTGTGGATCGCCCCGGCACCGAACATCACGGCCATCTATCCGGCCAGCTCGAGCCCCGAGGACAACCTCGCCGCCATGGACTGGGACCAGATGCGCAACCGCCTGTTCCTCGACACGGCCGTGTTCGGCACCTATCCCGAGGCCCTGTGGCAGCGCTGGGTTGACCAGGGCATCGAGCCCAAGGACGTGACCGAGGACGACATGGCCGCCCTGCGCGACGCGCATCCCGACTTCATCGCGTTCAACTACTACGGCGCTGGCTGTGCGAAGTACGTGGACGAGGAGGAGGGCCAGCGCGTGATCGCCGAGGCCAAGGCCCAAGGCGGGCGCGTGGCCTTCATGACCGGCCTCATGACCTACCCTGGCATCGCCGCCAACGTGAGCAACCCGCTGCAGAAGAAGACCAGCTACGGCATGGGCGTGGACCCCGTGGGCCTGCGCGTGACGCTGCGCCAGCTGTGGGAGCGCTACCGCCTGCCGCTGCTCATCACCGAGAACGGCTGCGGCGTCCGCGACGAGCTGGTCTTCGAGAACGGCGAGCCGCGCATCCACGACGACTACCGCATCGACTACCTGCGCCAGCACATCGAGGCCTGCCAGGCGGCCATCACCGACGGCGTGGACCTCATGGGCTACAGCCCGTGGAGCGCGATGGACCTCATCTCCACGCACGAGGGCATCAGCAAGCGCTACGGCATGATCTACGTGGACCGCGACGAGTTCGACCTCAAGGAGATGAAGCGCTACCGCAAGGACAGCTTCTTCTGGTACCAGAAGGTGTGCAAGTCCAACGGCGCTGACCTCGCGTAGGGTTGCTGCTGCGGGTTTGGTTGTTGTTGTGGCCCGCTGCTGGGTTTGGGTCTGCCTTGCGAGGCGCCTGGGCTTGGCAGCGGGCCTCTGTTGTGGCGGGGTGGAAGGCTGGCGTAGGCATTTTGCCTTGGAGCGTACGGTTTGCCCGCCCGCGAACGGCATCGGAATGCGCTGCCCGGGCTCATACGGGCTCAAACCAGTTGTTCCCGCAACCCCGTACCACCTTTTGACGTTTGGATGCCATAAATTTTGCAAAGTAGGGGAATAGATGGTCTTGTTTCTCCGTATAGGGAAATACCGCACCCCATAAAAGCGCAGGTCAGATCGGTTGTAAAAATCGAGCTATTTCGAAACGGTCTCCATATCCTCCTACTTTGCCAAAATTATGGCATCACGACGTGAAAAAGTGGTACGGGCATGACGGTTTGCTCAGGAATCTGAGTAGACGTTGTATTTGAGCGTGGCGCAATGCTTTGCCGACGTAATGTTGGCCGTTTGAGGAGCACGATGCCTGCGGGACGCCCTCGGTGCACAAAAGTGGGGCTGCCCCGGAGGACAGCCCCACCAAGGAAGTGCAGGTCAAAGCCCTAATTAGCGCTTCGTACCGCTAGGGGTATCGCGCCGCCTAGAGCGGTCGTCGCGGCGCGCGCCGCGCCCTGCCCCTAGTCGAGGTCCGTGCCGTGGCTCTTGATGACCTTCTGATAGTAGAAGAAGGAGTCCTTGCGGGCGCGGTGCAGGTCGCCGGTGCCGTCGTCGTGCTTGTCCACGTAGATGAAGCCGTAGCGCTTGCGCATCTCGCCAGTGCCCGCGCTCACCACGTCGATCGGGCCCCACCAGGTGTAGCCGATGAGGTTGACGCCGTCAGCCACGGCCTCACCCATGTCGCGCACATGTTTGCGCAGGTAGTCGATGCGGTACGGGTCGTGGATGCGCTCCACGCCGTCCTCCACCACGACCTCGTCGAAGGCTCCCAGGCCGTTCTCGACGACCATCAGCGGGATGTTGTCATAGCGGTCGGCGATCTCGTTCAGGAAGATGCGCAGGCCGGTCGGGTCGATCTGCCAACCCCAGTCGCTCGCCTCGAGGTAGGGGTTCTTGCCGCCCATGGTCATGTTGCCCTTCATCTGCTCGGCGTTCGGGTCAACGGAGACCGTGTTGGTCTGGTAGTAGCTGAAGGTGTAGAAGTCCACGGTGCCCTCGGCCAGCAGCTCCTCGTCGCCCGGCTGGATGTCCAGCTCGATGCCGTTCTCGGCCCAGAGGCGCTTGGCGTAGTACGGGTAGTGACCGCGCACCTGCACGTCGGAGCAGTACCAGTCCATCTGGCGCATGGTGGCCTGGTTGGCCAGCACGTCGGCGGGGTTGCAGGTGAGAGGATAGGTGGGCAGGAAGGCGATCATGTTGCCCATCTTGACCTCGGGGTAGTTCTCGTGCGCGTACTTGATGAGCTTGGAGCTCGCCACGAACTGGTGGTGCACCGCCTGGAAGCGCTCGGTGGCCGTGCGGTCGATCTCGGCCATGGTGCCTGTGAAGCCCTTGATGAGGCCGGTGGAGAGCGTGCAGCCCATGTTGGCGAGGCCGATGTTGATCTCGTTGAAGGTCAGGAAGTAGGTCACCTTGCCGTGGTAGCGGTCGAGCACGGTCTTGCCGTACTTGAAGAAGATGTCCACGAGCTCGCGGCTCAGCCAGCCGTCGTACTTCTCGACGAGTGCGTAGGGCAGCTCGTAGTGGCTGATGGTCACGAGCGGCTCGATGCCGTGGGCACGGCAGCAGTCGAAGACCTTGTCATAGAACGCGAGGCCGGCCTCGTTGGGCTCGTCCTCCATGCCCGTGGGATAGATGCGCGTCCAGTTGATGGACATGCGGAACACGTTCCAGCCCATCTCGGCGAAGAGCGCGATGTCCTCCTCGTAGTGATGGTAGAAGTCCGTAGCCTCCCAGCTGGGATAGAGCGCGTCGGGGTCGAACTCGGCGTCGATCTGGCGCGGGGTGTTCACGTCGCCGCCACGCATGTGGTCGGGGATCGATGCGCCCTTGCCATCCACGTTCCACGCGCCCTCGTACTGGTTGGCTGCCGTCGCGCCACCCCAGAGGAAGCTCTCGGGAAATGCCTGTGCCATGTCGTGCTCCTTTCTTGGGATTGCTCCCAGTTCCCTTTCCGGGCGGGGCGCAGGTAGCGCGGCCCGCCCGTTCCCTTGATTTAGATTG
>CACYAX010000078.1 GCA_902772435.1 uncultured Coriobacteriaceae bacterium | reverse complement strand
TCATCGGGCGACGCTCCGCGCGATGCGGTCGGCGACCAGCTGCTTGAACACGCGCCCGCGGTGCTCGAAGCTCTTGAACTCGTCGAAGGACGAGCACGCCGGCGAGAGCAGCACGACGTCACCCGGATGCGCGAGCGAGGCCGCCGTGTCGAGGGCGTCCGCGAGGTGCTCGGCGCAGGCGACGGTGAGGCCTTCGGGGGCACAGGCGCGCACGGCCTCGGCCATGCGCGGGCCCGCGTCGCCGAAGCAGACGATGGCGGCGCAGCAGGAGGTGGCCGCCTCGGCGAGGCTCGTCAGGTCGGTGCCCTTGTCATGGCCGCCGAGCATGAGCACGATGTGCCCGGGCTCGAACGCCGTGAGGGCCTTCTCCACGGAGTCGGTGTTGGTCGCCTTGGAGTCGTTGACGTAGGCGACGCCGTCGAGCTCTCCGCAGGGCTCGATGCGGTGCTCGAGCGGCGAGAAGGCAAGGAGGCCTGCACGGACGTCATCCGCAGAGACGCCGACCTCAAGGGCCATGCACGAGGCCGCGAGGGCGTTCTGCACGTTGTGTGTGCCCTTGATGGGAAGTTCCGCCACCTGCGCCACGACCCGCTCGGCGCCATCGAGGCGCACCACGAGCGCACCATCGCGCACGAAGGCGGCACAGGGAGCCTGGGGGTCCTCACCGGTCGAGAGCCAGGCGACGCGCAGGCCACGGGCCTCGAGGCGCTCGATGATGGCGCGGCACCAGTCGTCCTCGCAGGAGACGACCGCGAGATCGCCGGAGCCCATGTTCTGGAAGACCTTCTCCTTGGCCGCGGCGTAGGCCTCCATGGAGCCATGCCAGCCAAGGTGGTCGGGCGTCACGTTGAGCAGGCACGCCACGCGCGGGTGCAGATAGCGCGTGGTCTCGAGCTGGAAGCTCGAGAGCTCGGCCACGTACCACGAGCCCTCGGCGCGGTCAGCGAGCGTCGAGGTGATGAGCGTGCCGATGTTGCCCACGGCCTCGGCCGCGAGCCCGCCGGCCACGAGCAGCTCGCGCGTGAGCGCGGTCGTGGTGGTCTTGCCGTTGGTGCCCGTGATGGCCACCCAGCGCGCGGGGCTCTCGCGGTATGCGAACTCCGGCTCGCCGATGATCTCGGTGGCGTGGGCGGCGGCCGCCTGGAAGAACGCCGTCTTGGGCGAGATGCCCGGCGATGCGATGGCGAGGTCGTAGTGGCCGGTCACGTCCTCCGTGCCGTTCACCACGCGCACGCCGGCGGCCTCGAGCGCGTCGACGTCAGGACCCGCCTGGGCGGACAGGCCGCCATAGAGCGTCACCGAGCTCACGCGCCCGACGAGGCTCGTCAGATACAGCGCGACGTCGCGCCCGGTCTTTCCCAGGCCGAGCACGAGCACGTCACCAAGTTGCTGCAGCGTCGCACCTTCTGCAAAGGCCATCGCTGCCCCCTATCCGAGCTGGAAGTAGAGCGCGAAGCCCAGGGCGGCAAACGCCGCGGAGATGATCCAGAAGCGGATCACGACCTTCGTCTCCGACCAGCCCTTCTTCTCGAAGTGATGGTGAATGGGCGCCATGAGGAAGACGCGGTGCCCCCGCAGTTTGAACACCGCCACCTGGATGATCACCGAGAGCGCCTCGATGATGAAGAGGCCACCCATGACCAGCGAGGTGACCTCGGTCTTGGTCATGACGGCGAGCGCGGCGAAGGCGGCGCCGAGCGCGAGGGAGCCCGTGTCGCCCATGAAGATGGAGGCGGGATAGCAGTTGTGCCAGAGGAAGCCGATGCAGGCACCACCCACGGCGCCGGCATACACGGCGAGGTTGACCTCGTTGTAGCGGAAGGCGACCATCGCCATGACGAGCATCGTCATCATGGAGCAGCCGCCCGCGAGGCCGTCGAGGCCGTCGGTGAGGTTGACGGCGTTGGAGAGGCCGGCCATCAGCAGGAAGACGAAGATCAGGTAGAGCCAGGGGATGGCGATGCTCGTCCCGCCGAGGGCGATGGTGGTGGTGAGCACGCCCAGGTCGATGTTGAAGCCCCCGGGGAACATGATGATCGGCTCCACGAACGCCCAGTTGACGGCCGCGAGGCAGAAGACCACCGAGATCGTGCCGAGTCCGAGCATCTTCTGGGCGGGCGTGAGCCCGAGCGAGCGCGCATGGGCGACCGACTCGATGTCGTCGAGCAGGCCGATGGCCGCCGTGGCCAGCGTGGCCCCCACCACCAGGACGAGGTCGCGGGTCCACTCGGCCATGATGGCCGTCGTGACCATGAAGCCGACGATCATGATGACGCCGCCCATCGTGGGCGTGCCCTGCTTGATGAGGTGACGCTCGGGGCCGTCGGCGCGGATCTGCTGCCCGATGGCCTCACGCCGCATGAGCTTGATGAAGAACGGCATGAGGATGCCCGTCACCAGCGCCGAGATGGCGACCGAGACGAAGACCTGATAGGTAGGATAATGCGGATTGCCGAACATCAGGCAAGCACCCCCCTGGCGAATGCGTCGAGTCCCATGAAGCGCGAGCCCTTGACCAGGACCAGGTCACGGGTGGTGAAGCGGTCCTTGAGCGCGGCGAGCGCGGCATCGGAGGACGGGTAGCTCTCGATGCGCTCCTCTCCGACGCCCATGGTGCGGGCGGCCTCGATCATGTGGCGGGCGTTGTCGGTGCCCACGAACACGACCAGGTCGAGCCCCTTGGCGGCGGCGTAGGCGCCCACGTAGCCATGCAGGCGCGGCGCGTCCTCCCCCAGCTCGCCGATCTCGCCGAGCACGGCGGCACGGCGCCCCTCGCAGCGCATGGACGCGAGCACGTCCAGGGCAGCGGCCATCGAGCTCGGGCTCGCGTTGTACGAGTCGTCTATCACGCGCGGACGCCCGTCCGCGGTCTTGACTTCCATCCTCAGGGCCGTGCGCCGCATGTGGGCGATGCCCTCGGCGGCAGCCCGCACGTTGATGCCCGCCTTCCAGCACACGCCGAGGGCGAGCAGGTAGTCGGCGACCACGTGGGTGCCCAGCACGTCGAGCGTGGCGCAGACGCCCTGGCCGTCGGCGAGGCTCACCATGACCGTGGGGTGGGACTCGTCGTCGAGCGTGACGGAGGTGGCGCGCACGTCGCAGCCGTCCCCCGTGCCGACGCTCACCATGGCGACGCCGGAGGGCGCGGCGAAGTCACGCGCGACCAGCGCGAAGAAGTCGTCGTCCGCAGGCATGGCGAGCACGGGGGCGAGCGTGCCCTCCATGCGGCCCATGCCATGCGCCACCTGCGCCTTCTCGCGCGCGATGGCCTCGCGGGTGCCGAAGTTGCCCAGGTGGCTCGTGCCGATGTTGGTGATGACGGCGAGGTCGGGCTCGGCCATGGTGGTGAGCGGCGCCATGTCGCCCACCCCGTCGACGCCCATCTCGCAGATCACGAAGCGGTCGGTCTCGTCGGCCGAGAGCAGCGTGAGCGCGCAGCCGAGGAGCGTGTTCAGGTTCGCGGGGGTGGCGAACACCTTGCCCGCCGTGGCGAGGCCGGCGGCGAGCATGTCCTTGGTGGTGGTCTTCCCCACCGAACCGGTCACGGCGACGACCGTCCAGGCGCCGTTCATGCGGCGCCAGCTGTGGGCGAGGCCCGTCAGGAAGCGCGTTGCGTCGTCTTCCGCCGCGCGCAGCAGCGCGCAGTCGCACGCGTGCGCCTGCGCGATGAGTTCTTCTGTGGGTTCACGGGTGAGCGCCACGCAGGCGGCTCCGGCCTCCATGGCGGCGGCGGCGTAGTCGTTGCCGTCCACGCGCTCGCCGGGGAAGCACACGAAAAGCGAGCCGTCGCCCACCTTCCGCGAATCGATGACCACGTCCTGCACGAGGCGTGCCGAATCCACGAGCAGGTCGGCGCTCGTGGCGTGGGCGATGTCTTGGACGTTGAGCTTGAGCATTTCCACCCTTCCTATAGCTCTGTGGCGGAGACGTTCAAGTCGGTCAGCGCCTCACCCATGATAGACGAGAACGTGGGTGCTGCGGACGCCGATGCGAGATATGGAGTTCCGTTGAGGCCCACATAGACGAGCACCTGGGGATCGTCGGCAGGCGCATAGCCGATGAGCGAGGCCACGAAGCTGTCCTCGCGGTAGCCGCCGCTCTCGTCCGCCTGCTCGCCCGTGCCGGTCTTGCCCGCCACGTCGTAGCCCGGTACTTGCGCTCCCGTTGCCGTGCCACTGAGCACGACCTCGCGCAGCATGTCAGTCACCTGGTCGCAGGTCCTCTGCGAGACCACGGGCTCGCTCGTCTCCCACGTGAGCTCCTCGCCGCCGCGGAACACCACGAAATGCGGCGTGCAGAGCTTGCCGTCGTTGGCGATGGCGCCGATGGCGCGCACCATCTGCACCATGGGGATGGCGAGGCCCTGGCCGAACGACATGGAGCCGAGGCTCGAGCCGTCATACTCCTCGAGCGAGCGCACGATGCCCGTCTCCTCGCCGGGGAAGTCGATGCCCGTCGCGTGGCCGATGCCGAAGGCGTCGATGCCCGCGGCGAAGCGCTCCTCGCCGATCGATTCCTGGGCCATCATCGAGATGCCCGTGTTCGAGGAGCGGCGCATCATCTCGGCGAGGGTCATGTTCATGGTGTAGTTGCGCCCGTCATCGTCGTAGACGATGTCGTCGCCGACCTCGACGCCCTCGGGGACCGTGTAGCTCGACCACGGGGTGACGACCCCGTTCTCGATGCCGATGGCGGCCGTCAGCACCTTGAAGATGGAGCCGGGCTCGTAGTTGGCGGACACGGGCTTGAGCGTCATGGAGTCGATCTCCACGTTCGGGAAGAGGACCGGGTTCAGAAGCGGCGTCGAGCAGGCGGCGATGATCTCGCCGGTGCGCGGGTCGGTGACCATGACGGTGCCCGAGTCCGCCTGGTAGGTCTTGACGGCCTCGGCGATCTTGCTCTCCGCGAGCATCTGCACGTCCACGTCGAGGGAGAGCACGAGGTCCTGGCCGTTGGTCGCCTCGTTCACCTTGGCGGTGGCTCCCGCGATGGGCGTCCCGTCGATGCCCACCTCCATGAGCAGCGTGCCGTCGGTGCCGCGCAGGTACTCGTCATATTGGTATTCGAGGCCGAACAGGCCCTCGCCGTCTATGCCCACCGCGCCCAGGATCTGCCCGGCAACGTTGCCATAGGGATAGTCGCGCTTCTGGTCATCGAGGAAGTAGATGCCCTGGATGTGCGCCTCGTCGATCGCGTCCTCGAGCTTCTTGGCGCGCGTGGCGTCCACTTGGCGCTCGATGTAGGCGAAGGTCCCCTCGCTCTCGAGGATGGCGAGGAAGTCCTCGCGCTTGCCCTCGAGGTACTCCATCAGGATGTCGGCGGTGCTCTCCGGCTCCGTCACCTCCTGCGGGTTGCAGTAGATGGTCTCGCAGGCCTTGCTCATGGCGAGCACGTTGCCGTTGCGGTCGTAGATGGTGCCGCGCTTGGCGCGCAGGGTCAGCGCGTTGGTGCGCGTGAGCTCCGCCGAGCGGGCAAGCTCGGGGGCGTCGACGACCTGCAGCATGATGAGCTTGGCAATGATGAGGGCGAAGGCGCAGGCGAAGACGATGAGCACCACGTTGATGCCGCCGTCGAAGCCACCCGAGCCGTCACCCCCGAAGCGCTGGGCACGCCTGCGATACTCAGCACGAGAGACCTCATCGTAGGATGAGGCCTCGCGTTCGTCGCCCCAGAAGGGCGCATGTCCCCGGTCGCTTCTCATGGGGACTATGCCTTAGTCGAGGTCGGAGTACGTCAGCGCTTCGCCCTGGTACGCCTGGCTGTCCGGGCTCAGCACGGTCCTGGTCGGGGCGGGGCTCTGCTCCGTGGCCGCGCTCTCCGCCTGCGGATCGGCGGCCGCGGCCTCGGCAGCGGCCTCGTCCTCGGCGCTCGGCAGGGCGATCTCGTCGAAGGTGGTCGCCATGGTCATGCCGTAGTTCTGCTCGGCGATGCGGCAGATGCGGGAGGAGCTGGAGAGCACCGAGCGCTCGATCCTGAGGTCGGCGTTGACCTTCTGGGCGGTCTCGATGCTGGAGCGCAGGCTCACGTTGCTGCGGAGCTGCGAGACCGTCACCGTGGTGAGGGCCACGCGGCAGACGCCGAGGGCCACGAGCAGCGCGACCGTCGCCATGACGTACGAGGCGATGGTCACGAACCTGTGGCTGACGCCTTGGCGGACGCGGGCATCGATCCCGCCGCCGCGTACGACGTCGAGCTCTGCGGCACGCTCGCGCTCGCGCGCGTACTCAAACTCGTCGATACGGACTGTCTGTGCTCCCCAGATGGCCATGCTCTTGATACTCGTTTCAGCTGTGGTTCGGTAGGTACGGTCGTGGTTCGTTTGTGTGCTGCTGCGCCGTTGGGTTCGTTTGTGTGGTGGCGCTGCTGCGAGGGTGGTGCGTTGGTGGTGTGTTTAGGCTGCGTTTGTGGTTCGTGGTGCTGCGTTTGTCGCACACGGCCCGAAGACCGGAGGTGCCCATCAGGGTGCCCGCCGCGAGTTACCGTTTGACGGCAACGCGCATGAGGGCGCTGCGCGCTCGTGGGTTCGAGCGCAGCTCCTCGTCAGACGCAACGAGGGGCTTCTTCGTCTTCACGTCGACTATCGGCACGCGACCGCACACACAGACCGGCAGGTCAGGTGGGCAGGTACAACCTTGGCTCATCTCCGAGAAGACGTGCTTGACGATGCGGTCCTCGAGCGAGTGGTAGGCGATGACGCAGATCCTTCCGCCGGGGTTCGCCCACCGGATGGCTGCGCGCAGGCCTTCCTCGAGTACCTCGAGCTCGTGGTTCACCTCGATGCGCAGGGCCTGGAAGGTCTTGCGCGCGGGGTGTCCCCCTCGACGACGGTCCGCGGCGGGAATCGCCTGCTTCACGATCTCGACGAGCTGGAACGTCGTCTCGATCGGCGCCTTCGCGCGCGCCCGCACGATGGCGCGGGCGATGCGTGAGGCGTGGCGTTCGTCGCCGTAGGCGCGGAGGATCCGGGCGAGGTCGGTTTCGTTGTAGTTGGCAATGACCTCAGCTGCGGTTTGGGTGTGGTTTCCCGGATCCATACGCATGTCTAGGGGAGCGTTCTCGTTGTAGGAGAAGCCCCTTTCTGGAATGTCGAGCTGCGGGGACGAGACGCCGAGGTCGAAGAGGAGGCAATCGACTCCCGGCACCTCAGCCTGGACGAGCAGCTCATCAAGGGAACCGAAGTTACCCTTGAGGAGCTGGCGGTCCGCCTCCGGAGCCTCGCGCTCGAAGCGCGCGGCTGCCGCGGCAAGGGCCATGTCGTCCTGGTCGATCCCGATGGAGAGGCCATCGGGCGCCACGAGCTTTGCGAGGGCCACCGAGTGCCCGGCCCCGCCCATGGTGCAGTCGCAGACGACTTCGCCGGGCTGTGGGTCGAGCGTGCGGATGACCTCGTCGAGCATCACAGGTACGTGCCGATATTCTGCTGTCAAGACGCCCTCCCCCAACGGCTAGTTGAACATGAGCGACTCGAGGTCCTCCTCGAGGCTCTCCTGCTCGGCGCGCCACTTGTCGGCGTTCCAGACCTCGAAATGGTCGCCGTTGCCGATGACCATGACCTCACCGGTCAGTCCGAACTCCTCGCGACGGCCAGGCTTGGCGACGTCAAGCTTGCCCAGCGCGATGCGGCCGGCGGAGTCGATGTCGACCGAGACGGCGATCGCGTTGAGGCCACGCCTGAGCCGTACGTCCTCGCGGCTGCGGGGATCGTAGTGGCGGTCGCCGTGCTCGAAGAGCCCGTCAACCCATGCGTCGAAGCCCTCAGGGGTAAAGCCGGACACACAACCCTGGAAGGGGACGAGCTTGATCGTCTTCTCGACTTCCTTGCGGAAGGTGGACGGGAGCGTGATGCGGGCCTTGCTGTCGACGTTCATCGGGTAGGTCCCGGTCATCCTGTTCCCCTCCTCTCAGGCAATCGCGCTAGTCCACCCCCAAAGCGGTGTGCGATACACACTTTACTCCATCTCCCCCACTTAGCGACACCTGAAAACACTTTTAAACATATTTGGGTCGAAATGGGGGCTGAACGGCACCACTGGCCGTGAGCGGGTTCCTGGTGGGGCACAACATCTTGTGAGAACGCCCGTTTGCGGCACAATTCGCCCGAGCGTCTCGCGTGGTCGCTCTGGCGAATTGTGAAGGAATTATGAAGGGGTTTTGGAAGAGGCAGCAGTGCGGCTGCGCAAATTCGCAGAAGGCGGTCCGGTTTCGCGACCTTCGGCAGGGCAGCGTGCCATTTGTCGCCAGTTCGCCGCAAAAGTGGCGACATTCGGCAGGGCAGCGTGCCATTTGTCGCCAGTTCGCCGCAAAAGTGGCGACATTCGGCAGGGCGGCGTGCCATTTGTCGCCAGTTCGCCGCAAAAGTGGCGACATTCGGCAGGGCAGCGTGCCATTTGTCGCCAGTTCGCCGCAAAAGTGGCGACATTCGGCA
>CACYAX010000077.1 GCA_902772435.1 uncultured Coriobacteriaceae bacterium | reverse complement strand
AGCGGATGATATCTGGGCGGATTCTATGGTAGCAGTCCAGATAATCATTTGCAGCACGTTTCCAAGAGAAGTCCTCAGCCATTGCCTGAAGCTGGATCTTCTGCCAGGTCTCCTTGTCGGTCCAGAAGATCTCGCAGGCGTCGAGCAGGCACTTGGCCATCTCGTCGGCGTTCATGTTGGCAAAGCTGAAGCCCGTTCCCTCGCCCGTGTACTTGTTGTAGGCCGCGACGGAGTCCTTGAGGCCGCCCGTCTCGCGCACCACGGGCAGGCTGCCGTAGCGCATGGCGATCATCTGGGAGAGGCCGCAGGGCTCGAACTCGGACGGCATGAGGAAGAGGTCGCTCGCCGCGTACATGCGGTGGCTGAGCGCGTTGTCGAAGGCGATGCGCGCGCACATCTTGTCGCCGTAGACCGAGTCGAAGTAACGGAAGGCCTCTTCCTGGTCGGCGTCGCCGGTGCCCAGGATGGCGATCTGCACGCCGCGCTCCATGAGCTGGCCCATGGCGTAGCGCACCAGACCGAGGCCCTTCTGGTTGGTGAGGCGGCCGACCATGGCCACGAGCGGGCGCTCGGGATCCTGGGCGAGGCCCAGCTCCTCCTGGAGGAGGCGCTTGCACTCGGCCTTGCCGGAGAGGTCGGTGGCATCGAAGTTGGCGGGAATGAACTTGTCGGTCTTGGGGTTCCAGTCAACGGTGTCGATGCCGTTGAGGATGCCCACCAGCACGTCGGAGCGACGACGGAAGATGTCGTCCATGCCCTCGCCGAAGAACGGCGTCTGGAGCTCGCCGGCGTAGGTGGGGCTCACGGTGGTGATCAGGTCGGAGTAGCAGAGCGCGCCCTTCATGTAGTTGATGGCGTTGCGCCCAAAGTAGAGCTGGTCGACGGCCGCGGGAACGCCCTCGAGGCCGAGCACGTCGGAGAGGACCTTGTCGTTGTAGTGGCCCTGGAACTTCACGTTGTGCACCGTGAACATGACCTTCACGCTCGCGCACTGCGGGACCTCGCGATAGAACTCGCGCAGGAACACGGGCACGAGGGCCGTCTGCCAGTCGTTGCAGTTGACGACGTCGCACTCGAGCTCGGGGACCTTGGCGATGGCCTCGCAGATGGCCTTCGAGAAGAAGGCGAAGCGCTCGCCGTCATCGAAGTAGCCATACACGCCGTCGCGCTTGAAGTAGGCCTCGTTGTCAATGAAATAGAAATTGACGCCGTTGTACTCAAGCTTCTCGATGCCGCAGTAGACGTTGCGCCAGGCCAGGGGCACGTAGAAATCGTCCACGTGGACCATCTTCTCCTGGAACTCCGCGGGAATCGAGCTGTACTTGGGCAGGATAACGTTAACCTTGGCGCCCAGGTGGTTGAGCGTACGCGGCAGGGAGCCAGCGACATCGCCCAGGCCACCGGTCTTGACGAACGGCACAGCCTCAGCAGAGGCAAATAGAACCTTGATCTTTCTTCTGACCCTGTCTGCCATGTTGCTCCTTATCTCACTGACGGTTATGAACGCGTGGAATACCAAAGCGGGCCCCGCTCGCAAGGAACGGGGCCCGCCCAAAGAACAAGTTAGTTCTTCTTCAGATAGAGGATGTCGCCATCGGTGCCGCGGAGCTCGGTGCCCGCAGGAACGACGTTGTTCTTGTCGATGATGGCGTTCTCGATCTTGGCGCCGGTCTTGACGACGACGCCCTGCATCAGGATGGCGTTGCGCACGGAAGCGCCGGCCTCGACGATGACGTCACGGCCGAGGACGCAGCCGTCGACGGCGCCGTAGATGCGGTCGCCGGAGGACACGAGGGAGTTGGAGACCTTCGCGCCCGGCTCGTACTTCGCAGGCGGGTTGTCGTGGGCCTTGGTCTTGATGGGACGATCCTCGGGGGTGAGCTCGCTGAGCACGTCGAGATCGAGGAGGTCGATGTTGCTCGCGAAGTAGGAGGCCTTGTCGAAGATCGGGGCCGCATAGCCGTCGAAGTCGGCGGTCATGACCAGGCAGTGATCGAAGTCGGCGGAGAGGGCCTCGAAGAAGTCGAGGTGGTCGATCGCCGCATAGGCGTCGAGGCGCTCGAGCAGGAGCTCGCGCTCGATGACGGCGTAGTCGAGGAAGGCGGTGTCGCCGAACTCGACGCCCTGGCCCATGCCCTTCACGCGGCCATCCTCAACGTCGAAGCGCACGACGTCGAGATCGGCCTTGCGGGCGGTCTTGGTCAGGACGGTCACGGCAGCGCCAGAGGCCTGATGGGCAGCCACGAGCTTCTTGACGTCGACGTTGGCGACGAAGTTGCCGGAGGCGAGCACCACGTAACGCTCGTGGTTCTTGACGAAGAACTCACGGTTCTGGACGAGGTCGCGGATGAGGAAGCGGGCACCGGTGCGGCTCGTGCCGAAAGCGGTGCCGGGCATGATGAACAGGCCGCCGTTCTTGCGGTCGAGGTCCCAGTCCTTGCCGGAGCCGAGGTGGTCAACCAGGGAGCGGTAGTTGACGGGGAAGATCATGCCGACGTTGCGGATGCCGGCGTTGACCATGTTGGAAAGGGCAAAGTCAACGAGGCGATAGCGCCCGAGATAGGGCATCGAGGCCACGGGACGGCCGGAGAAAACGTCGTCCTTGGCAGCCGTCGAGTAGTTAGTGGTAATGAGACCAATTGCCTTGGGCATCTTCTACTCCCCCTTCTTGACCACGGCATCATCGCCGAGGGTCACCGTGTCCTTGTCGTTGGAACCAAATGCAGCGCCAGCCTCGACGACCGAGCGCTCGGCCATGATCGCGTTGATGACCACGGCACCCTCCTCGACGCGAGCGCCGGGGAAGAGGATGGAGTCCTTGACGACGGCGTTCTTGCCCACGAACACGTCAGCGGAGATGACGGAGTGCTCGACGGTACCGAGGATGGTGCAGCCGTTGTCGATGAGGGAGTCGTCAACCGAGCCCTTGGGGCCGATGAATGCGGGCGGGCGGGTGGAGGAGTTGCTCATGATGGGCGCGTCCTTGGCGTACAGATCGAACGCGGGCTCCTCGCCCAGGAGCTCCATGTTGGCCTCGTGGAAGGAGGCGACGGTGCCGACGTCGCGCCAATAGGCCTTGAACTGGTAGGTGTAGAGGCGCTTGTTGTCCGCAAGCAGCTTGGGGATGATGTCGCCACCGAAGTCATGCGAGGAGTTGGGATCCTCAGCGTCCTCCTTCAGGGTCTTGATGAGGAGGTCGGCGGTGAAGATGTAGATGCCCATGGAAGCGAGGTTGCTCTTGGGCTCCTTCGGCTTCTCCACGAACTCGAGGATGCGGCCCTCGTCGTCGCAGTTCATGATGCCGAAGCGGGAAGCGTCCTCCCAAGGCACAGGCATGACGGCGACGGTGAGGTCGGCGTTGTTGGCCTTGTGGGTGGCGAGCATGTCCTCGTAGTCCATACGATAGAGCTGGTCGCCCGAGAGGATGAGGATGTACTCAGGATCCTGGCCCTCGAGGAAGCCGATGTTCTGAGTGATGGCGTCAGCGGTGCCCGCATACCAGGAGCCGCCGGTCTGGGTGGCGTACGGAGGAAGAATGGCGACGCCGCCGTCGCGCTCGTCGAGGTTCCAAGCCTCGCCCGTGCCGAGATAGGCGTGGAGGAGGTAGGGACGATACTGCGTGAGGACGCCGACGGTGCTGATGCCGGAGTTCGCGCAGTTGGAGAGCACGAAGTCGATGATCCTGTACTTACCGCCGAACGACACTGCCGGCTTCGCGACTTGACTCGTCAAAACGCCGAGCCTTGATCCCTGTCCGCCGGCAAGAAGCATTGCAACGCATTCCTTCTTTGCCATATGCTGTGCCCCTTTCTCTCGGGTTATTCCTGGCTTGCCTGGTATGCACCGAGAGAAAGGGGCCGACATTAGCCCTAGTCTCGCGACGCACTACCACTAATTTGCCAGATATCTTCCCCGTATTCACGAATCGTTCGGTCGCTGGAGAAATAACCCGACTTGGCGGTATTATGAATCGCCGAACGGTTCCACGCGGCGCGATCGGCGCGGTAGGAATCGGTGAGCTCGGCCCACGCCTGGGCGTAGGAGTAGAAGTCCTTGAGCACCAGATCGTGGTCGTTGTTGACCATCAGGCCGTCACGGACGCTCTCGAAGTTGCCCGAGAGACGCGCGAGCGAGCCGTCGGTGAGCATGTCGATGAGGCGACCAATGCGGCCGCGGTCGGCGTTGTAGAGGTCCCACGCCCAGTAGGAATGGTTGCGACGGAGCTCGTCGACTTCCTCGGTGCGAAGGCCGAAAATCTTGATGTTGTCGTTGCCCACCAGATCGCAGATCTCGACGTTGGCGCCGTCGTAGGTACCGAGCGTGATAGCGCCGTTCATCTGGAGCTTCATGTTGGAGGTACCAGAGGCCTCGGAGCCCGCCCAGCTGATCTGCTCGGAGATGTCGGCTGCAGAATAGATGAGCTGCGCGTTGGAGACGGCGAAGTTGGGAACGAAGGCAACCTTGATGTACTCGTTGACGCGCTTGTCGTTGTTGACCACATCAGCGATTGAGTTGATGAGACGGATGACCTCCTTGGCGAAGGTGTAGCTCTGGGCTGCCTTGCCGGAGAAGATGAAGGCCGTGGGCTCGGGCTTGTAGTTGGGATCGTCGAGCATGCGGTTATAGATGTCGAGGATCTTGAAGGCGTTCAGCAGCTGGCGCTTGTAGGCGTGGAAGCGCTTGACCTGCACGTCGAAGATCATGTTGGTGTCGAGCTGCACGCCGCTGGTCTTCTCAATGTAGGCAGAGAGGCGCTCCTTGCACCACTGCTTGGAAGCCGCGAACTCCTCCTGGAAGGAGGCGTCGTTCTCGTAGGCGGTAAGGCCCTCGAGCTGGTTGGCGTCGCGCAGCCAGCCCACGCCGATGGCGGAGGTGATGAGGCGCGCGTAGGGCGGGTTGGCGTTGCCCAGGAAGCGGCGGTGGCTCACGCCGTTGGTCTTGTTGTTGAACAACTCGGGCTTGAGCTCGTAGAAGGTCTTGAGCACGCTGTTCTCGATGATGTTGGTGTGCAGCGCGGAAACGCCGTTGACGGAATGCGAGAAGATGACCGAGAGGTTGGCCATGCGGGCCTGGCCGTCCCAGAGGATGGCGGTGTCGCGCAGCATCTCGTACCAGTTGTCATAGTTGTGGGGGAAGCCCTCGCGGTAGCGACGGTCAATCTCCTCGATGATCATATAGGTACGCGGGAGAAGCTCACGCAGCGTGTTGATCGACCACTTCTCGAGGGCCTCGGGCATGACCGTGTGGTTGGTGTAGGAGATGGTCTGGCGCGCGATCTTGAAGGCGAGGTCGAAGTCGACGCCCTGCTCGTCGACGAGCAGGCGCATGAGCTCGGGGCCGCAGAGCGCGGGGTGCGTGTCGTTGGTGTGGATCGCCACGTACTTGGGCAGGTCCTCCCAGGTGTCACCCTTGCGGATGTGCTTGCGGATGTAGTCGCGCAGGATGGTCTGCAGGCCGGCGGAGACGAACAGGTACTCCTGCTTGAGGCGCAGGATGCGGCCGTGCTCACCAGCGTCGTTGGGATAGAGAATGGTGGTGATGGCCTCGATGTCGGAGCGGAACTTCATGGCGTCCGCGTAGTCGCCCCTGTTGAAGGCCTCGAGGTCGAAGTCCTCGTTGTAGGGTTCGGCGCTCCAGAGGCGCAGGTGGTTGACCGTAGTTCCGCTGTAGCCGACGATGGGCACGTCGTAGGGGACGGCGCGGATCTTCTCGGCACCCTCGAGGGTGAACCAGAAGCGGCCGTTCTCCTCGTGGCGCTCGACGTGGCCACCAAAGGTGACGGTGACGGCGCTCTCGGGCTTGCGGGTCTCCCAGGGATAGCCCTTGGCCAGCCAGTTGTCGGTCTTCTCGACCTGACGGCCGCCCTCGATCTCCTGGCGGAAGAGACCGTAGCGATAGCGCATGCCGTTGCCATAGCCGTCCATGCCCTCGGCGGCCATGGAGTCGAGGAAGCACGCGGCGAGGCGGCCGAGGCCACCGTTGCCGAGGCCGGGGTCGACCTCCTTCTCGATCAGCTTGTCGAGCGGGGTGCCGAGGTCTGCGCAGCCCTCTTCGACGAGGTCGCGCACACCAAAGTTGAGCAGGTAGTTGTCAAGCAGCGGGCCGATGAGGAACTCGAGCGAGAAGTAGTAGACGGCCTTGCGGTTGGCGCCGCGGTTGTCGGTCTTGACTTCATTGGCCTTGTTGGCGATGAGGGTGGCGAGGGCCATGTAGCGCTCGGTATCGCCCATGTCCTCATAGTGCTTGCCGAGCGTGTAGTGGCACACGCTGCGGTACTGCCGGATGAAGTCCTGCTTGTCAGTGAAAATAGGCTGCATCATTTGCCTCTCCGTTAGGTGTCCGCAAAGAACCCGGACGCTTTTATGGGCGTAAGCCCTCCTTATTTGCATAACTCAGATGCGGATACTCACCTTGAATAAAGCTGCAATATCATAGCTGTTACCCCGCAAAACTGCATAGATGTACCCTCTCGGAAACAGAGGTCCTGCACGAATTCAGAAAAAGTAGGGGCTTTGACCATCAAATCGCTACATATTTGAAGCCCGATATGCGAATCGGGCACCACGGGACGTACCCAGGGTGCCCGATTCCTACTAATAGTTATGAGCTTTGCGCATACTCAGCGCAGCTCAAAAGGGCTATTCTTCGGTCTTCTTGCGCGTGGTGCGGCGCGTGGTGGTCTTCTTCTCGGCGGCGGGCTGCTCCTCGGCGGCCTTGGCTGCGGCGGCCTTCGTGGTGCGCCTGGTGGTCGTCTTGGCGGCCGTGGTCTTGGTTGCGGCGGCCTTGGTCGTGGCAGCCTTGGTCGTGCGCTTGGTGGTCGTCTTGGCAGCCGTGGTCTTGGCGGCCGTGGACTTGGCCGTCGTGCTCTTGGCCGTGGTGGTCTTGCGCACGCGCTTCTTGGGCAGCGGCTTCACATAGCGCAGGATCATGCCGCCCAGCGGCGGGACGCGGACCACGACGGAGTCGGCCTGGTTGTTCCAGCCCTTCTCCTCGCTCTTGAACTGCACGCCCGTGTTGGTGACGCCGGAGCCGCCGAACTCGGACGCGTCGGTGTTGAAGACCTCCTCGTAGATGCCAGGGCGCGGCACGCCGAGGCGGAACTCCTCGTAGGGGTTCACCTCGAAGTTGAGGAGCACGACGAGGTCGTCCTTCGGATCGTCGCCGTGGCGCGCGTAGGAGATGACGCACTGCTCGGCGTCGTCGGCCTCGATCCAGTCGAAGCCGTCGGAGGTGTAGGCGCGCTGCCAGAGCGCGGGGTGCTCATTGTAGAAGGCGTTCAGCGCCGCGATGAACTTCTGCTGGTTGCGGTGGTTCTCGTAGTTCTCCGCGAGGAAGTACTCGATGCCCTCGTAGTAACGCCACTCGATGAACTGCGCGATCTCGTTGCCCATGAAGTTGAGCTTGCCGCCCGGGTGGGTCATCTGGTAGAAGGCCAGCGCGCGCATGCCGGCGAACTGCCGCCAGGTGTCGCCCGGCATGCGGGTGATGAGCGAGCACTTGCCGTGCACGACCTCGTCATGGCTGAACGGCAGCAGGAAGTTCTCGTTGAACGCGTACATAATAGAGAACGTGAGGAGCTTGTGGTTGCCCGGACGGAACGGGAAGTCGCACTGCATGTAGTGCAGCGTGTCGTTCATCCAGCCCATGTCCCACTTGTAGTTGAAGCCCAGGCCACCAACCTCGGGCGGGCGCGTCACGAGCGGCCACGCGGTGGACTCCTCGGCGATCATCATGACGTCGGGGAAGTACTTGCCCACGGTCTCGTTGCACATCTGGATGAACTCGATGGAGGCGAAGTCCTCCTCGGTGCCCTTCTCGTTGAAGATCTTCTGCGCGGGGTCGTCGATGCCGAAGTTGAGGTAGAGCATCGAGGTGACGCCGTCCATGCGGATGCCGTCCACGTGGTAGCGCTCGATCCAGTAGAGCAGGTTGGAGATGAGGAAGGTGCGCACCTCGCCGCGGCCCAGGTCGAACTTGTAGGTGCCCCAGTTGGGGTGGATGGCCTTCTCGTAGAGCATGCTGCCGTTGAAGTTGGCGAGGCCCTGCGCGTCGGCGCAGAAACCGCCGGGCACCCAGTCGAGGATGACGCCGATGCCGGCCTTGTGGAACTCGTCGATGAGGTGCTCGAACTGCTGGGCGGTGCCGTAGCGGCTCGTGGGGGCGTAGTAGCCCGTGAGCTGGTAGCCCCAGCTGCCGTCGAAGGGGTGCTCCATGACGGGCAGGAACTCGACGTGGGAGTAGCCCATCTCCTTGACGTAGGGCACGAGCTGGTCGGCTAGCTCGTCATAGGTGAGGTAGGAGCCGGCGTGGTCGTCGGAATCGGGGTCGCCGTTGCCGGCGAGGCCGTCGTTGTGGCGCTTCCAGCTGCCCAGGTGCACCTCGTAGATGTTGAGCGGGCGCTTCATGTGCGGGGTCGCACGGCGCGCCTCGAGGAAGTCCGCGTCGCCCCACTCATAGCCGGAGACCTGCGAGGTGCGCGAGGCGGTGCCGGGGATGAGCTCGGAGTTGAAGGCGTACGGATCGGCCTTGAAGAGCAGGTCGCCCTGCCTGGT
>CACYAX010000076.1 GCA_902772435.1 uncultured Coriobacteriaceae bacterium | reverse complement strand
CGCGGCGAGGACGAGGCCCCATGCCGCCGCGCCGAAGCCGAAGCCCCATGCCGCCGCGCCGAAGCCGAAGCCTCACGCCGCCGAGTCGGAGTCGAGGCCATACAGCCGCGCCGAATCCGAGCCCCACGCTGCCGCGCCGAAGCCGAGCCCCATGCCGCTGCGGTAAAGCCGAAGACGTCATGCTACCGCGATGAAGCCGAATCGTCATCCTGCCGCGGCGAGGACGAGGACCCATGCCACCGCGCCGAAGCCGAGCCTCATGCCGCCGCGCCGAAGCCGAAGCCTCACACCGCCGCGTTGAAGCCGAGGAGCGCTTCCGGGTGAGCGGCAAGATGCAGCATTCGTTTCTGGAAAGCGATGCGCGCCTTGACCTCGGATGCGGTCCGAGGCGAAATGTCTGTCCCAAGCGCCTCCGCCACGATTCCCGCAATACGGTCAATCTCACGAGGATCGTGCATGTGCTCGGTCGTCACGGTCACCACGCGATATCCCATCTCGGCAAACACATCGCGCCGCCGCGCATCAAGGGCGATGCGCTCCGACGCCGTATGGTGGAGGATGCTGTCGTATTCAATGATGAGCCGGCACCATTCCCAGAGGAGGTCCGGAGTGATGTGGTCGTCAAGCCAGAGCCTGCGCGCTGCGCCCTCCACGGGAAGCGCCTTGTTGAGCTCGGGTGCCTCTAGGCCATATCCGCCCAGCTCACGGCCAGTGTGCAGGATGATTGCGAGAGCCGCCTCCATGGGAGATGCCGCGCCTCCCCGCACCCGTTGGGCAACCGTAAGGACGTGCCTGCGGCCGCGCACGCGGGGCATGCCCTCCGCAAGAGCAGTGAGGTCGCATGGCCTGCACGTCTGCTCGCGTGCGAAGACGCCTTCGCCGTCGATTCCGTAGCGGCCGCAAAGCTCATATCCCAGGAACAGCAGCTCCTCGTCATTGAGGATGTTTGCCATTTGGAGGAACGTGAATTCGGGGGGCGAGACGAACAGGTCCTCGCCGACTTTGATTGCCGGGTAGAAGCCGTCTTGCGTGGTGAGCACATGACTCTGGGAAATGGCGGTGCGACGGCGGCCGTTGCGGCACCAAACGATGAGCTGCAGGGGAATGGTGAGGCCGGCAAGCTTGCCGCTGCATTCGGGGCGCGTGCTGAGAGGCGTGCCTGATTCCGTGGCGCCGCCGAACGGCCCCGTTCCACCGAACGGCTCCGTGTGCTGGGCCGATCCCGCGCCTTGGATTGGGTCCGTGCCCCGGGCAAGGCCTGCGTTCCCGGCTACCCCCATGCCACGGACTCGTTCAGTGCTTCTGGCCGACTTCGTGCCGCCGACCGACCTTGCGTCCCGCACCATGCCCGTGCCGCCGACAGCCTGTTCCAAGCGCGTTCTGCTCCCCTCCAGAGCGGGGTAGGGCACAGACCAGCGAGCGCTTGGAGCCGCGATGCGCGCGTCTCGATTGTGCCGCAGCCATTCGACGGCTGATCCTCTCCCCAAAAGATACGCCACGTGCCCCTCCTTCACGATTCGTGGGAGTCCAGTATGCGCGTTGGACTTGCTGGTTGGCAAGCCCCCATCCTCCGCCTATCTGCCTCGCGCCTTCTCGGCGTTAAGTGCGTAACTGTAGTAGTAAGAAGATTGATGATACTCTGCAAAACCGCAGGTAAATGAAGTCCACAGTGAAAAGAGACTCCGTAAGAGTGACAAGAGTTACGCACTTAATGATGATGGGCGGTTGCTGATGGCCTCGCGCCCTGGGCACCGTGCGTTCGGCGCCGGTCGTGCCGAACCCAGCACGCTAGCCGCGCTCGGCCCAGCCCCTATCCCGCGCATCCCGCGAGGGCCGCGCTCCCGAAACGCGCATCTCGCGAGGGCCGCTGACCGGCGCTCGCACCGCGCTCCCCGCGGGGGCTACTGCTCGGCTCCCGCATCCCGCTCCCCGCGGGGACTACTGCTCGGCTACTGCATCCCGCGAGGGCCGCGCTCCTGCATCCCGCGAGGGCCGTGCCCCGTGCTCCCGCATCCCGCGAGGGCCGCGCTCCCCGTGAGGGCCGCGCTCCTGCATCCCGCGAGGGCCGTGCCCCGCATCCCGCGAGGGCCGTGCCCCGCACCCCGCTCCTACTCCGCACTCCCGGCGAACTGCGCGCTGTAGAGCTGCTTGTAGAACCCGCCCTTGGCGAGCAGCTCGTCGTGGTTGCCCTGCTCGATGATGCGCCCGTCGCGCATCACGAGGATCTGGTCGGCCTCGCGGATGGTCGACAGCCGGTGCGCCACCACGAAGCTCGTACGCCCGCGCATGAGCAGGTCGAACGCCTCCTGGATCTGCAGCTCGGTACGCGTGTCGATGGAGCTCGTGGCCTCGTCGAGGATGAGCATCGGCGGCAGGCAGAGCATGACGCGCGTGATGCAGAGCAGCTGCTTCTGGCCTTGGCTCAGGCTGTCGTCCGTGATGACGGTGTCGAGCTTCTTGGGCATGCGGCGGATGAACTCCCAGCTGTGGGCCTCGCGCGCGGCGGCGATGATCTGGTCGTCGGTCGCGTCGGGCCTGCCGAAGGCGATGTTCTCGCGCACGGTGGCGTTCTTGAGCCACGTCTCCTGCAGCACCATGCCGTAGCTGCGGCGCAGCGACGCGCGCGAGACGTCCACGATGCGCTGGCCGTCCACCTCGATGGAGCCCTTGTCGGTGTCGTAGAAGCGCATGAGCAAGTTGATGAAGGTGGTCTTGCCGCAGCCCGTGGGCCCGACGATGGCCGTCTTGGTGCCCGGCTCGGCGTGGAAGCTGAAACCCTCGATGAGCGACTTGCTCTTGTCATAGGAGAAGGCCACGTCCTTGATGTCCACCGTGCCGCCGCGGCTCACGAGTGCCACATCGGCGTCCTTGGGCTCTGGCTCGGCCTCGATGAGCTCGAAGACGCGCGCCGCGCAGGCGAGCGCGTTCTGCAGCTCCGTGACGACCGACGAGATGTCGTTGAACGGCTTCATGTACTGGTTGGCGTAGGAGAGCAGCACCGTGAGGCCGCCCACGGTGAGGTCGCCTGCGAGGATGCGCCATGCGCCGACAAGCGCCACGAGCGCGTAGATGACGTTGTTCACGGCGCGCGTGCCGGGGTTGGTGAGCGAGCTGAAGAAGACCGCGCGCTGCGAGTAGTGCTGCAGCTCGTCGTTGATCTCCGCGAACTGCGCGGAGGCCTCGCGCTCGTGCCCGAAGGCCTTGACGATCTTCTGGTTGCCCACGAGCTCGCTCACGAACGCCGTCTGGCGCCCACGGGTCGCGGTCTGCTTGCTGAACATGTCGTAGGAGCGCGTGGCGATGAAGCGGGCCACGAGGAAGCTCACCGGCGTGAGGACGAGCACCATGATGGTGATGCCCACGTCCTTGGAGAGCATGAAGCCGAGCGTGACCACGATCGTGATGATGCCCGAGAAGAGCTGCGTGAAGCCGAGCAGCAGGCCGTCGGAGAGCTGATCCACGTCGGCGATGATGCGCTGCACCACGTCACCCGAGCTGTGGCTGTCGAGATAGGAGAGCGGCAGCGTCTGGATCTGGCGGATGGCCTTGGCGCGCACGTCCTTGACGGTCTGGTAGGCGAGCCGGTTGTTGATCATGTTCATGACCCAGGTGCCGGCGGAGGAGATGGCGATGAGCACGCCCGCCTTCATGAGGATCGAGCCTAGGGCCGCGAAGTCGACGCTGCCCGTCGAGGCGATGCGGTCGATGGCGTCGCCGAAGAGGATGGGCACGTAGAGCTGGAGGACCACCGTGAGGGCGGCGAGCAGGATGCTGGCGAAGAGCAGCAGCCTGTAGCGGCCGATGATGCCGAGGACCTTGCGGAGGGTCTGCATGCTGTCGGTGCGCGGGGCGTCGTTCTTGCTCATGCGATCGCCTCCCTTCCGTGGCCGCTTCGGCTGGCGCGGGGCCGCTCGTCGGGGAACTGCGAGTAGTAGATCTCCTGGTAGACCTCGCAGCCGCCCATGAGCTCATCATGGGTGCCGATGCCCGCGAGCTCGCCGTCGTCGAGCACGAGGATCTGGTCGGCCGCGCGCACGCTCGAGGTGCGCTGCGAGACGATGAAGACGCACATGTTGCCGGGAAGGCTCGCGATGGCGCGGCGCAGCGCGAGGTCAGTCGCGAAGTCGAGGGCGCTGGCCGAGTCGTCGAGGATGAGGATCTCGGGGTTCTTCACGAGCGCGCGGGCGATGGTGAGGCGCTGCCGCTGGCCGCCGGAGAGGTTGCGGCCGCCCTGCTCGATGCGGGCATCGAGCTGGCCGTCCTTGCCCTCCACCACCTCGGTCGCCTGCGCCGTGGCGAGCGCGGCCCACAGCTCGTCATCACTTGCCTGCGCGTTGCCCCAGAGCAGGTTCTCGCGGATGCTGCCCTCGAAGAGGACGGCCTTCTGCGGCACGATGCCGATCTTGTCGATGAGCATGCCCTCGGGGTATTTGCGCACGTCAACGCCATCAACTGCGACCGTGCCGGCCGTCGCGTCGTAGAAGCGCGCGATGAGGTTGACCACGGTGGTCTTGCCGCTGCCCGTGCCGCCGATGATGCCGATGGTCTGGCCGCGGCGCGCGGCGAAGTCGATGTCGGTGAGCACGGAGTCGCCCGCCTCGGCGTAGGAGAAGCTCACGTGGTCGAAGCGCACGCAGTCGCCATCCGCCGCGGGCTCCTGGCTCAGGGCGGCGGGGTAGACCATGGTCGGCTCCACGTCGAGCATGTCCTGCACGCGCCGGGCGCAGGCGAGCGACTTGTCGATGGTGATGATGAGCGAGGCGAGCTTGACGAGCTCGACCACGATCTGCGCCATGTAGTTGTAGAGCGCGACCACGTCGCCCTGCTGGATGGCACCTGCCTGCACGCGCAGGGCACCCTGCTGGATGAGGAAGATGGTCGCGATGTTGATGATGAGGTAGGTGGCGGGGTTCATGAGGGCCGAGAGGCGCCCGACGTGCTCGTTCATGCGGGTGAGGGCGTCGTTGCGGCGGTCGAACTCGTCGATCTCCTGCTGCTCCTTGCAGAACGCGCGGATGACGCGCACGCCCGTGAGGATCTCGCGCGTCATGCCGAGCAGGCGGTCGAGGAGACCCTGCGCCTTGGAGAAGAGCGGGATGGAGAGCAGCATGACGCCGAAGACCACGAGGCTGAGCAGCGGTATCGCCACGGCGAAGATGATGGCGCTCGGCACGTCGATGGTGAAGGCCATGACCATGGCGCCGAAGACGATGAAGGGGCTGCGCAGCAGCAGGCGCAGCGCGAGGTTGAGGCCGTTCTGCACCTGGTTGATGTCGCTCGTCATGCGGGTGATGAGCGTGTCGGTGCCGAGGTTGTCGAGCTCGCGGTAGGAGAGCTTCTGGATGTGGTCGAAGAGGGCCTGGCGCAGCTTGGTGGAGAAGCCCACGCTCGCCTTGGCCGCCATCCACTGCGCGGCGAACGAGAACGCCATGCCGAGCACCGCGAGCACGATGAGCAAGACGAAATTCCTGATGATGAGGCCGTTGTCGCCCGCGGCGATGCCCTCATCAATGATGCTCGCCACCACGAGGGGCACGAACAGGTCCATGAGGGACTCGGCGAGCTTGAGCAGGGGAGCGAGGATGCTCTCCTTGCGATAATTGCGCAGGTAGATAAGGAGCTTCTTCACGGGGGTCCTCTCGTCGCATGATGCTCGGGACGGCGGTGCCGCCTTTCAAGCATAGCGTACCGTGAGCGAGCGGGGCGACGGGAGCGTGCGTGCATCTGGGCAAACGCCCTGTCACGGGAACGCACGATGGCCCCGTGAGCTGCATCAAAAGGGCCCGCGAGACGAACGTCCCGCGGACCCCAGCGTAGCCGTCTGCGCCGATGCTAGATGCGGTACCCCATCCAGTGGATGTAGTCGCCGATGACCTCGTCGCGGCAGTACTCGTTCATGATCTCGTGGAAGAGGTTGCCGTAGATCTTCATCTGCCGGTCGGTCGAGGAGATGTGGTCGAACAGCCACTGCGCGTTGTGCACGCCCACGAGGCCGTCCTTCTCGCCGTGGGTGATGAGGATCGGGTAGCCGATGTTGGACGCGGAGGTCGCGAGCCATGCGACGCCCTTGGTGCAGGCGTAGACGAGGCCTGCCGAGAAGGTCATGCGGTTGAGCGGGTCCTTGACGTACCAGTCGCGCACCTCCTGGACCGAGCAGACGCCGTCGCCGAGCTGGTTGGGAAGCTGCGTGTGCGGGTCCATCTCCGGCAGCGTGGCGAACTGGTTGCCTTCCATGCAGGTGAGGGCGCCGCTCGTGATGACGCCGGTGAGGTTCTTGTCGGGATACTTGGCGCAGAAGGCCGAGACCGTGAAGCCGCCCATGGAGTGGCCGAGCAGGAACACGGGCTTGTCGGGGTTCTCCGCGATGGCGCGGTCTACGAGGACGTTGGTGTCGTCGAGGAGCTCGTTGTAGTCGGAGAGGTAGGCGCACTCGCCCTCGGAGCGCCCGTGGCCGCGGTGGTCGAAGCGGTACGTGCCGATGCCCGCCTCGTGGAACTTCTCGGCCACGTAGTCATAGCGGCCCAGATGCTCGGCAAGGCCATGCACCATCACGATCACTGCCCTGTCGTCCGCGGTCGTCTCGATGTTCGCGAAGAGCTTGGTGCCGTCGAAGCTGGTGAAGAACTCCTCTGCCATGATGTCTCCTATCGTCTTACCTATCGATAGCACCATGGTACGGCCGCGCGAGGGGGTTTGTCAGGTGTTTGCCCAGTTGACGGGGTGTCCCCATCGGTATGTGACGGCTCTGGTGACGTCCCTTGCGCATGACAGGGCACGCCCCTTGTACTCTATAGAACGAGCGGAGCCATGAGGGGCTCCGCTCGTCAAAGGAGAGATATTGTCGATGCGCACCTAGGCTATGCCATGCACTGTGCGACCCAGCTCACGAAGTTGTCGCTGGCGCTGCCGGTGCGCTCGGCCTGCGTGTGGCCCTGGCCCCAGACGGTCGCGAAGTCGACCGACGTCACGTCGGGGTGCGCCTGGGCAGCCAGCGCGAGGTTGAGCTCGCAGGTGAGGGCCGTGTCACCCTGGGTGATGCCCGTGCGGATGCGCCAGTGCTTGGCCGGCGTGCTCTGGCCGTAGCCGCCCTGGCTGGCGAGCAGGTAGTAGAGCGGGGTGTACATGTTCAGGCGGGTCGCCACGTCGGTGCCCAGGCTGTCGGCGATCGCGAGGTCGTCAGCGTAGTCGGCGGCATACTCGCTGCCCTGGTCGTCGAGGATCTGGGCAAGGGTCGCGTCGAAGTGGCGTGCCTCGCCGTTCTCGCCGAAAAGCGTGTTCTCGCCCTGGCCGCGGTCGTACTGGTCGAAGGCGCCCAGGCTCTTGGAGGCCTGCTTGAGCGCGACGCAGAAGGCCTTGACGCTCGTGATGGTGGCGGTGTTGCTCGCCTCGTCGTAGCTGACCCACTCGCCGTCGGCGTTGAGGGCGTCGATGTAGTCGGCCACGGTGTCGTAGGAGCCGGAGAGGCTGATGCCGCTGGAGGTGCTGGTACGGGAGATGCCGTCCTCGGACTCCGCGCTGGCCTCGCCCGAAGCGCTGGGGCCGCCTTCGCTCGTGCCGGAAGGAGCCTCGCCCGAGGGGGCCTCGCCCGAAGACGCGCCGTCACCCGAGGGAGCCTCACCGGAGGGGGCGCCGTCGCCCGAGGGGGCCTCGCCGGAGGGTGCTCCGCCGCCCGCCATGCCGCCCATGCCGGAGGAGGAGGCGTCGTAGGGGAACTCGGTATCGGCGAGGAAGTTGTTGAGCGACTCCTCGACGGCCGCCTTCACGCGGTCGTAGTAGCTGCCGGCTTGGTAGATGCCCTCGTCAGAGGCCTCGAGGGTGAGGGCCGCTCCATCGTCGCCTGGGATCTCGGCGCTGTTGACGTAGGTCGCGAACGCCTCGGCGAGCGCGTCGGAGACGGCCTGGTCCTCGTCGGAGAGGCCGGAGCGCGTGCAGCCCAGCATCCACTCGTAGGCCTCGTCAGCGGTGTCGAGGTTGGTGATGGGGCACCAGTCCATGGAGCCGTAGATGGCGTCGCTCACGCCCTGCACGGCACCGATGGCGGTGAGGTAGGCATCATACTCGGGAGCGTCTCCGGTGGCGCCCATCAGGGCAGACTGCGCGCCGCCGCCGCTGTGGCCGAAGGTGAAGACGCGGTCGGGGTTACCGGCGATCTGGCTGGCGAAGGCGCGCAGGAAGCGCACGGCGGCCTTGAGGTCGGTCACGCCAGCGGGGGCGCCGTGGTCACGACCGCGGCAGCCTGCATGCACGTACACGATGCCCTGGCCCGTATAGCTGCTCTGTGAGGAGTACTCGGTGAGCGCGGACTGCGCGGAGTAGCCCGGCGTGTTGACGGGCATGATGATGGGGGCGGTGGTGGCGGTGTAGGAGCCCACCGTGCCGGAGGCGTTCTGCTCGCAGGTGAAGGTGCCGTCGCCGTTGTCGGTGGCGGTGAAGTAGGCGCCCGGCACGAAGATCGCGAGCGTCTCATAGCTTTCGTCAGCCGGCGTCTCGCAGTAGGAGAGACCGATTTGGTAGTAGACGTCGTCGTCGGAGTTGTACTGCCAGGCAGCGCTGTCAAAGCTGAGGTTGGTGCTCACGGCGCTGTCGGTGGTCGCGGCCTCGGTGGTGCCCGCATCATCGCTCGTGGTCTCCTGCTTGCCGCATGCGGCGAGCAGCATGGCAATGCACTTTTTCTTCATGGGCAGCCT
>CACYAX010000075.1:8699-14710 GCA_902772435.1 uncultured Coriobacteriaceae bacterium | reverse complement strand
ACTTCGAAGAGGAGGTCGCCGCGTGGCCCGAGGAGTCCCTGCCCGATCAGGAGGGACAGTTCGTCGAGCCGTATGAGGAGCCTCTTGAGGCGGCGGACGACGAGGTCGTGCCAGTTGACGTGGCATCGGAAGACGAGGGTGCCGAAGCGGCTTACGAGGCCTTTGACGAGGTAGAGGGCCTTGTAGAGGCGGAAGGCTCCGAGGAGGAGCTCGACGCCGACCTGCCCGAGCAGCCCGCATCGGATGAGGACCTCGCCGAAGAGGACGTCCAGCCCGTCGAGGACGAACCGTTCGTGGACCTGCCCCCGCTCGAGGTCTCGCCCATCGAGGCGCCCCAGGCCGTGGTGTTTGGCCATGCCGACGGCGCGCGCCCGGAAGGGGAGTGGCCCTTCGACGGCCAGGGACCGTCCGGCACCGTCATGGCGCCCGTGCGCTATGACAGCAGGCTCACCGAGGGCCGTGCGATGGAGGACCTGGGTGAGGCAATCGAGGCCGAGTCGGCAATTCCCGTGGTCGGCCTCAGGGACAGCGCCCCTTCGTCTTCTGCCCAGCCTGACCAGCAGTTCAACATGGAAGCGCTGCTCGTGGCTGCCGCCGCGGCCCTCGTCATCGTCGGGGGTACCATCCTGCTCATCACCCATCCCTGGGACCCCGGCTCGCGCATTACGCACACCGAGACCGAGCAGCAGATCGACATCTCCGAAGTGGGTTCGATCGAGGAGATCGATTCGCTGAGCGGTCAGGACAACGTCGGGGTGGAGTCTGATTCCCAGCAGACGGCCGCACAGGCAACCTTTGACCAACTCTCAACGTACTTTCAACGAATCCTCCAGCTCCGTGACGGCGTTGCCGAGAGCGACGAGCTCCTGCGTGCCTCGCTTGACACTAACAACGCTGATGTGGTGGACGCCGGTTTGGAGAACGCTTTCCAGCTCTCGGTGGAGATCACCGAGCTCTGCGACCAGATCGATGCGACCGACACCTCTGCGGGTGTGTACGTGGAGGAACGCAATACCCTCTCTGAGCTGGCAAATTGGCTGCGCAACTGGTCCGACACGCTCGTGGAGGGATGGAACGCGCTCGACACGGCGGAGGGCGAGGACGGCATCGCGAACGCGCGCGCGGTCGCCACGCGCGACGACGAGAACGGCGTGAACTCCTTCCAGACGCTCTTGGATGAGGGAATCGCCCAATTCACGCTCACCGAAGCTTCTGGTGACGAAGCCTAAATGAACCTTCAAGCGGCGGCTGATTGTGGGACATTAGCTCTCTGCTCAATATGTGTACTAGCGATTCTGCTGCTAGAATTACTAGGACTATGGAAGTTGACACACCACATTGGGTGCATCCGATGAAAACGAGGAGGCGGTAGCCATGGGCTTTCTTCCCGACCCACTCTACGAGCCCAAGCGCCCCGTGAGCGGCACTGAGGTCGCAGTCATCAAGACGTCCAAGGGCACCATTCGCGTCAAGCTTGACGGGGAGGGCGCCCCGCGTCACGTCGCCAACTTCTGCGAGCTGGCGGAGAGCGGTTTCTACGATGGGCTCAAGTTCCACCGCTACGTTCCGGGCTTCGTCATCCAGGGCGGCTGCCCCAACACGCGCGAGATGACCCCCGAGCAGGTCGCCTCCGGCGCACGTGGCCCCTTCGGCCAGCCGGGCACGGGTGGTCCTGGCTATCGCATCCGCCAGGAGTTCTCCACCAACCCCAACAACAGCCACGTTGACGGCGCGCTTGCCATGGCACGCTCCCAAAACGTCGATTCCGCGGGTTCGCAGTTCTACTTCTGCCTCGGCCCGCAGCACTTTCTCGATCCTAACTACACCGTCTTCGGCGTCACCGTCGAAGGACGCGACGTCATCGAGGAGCTTCGCGCCGGTGACGTCATCGAGTCCGTCACCATCGCGTAGGCACTGGGCACTCTCAGCCGAGCAAGAGACGAGGAGCAATCGTGAACCAGCAGGCATTTGAGGCCGGGAAGGCCGCGTACAGAGAAGGCAAGATGACGGAGGCCATCGAGCTGCTGAGCCAGGCAAAGCAGCCGGGGGAGGTTTCCGGAAGCATCGACCACATGATCGGCAACTGCCTCATGAGGCAGGGCCGCTACGCCGACGCCGCCAGTTCGTATGCGGACGCCATGCGTGACGCCTCCTACGGCAACGCCGGCGCGCTCGCGTGCAACCGCGGCCGCGCCCTGCTCGCCGCAGGTCGCCCCCAGGAGGCCGTCGCCTCCCTCACCATGGCCACCAAGGACGGCAGCTACGCCACGCCGTACAAGGCGTACACCGCGCTGGGCAACGCCTACCTCAAGATGGGCAACGCCCGTGACGCCGGCGTCGCGTTCCGCAACGCCGCGATCGACGAGAGCAACCCCGAGCCGTCGGGCGCCCTGCGCAGCCTCGGTGGCTGCTTCATGCAGCTCGGCCGCGCCGTCGACGCCGTCGAGGCCTACCGCACCGCCCTCGACTTCTCCTCGTCGAGCGACAACCAGAACGCCATCTACGCCGACCTCGGCATGGCCTACGTGGCCGCCAACCGCATGGCCGAAGCGGTCGACGCCTTCGGCAACGCGACCGCTGACGGCAACTTCGTGCTCGGCCCGGAGTTCCAGGCCGCCTTCGATGCCGCCAAGCGCGCCGTCACCGCGTCCAAGAGCCCCTCTGAGACTGACCAGCTCCTCGCCATGGCGGGCTATGGCTCCGGCGTCAAAGACAAGAGCTTCGACCCGCTCGACCCGCTCGGCGAGTCCGGCGAGTTCATGCCCTCCCCGGAGGACACGGGCTTCTTCTCCATCACCGAGGAGGAGATGCGTGACCTCGACCGCCAGGAGCGCAAGCACCGTAAGCGCAAGCACTCCGGCCTCAAGGGCTGCTTCATCATCCTGCTCCTCGCCGCCATCCTCGGTGGCGGTGGCTTCGCCATCTACCGCGGCTTCGGCTGGCCCACGCAGGACGCCGTCGCGACCGACCTCTTCACCAAGGAGGACATCTCGGGCGTGCTCTCCGGCAGCGTGACCGATGACGCCAAGGCGCGCATCGAGGCGCTCGTTCCCTCGGGCAGCACGTCCGTCAAGGTGACGGGCAAGGACTCCTCCATGCTCGAGGCCAAGGTCTTCGCCACCGTGACCCTGTCTGCCGGCGGCACGCAGGACTACGAGATCGACATGGTGCGCGACGGCATCGGCTGGAAGGTCGATGACCTCTCGGTCGTCTACGTCTCCCAGGGCACCGACGGCGCCTCCATCGACGATGGCAGCTCCACCGAGGCCGGGGCCGAGGCGGCCGCGGCCGAGGCCGAGGCGTCCGCTGAGGCCGAGGCTTCCGCTGAGGCCGAGACGACTGCCGAGGGCGAGGCTTCCGCCGAGGGCGAGTCTGGTGGCAGCAACTAGGGCATTTCCGTTCGTTTCGCGAGCCGGCGCGTCTGAGCGCCTGATGGGATAGGAACCACATGTCGCTTATCGACACTCTGTTTGGTGAATACGATGGTGACCTCGCCATCGATTTGGGCACGGCCAACACCTTGGTTGCGCGCCGTGGCCAGGGCATCGTCCTCAACGAGCCCTCGGTCGTCGCCATCGACAAGAGCGAGAACCGCGTTCTCGCTGTCGGTTCGGACGCCAAGCGCATGATCGGCCGTACGCCCGGCTCCATCGTGGCCGAGCGCCCGTTGAAGGACGGCGTCATCGCCGACTTCGACGTGACCGAGGTCATGCTCCGCTACTTCATCGAGAAGGCCCGCGGCTCCGTGCGCCGTGCATGGTCCCCGCGCCCGCGCGTCGTCGTGTGCGTGCCCTCCGGCGTCACGTCCGTCGAGAAGCGCGCCGTCTTCGAGGCGACCATCTCGGCCGGCGCCCGCCAGGCCTTCCTGATCGAGGAGCCGATGGCCGCAGCCATCGGTGCCGACCTGCCCATCGAGGACCCGACGGGCTCTATGGTGGTCGACATCGGCGGCGGCACCACCGAAGTCGCCGTCATCGCCATGGGCGGCATCGTGGTCTCCCAGTCCATCCGCACGGCGGGCGACGAGTTCGACCAGACCATCCTGCAGCACGTCCGTGACGCGTACAACCTCTCCATTGGCGAGCGCACGGCAGAGGACATCAAGATCAAGGTCGGCTCTGCCGCACCCTTGGCCGAGGAGCTCGACGTCGAGGTCAATGGCCGTGACGTCATGAGCGGCCTTCCCAAGACCGTGCGCATCGAGAGCGAGGAGATCCGCCGCGCCCTCGACAAGCCGCTTGACGAGGTCACCAAGGCCGTCAAGGACGCCCTCGACGTCACCCCGCCCGACCTCGCGTCCGACCTCATGTACTACGGCGTGCTCCTCACCGGTGGTGGCGGCCTGCTCCGTGGCCTCGACCAGCGCCTGCGCGAGGAGACGGGCGTGCCCGTCAACGTGAGCCCCACCGCCCTCGAGAACGTGGTGAACGGCTGCGCCAAGGTCCTCGAGGCCAACGCGCTGTCCGGCGGCTTCGTGCAGAGCGCTTCATAGGAGCGAGATGCCACTCACGGGCCCCGGCACCGCCAACCATGCCGATTTCAGGCGTGCCGACAAAGACACCGGCATCAAGATGCTTGCGGCAACGCTCGTGCTGTCGGCGCTCCTGCTGTTCTTCGGCGTGCGCGACGACGGCACCGGGCCGCTCTCCAAACTCCGCTGGGGCTTCCAGACGGTGACCGCTCCCGTGCGCTACGTGGGCGGCCTCGTCGGCAGGCCCGTCGACGCGCTCTCCAACGTGATCGCCAACCTCACCGCCGACCAGGAGACCCTAGCCGAGCTCAAGCAGCTCAACCTCCACCTCACGGCCCGCAACGCGGAGCTCGAGGAGGAGGCCGCCTCGGCCGCGCGCTTCGAGGCGCTCCTCGAGCTCAAGAGCACCTACAACCTGGAGTCCACGGGCGCCCGCGTCATCTCCAGCTCCAGCGACACCTGGGCAGACACGATCACCATCGACAAGGGCAGTTCCTCGGGCATCGCCGTCGGCATGCCCGTCACCGACTCGCAGGCCGTCATCGGCCAGGTCATCGAGTGCAGTGCCTCCACGTCCACGGTGCGCCTGCTCACCGACGAGAACTCGAGCGTCTCGGCCATGGTGCAGTCGAGCCGTGCCCAGGGCATCCTGCGCGGCTCTGCTGACGGCACCCTGCGCTTGGCGCTCATCCGCGCCGACCAGACGGTCAAGTCGGGCGACACGGTCATCACGAGCGGCCTGGGCGGCGCCTTCCCCAAGGGCCTGTTGCTGGGACGCGTGGTCTCCGCCGAGCGCGCGGCCGGCTCGCTGTACTACGACGTCGTGGTCGAGCAGTACGCCAGCGTCGAGAGCTTCGAGGAGGTGCTGGTCATCACGGCCATCCACAACGACCAGCAGGCCTCCGCGGAAGACATCGCCGAGGCGGACAAGCAGGACTCCGAGGGGATCAGCAGCGCCGATGACGCGCAGAAGACGGAGTCCGAGGGCGGCGCGTCCGAGACCGTCGAGGTCAGCGATACCCCGAGCGACGAGATAACCTACGGCGCCGTCGAGTTCTCCGACGGCTCGGACGACACGGAGGAGGGGGAGTAGCCATGCAGGTCAAGGACAAGAACCGCAACCGCAGGAGCATCGGCGCCATCGCCCTCATCTGCCTCTTCCTGCATCACGCCATCGGCCCCATCATCGGGCTCGGTGCGGGACACGCCAACTTCTGCCTCGTGTTCGCGGGCGTCATCGCGCTCACGATCGGCGGCTCGACGGGCGTCCTGTGCGGGTTCGTGGCGGGCCTCGTCTACGACCTCTCGGTCACCTCGCCCATCGGCCTCATGTCGCTGCTCCTGTCACTTGCCTCCTTCGGCATGGGCTTCGAGGTGCGCGACCGCATCGCGGACGACCGCCTCGGCTCGCTCGTGCCGTTCGGCATCGCCACCTTCGCCGTCGAGCTGATCTATCACCTCTGCATGCTCTTCACGGGCCAGTCAAGCTCCCTGCTTGACGTCATCGTATTCAGGACGCTGCCCTCCACGATCCTGACCA
>CACYAX010000075.1:0-8690 GCA_902772435.1 uncultured Coriobacteriaceae bacterium | reverse complement strand
CCCTCGTGCTCGGGCGGGCGCACGGAGGAAACGGCCCCTCCTACGCCGGTGCCAAGAAGCTGGGTTCCCACTACTCGCTGCCGAGGTCATAACCCGTGAACAGCTTCGTGATCATCATCCTCATAGTCGCGATCATCAGCGCGGCGATCCTGAGCTACATCTTCTTCACCCGTGACACGGGCAACTTCAGCATGGACATCGGCGGGCAGACGCCCACCGCCGCCGGCGGCAACGACACGTCGTCCGAGAAGATCTTCGACAGCCGCCTCACGGGCCTGTCGGTGTTCTCGGGCACCATCGTGGCCGCCCTGCTCGCGCGCATCTTCTCGATGCAGCTCTTCAACAGGGAGGAGTACAGCGAGCAGGCAGAGTCCAACCGCACGCGCACCATCACCACGGCGGCCCCCCGCGGCCGCATCCTCGACCGCGACGGCAACGAGCTGGTGACCAACCGCCCGAGCCTCACCGTGCTCGCCGATCCCGAGGTGGTGGACAACGAGGTGGAGATGCGCCTGCTCGCCAACCTCATCGGGATGCCCTACCTGGCCGTGCGCCGCAAGATCCAGAGCCAGCTCGAGGGCGCGCAGTCCAATCGGACGGTGGCCGTCGACGTGTCGCGCCGCGTGGTCGCCTTCATCGCCGAGCATCCCTACCTCTTCGACAACATCTACACCGAGGAGCGTCCCCAGCGCCACTATCCCAACGGCAGCCTCGCCGCCCACGTGCTGGGCTACACGGGCAGCATCACCTCCGACCAGCTCGAATGGAGCTGGAACCACGAGGGGGAGGGCAACATCGCCTACGAGTCGAGCGACACGGTGGGCCAGGCGGGCGTGGAGTACCAGTACGAGAGCGTGCTGCAGGGCATCCGCGGCGAGCAGGTCGTCTACGTGGACGCCTACGGCACGGTGCTCGACTACTCGACCTCGATAGCCGCCCAGAGCGGCTCGGACGTGGTCCTCACCATCAACGCCAAGGTCCAGAAGGCGGCGGAGGAGTCGCTCGCGAAGCGCATCAAGCTCATCTCCGAGAGCACCTGCGAGGAGTGCGACGCCGGCGCGGCGGTGTGCATGGACGTCACGAACGGCGAGATCATCGCCATGGCGAGCTACCCCACGTACTCGCCCAACGTCTTCATCGGCGGCATCGCGTACTCCGACTGGGAGAGCTTGAGCTCCGAGAAGAGCGGCTACCCGCTGATCAACCGCGCCATCTCGGGCCTCTATCCCTCGGCATCCACCATCAAGCCGCTGAGCACGTTCGCCGCGCTCGACAACGGCGTCGCGAAGACCACCAGCGAATACTACTGCACGGGCTTCTGGACGGGCTTCGGCGAGGACTATGGCCAGTACTGCTGGAACCACAACGGCCACGGTGCGGTGGACATCGAGCTCGGCATCGTCTACTCCTGCGACGTCGTGTTCTACGAGATTGGCAAGAGCTTCTACAGCCAGGGCAGCAACGGCCTGCAGGAGACCTACCGCAAGTGGGGCCTCGGCTCGACCGTGGGCATCGACCTCCCCTCGGAGGAGGCGGGCCGCGTGCCCGACGCCGAGTGGAAGTGGAACTACTGGGCCGGTTACTCCGACGACGACCGTACCTGGCAGGGCGGCGACAGCACCAACCTCGCCATCGGGCAGGGCGACCTGCTCGTCACGCCGCTGCAGATCGCCTGCGCCTACGCGGGCATCGCCAACCGGGGCACCGTGTGGCGGCCCCACGTTCTGAAGAGCGTCCGCTCGGCCTCGGGTTCGGGCACGGTCATCGACCACAAGGCCGAGGTGGCCTTCGAGGTCGAGGAGAGCGCCTCCGAGTACGACCTCATCCAGCGCGCCCTCGTGAGCGTTATCTACGATGAGTCCGAGGCGCAGGCGGAGCACTTCACCAACATGACGGCGCGCGTGGCGGGCAAGACCGGCACGGCGGAGCGCGCGGGACGCGCCGACGCCACGGGCTGGTTCGTGGCCTACGTGCCGGCGGACAAGCCGAAGTACGTGGTCGCGGCCACCATCGAGCAGGGCGGCTTCGGCAACGTGTCGTCGCTCTACGTGGTGCGCGACATCATGGGTGCGATCTATGACGAGCCCGACACGTCGACCGCGGTCGACACGAGTGGCGTGAGGTAGGCCATGGCGATACAGGACATGACATCACGCGTGCGCGACGCCCTGCCCTCGCGCAACCGCGCCGGTGGGCCCGACCGCCAGGTGGCGAAGGCCCAGCGTCGGAAGGCCAAGGTCTCCGACAGCTTCTACCTGCCCCAGCTCATCCCGTCGCTCGGGCTCATCATCTATGGCGCGGTCGTGATCTGGTCGGCGTCGCTCAACATCGCCGCGGCTAACTTCCCGCGCCACATGGTGGGCATCGTGCTCGGCCTCATCGCGGCCGAGGTCATCCGCCGCTACGACTACCGCGTCCTCGCCAACACCTCCACGGCGCTGGCGGTCATCGACGCGCTGCTCATGATCTCGCCGCGCATCCCGGGCCTCGGCGTCTACGGCATGGGCATGACGGGCTGGGTGAAGATTCCCATCATCAACCTCACCTTCCAGCCCTCCGAGCCCGCCAAGATCGTGACGATCCTCCTGATGGCGTCGCTGTGCGCCCAGTACAACGGCAAGATCACCGACCTCAAGGACTACGTCAAGCTCTGTGCCGTGCTCTGCATGCCGTTTTTGCTCATCCTTCTGCAGCCCGACCTCGGCACGGGTCTCATCGTGCTGGTCACGGGTGCCTCGATCATCATCTGTTCCGGCGCGCCCAAGCGCTGGGTGCTGGTCACCATAGGCCTCATCGTGGCGTTCGCGACCTTCGCCGTCACCACGTCCATGATCGACGGCTTCCCGCACCTGCTCAAGCAGTACCAGCTCAACCGCCTCATCGTCTTCGTGGACCCCTCGGTCGACCCGGGCGGCGACGGCTACAACCTCCAGCAGTCCAAGATCGCGGTGGGCTCAGGGGGCCTCTTCGGCAAGGGCATCGGCAACGCGAGCCAGTCGGGCACGGGCTTCCTGCCCGAGGCGCACACCGACTTCGTCTTCGCGCTCCTCGCGGAGGAGTTCGGCTTCGTGGGCTCCGCGCTGCTTCTGGGCCTGTTCGCCCTCATGATCTTCTCCACCATCGCGCTCGCGCAGAAGACCGAGGCGCCCTTCGGCAAGCTCGTGCTCGCGGGCGTGGCCACCATGTGGTCGTTCCAGCTGCTACAGGAGGTGGGCATGTGCGTGGGCATCATGCCCATCACGGGTATCCCGCTGCCGTTCGTGAGCTTCGGCTCGACGTCGATGATCGCCCAATGCATGGGTATCGGGCTCGTGCAGTCGGTCTGGTGCCACCGGACCAAGGCGGCGTAGGGCGCCGCGGCGGGGTAGGGGGCACGCCTGCGCGGCAGCGGTTTGGCCAATCGCGCGTTTTGGCTTAGAATGTGCCCATACGTCAACCACTTGAGGAGGTCGGGCCGTAACGATGGGCTCTCAGCTTTCTATCTCAGGCATCTATGACCTGTACAATGCGGGCGTCGCGGCGGACCAGAGCCGCACGGCGTTCGTCGTGGTCCATATATATGTAGATACCTACGCCGAGCGCGACATGGTCCTCGCGGTGCGCGACGCCCTGTTGCCCGAGACCCCCAACTCCGAGGTCAGGGTCCGCGCGCTCTATGACAAGCGCGACATCAGGGGCCCGCGCCCCGACGTGGGCGTCATCATCGCCGGCGGCTCGGACAAGTTCGTGAGCGAGCGCGCCCAGGCCTTCGCCGAGCTCGGCACGCCCGTGGTCATCGTGGCCGAGACGCTCCTCGACATCCCGTCGTTTGAGTTCAGCGAGGCGCTCATGAGCCGCATCGCCACGATCGTCGCCTCCAAGCCCCAGACCATGGTCCGCCACCTCGCGCGCTGGCTCGTCGACGCGACCGACAAGGGCACGGCCTTCTCGGCCAACTTCCCCTTCTGCCGCAAGGAGCGGGCGTCCCGCCTCGTGCGCGACTGCGCCAAGGACAACGCGGCGAGCGGCATCAGCTCGCTCAAGTCCTCCGATACCACGCCCGTCAACACGGGGTCGCTGCTCAAGCTCTCGCTCGACGTCGCCGCCGCGTACGGCAAGCCGATGGGTCCCGCGCGCATCCCCGAGCTGCTCGGCGTGCTCGGCGCGGGCCTGGGGTACAAGGCGCTGGCCAACTCGATCTCGGGCATCGCCCCGGGTTCGGGCCTGCTGGTGCGCGGAGGGCTCGGGTATGCCGAGACCTACCTCTCCGGCCACATGGTCATGGCGCGCTTCGAGGCCACGGACGGCAACGGCCCGACCCTCGCCGAGCGCTTCATGCAGATCAGGAGCCTGCTCGACCGTCTCCCGCACAACCGCCTGGCTGCCGCCGCACCCGGCCCCGAGGCGGGCCTGGCGCTCGCGATGCCCGTCGCGCAGGGTGGCGGTATTTGATGAGGCCTGAGCGAAGGGACCGCTTTCGCGACCTCGAGCCCCTGCTGGGCAAGGTGAGCCATCCGGCGCGCTACCTCAACCACGAGTGGGGCGCCGTCGAGGACCAGCCGGGGCCTTTCCATGTGTGCATGATCTATCCCGACGTCTACGAGGTCGGCCAGCCCAACCTCGGCATCGCCATCCTCTACAACGAGCTCAACAAGGTCGAGGGCATCTCCTGCGAGCGCTCCTACCTGCCGTGGTATGACATGGGCGACCTCATGCGCGAGCACGGGGTCCCGCTGCTCTCCCTGGAGGCCTCCGCGCCCGTGGCGTCCTTCGACATGGTGGGCTTCACGCTCGCCCACGAGCTCGTGGCCTCCAACATCGTGGAGACGCTCGACCTCGCGGGCATCGCGATCCGCGCCGACGAGCGCGACGAGGAGGACGCCATCGTGGTCGCAGGCGGCCCGTCTGCCTGGAACTGCGAGCCCGTCTCGCCGATGTTCGACGCGGTGCTGCTCGGCGACGGCGAGGAGGGCATCGTCGACATGGCGCGCTGCGTGCGCGACTGCCGGGCCCAGGGTGTCTCCCGCTCCGACATCCTCCTGGCGCTCTCGCGCGTGCAGGGCGTCTACGTGCCGTCGCTCTACGACGTGGTGGTCGACGAGACCTCCACCGAGGAGGGCTACGCGGTGCCCAAGCCGGGCAGCGGCGTTCCCGAGGTCGTGCTCAAGCGCTGCCTGCAGGACTTCGCGGCCTCCGACCCCGTGCCCCAGAAGATGGTGCCCTACATGGGCATCGTGCAGGACCGCCTGGCGATGGAGGTGCTGCGCGGCTGCGCCCGCGGCTGCCGCTTCTGCCAGGCCGGCATGACCTACCGCCCGGTGCGCGAGCGCAACGCCGACCAGATCGTGGAGGGCACGCTGCGCGGGCTCGAGCTCACGGGCAACGACGAGGTGTCGCTCACCTCGCTCTCCACGACCGACCACTCGCAGTGCGCCCTCGTGCTCAACCGCCTCACGAGCGAGCTCAACGACCGTGGCATCAGGGTCTCCATCCCCTCGCAGCGCCTCGACTCCTTCGGCGTGGACATGGCCGCCGCCGTGTCGAGCGGCCGCAGGGGAGGGCTCACCTTCGCGCCCGAGGCGGGCACGCAGCGCCTGCGCGACGTCATCAACAAGAACGTGACCGAGGAGAACCTCGAGGCAGCCGCGCGCAATGCCTTCGAGAACGGCTGGCGCCGCTGCAAGCTCTACTTCATGATGGGCCTGCCCACCGAGACCGACGAGGACATCCTCGCCATCACCGCGGCCGCCAAGAAGGTGCTCGAGATCGGCCGCGAGGTGGTGGGGCGCGGCTACAAGAGCGGCGTGCAGGTCTCCATCTCGGTGGCGGTCTTCGTGCCCAAGGCGTTCACGCCCTTCCAGTGGTGCGGGCAGCTCAACACCGAGGAGGTCCGCCGCCGCCAGCAGCTCATGCTGCACTCGGCCAAGGACCGCGACATCCGCATCTCCTACCATGACGCCAACGTATCCGTCCTCGAGGCCGTGCTCTCCAAGCTCGGCCGGAGGGGCTTTGACCTCATCATGGCCGCCTGGAAGCGCGGCTGCCGCTTCGACGCGTGGACCAACGAGTTCAAGTTCGACGAGTGGGTGGCCGCGGGCGAGGAGGTGGGCATCGACTTCGGCGAGATCGCCTGGCGCGACCTGCCGCTCGACGCGCGCCTCCCGTGGGACCACACCTCGCCGGGCATCTCGAAGGGCTTCCTCAAGCGCGAGTGGCGCCGTGCGCTGGCGGGCGTGACCACCGAGGACTGCACCTTCGCGACCTGCGCGGGCTGCGGCGTCTGCCCGTCGCTCGGGGTGGAGAACGTGATTGCGGAGGGTCATCGTGGCTAACGAGCAGCAGTATCGCCTGCGGGTGCGCTACGGCAAGGACGGGCGCCTCGCCTATCTGGGCCACCTCGAGGTGCTCCACACCATCGACAGCTCCATCCGCCGCAGCCGCCTGCCCTTCTCGGTGGGAAACGGCTTCGCGCGGCGCATGCGCGTGCAGTTCTCCCAGGCGCTGCCCGTGGGCGCGTCGTCGAAGGCGGAGTACTACGACCTCGTGCTCACCGAGCCGATAGAGCCTGAGGTAGCCCTGGAGCGCCTGCGGGCCTCCACGCCCAGCGCGCTTGCCCCCACGAAGGCGGCCTACGTGGAGCGCCGCGCTCCGGCGCTCGAGGCCTGGCTCACGCGCTCCGACTGGCACGCCGAGCTCGAGGGCACCGGCATCACGGCCGAGGCGCTCGACGCGGCCATAGCCGCCGTCGCAGAGACCGGCGCGATCCACTACATGCGCGGGGAGAAGCCCAAGGTGGCCGACCTCACGCGCACGCTCGTCTCGTGGCAGTGCGCGCAGTCCGGCGACGTGGTTGAGCTTTCTTTGCAGACGCGATCTTCCAACGAAGGAGCGCTGCGTCCTGCTATACTCATCGATGCTGCGTTTTCGGCTGCCCCGCTCGCGGGGGCCCAGCTGGCAGCGCTCCGCGTCACGCGGGAGATGCAGGCTCATGAAGAAGGTGCGCGTCTTGTGAATCCGTTCGATGAGAATCTGGTAATCTCGTTGACGTAGCAGGTAGATGCATGTATGATTGGGTGCTGTTGCGCTCATTCCGGCAATGAAGGGTCCAAATATCATGTACGCAATCGTTTCCACTGGTGGCAAGCAGTATAAGGTTGCCGAGGGCGACGTCATCGACGTTGAGAAGCTCGACGCGCAGCCTGGCGACAAGGTCGCCCTTGACGTCTTGATGCTTGCCGACGGCGACACCGTCGTCGTTGACGCCGACGCCCTCGCGGGCAAGACGGTCGAGGCCGAGGTCATCGACCAGCACAAGGGCGAGAAGATTCTCGTCTTCAAGCTCCACAAGCGCAAGCGCTATCACCGCACCAAGGGCCATCGTCAGAACCTGACCAAGCTCGAGGTCACCGCTATCCCCGCGGTCTAAGCAGATCCAAGTCGAGTAGAAGGTAGGTTTTCTCATGGCACATAAGAAGGGCCTCGGTTCCTCCCGTAACGGGCGCGACTCCAACGCTCAGCGCCTTGGTGTCAAGATTTACGGTGGCCAGTCCATCAAGGCCGGCCAGATCATCATCCGCCAGCGCGGCACGCACATCACCCCGGGTGAGAACGTCGGCCGCGGCAAGGATGACACCCTCTTCGCGCTCACCGACGGCGTCGTCGAGTTCGTGAAGGGCGCCAAGCACTACGTGCACGTGCGCACCGCGTAAATCGTTACGTTCAGAGCATCTGAGAGGCCTCGCTCCGGCGGGGCCTCTCTCTGTGTGCCGCGCAGCGGACGCGCAGGCTGTCAGGGCTTTAGGCGTTTTACGGCCTCGGTGAAAGCGCCCTGCTCCGTAGCGTATTTGCGCTAGGATTATCAAAACTACGAACCATGCGATTGGAGGGCGTCGTGCCGACCGCAACTTTCACTGATCTCTCGCACATCAACGTCAAGGGTGGCGACGGCGGCGCGGGCTGCATGTCGTTCCGCCGCGAGGCGTTCGTGCCCAAGGGCGGCCCCGACGGTGGCGACGGCGGGCATGGCGGAGACGTCGTGCTCGTGGCCGACCCGCAGCTCTCATCGCTCATCGACTATCGCTACAAGCACCATTTCCGCGCGAGCAGGGGCACCCACGGCCAGGGCGCGCGACGCCACGGCCGGCGCGGTGACGACCTCGAGCTGCGCGTGCCGCTCGGCACGGTCGTGCGCGAGCTCGACCCGGCCACGATGGAGCCGCTCTACGACATCGCCGACCTCACCCACCCCGGCGAGCGCGTGATCGTGGCTCCCGGCGGCGTCGGGGGACGCGGCAACATCCACTTCGTCACCTCCATCCGCAGGGCCCCCGCGTTCGCGGAGAAGGGCGAGCCCGCCCTCGAGCACTGGATCGAGCTCGAGATGAAGCTCATGGCCGACGTGGCCCTCGTGGGCATGCCGTCGGTGGGGAAGAGCTCGCTCATCGCCCGCCTGTCCGCGGCGCGCCCCAAGATCGCGGACTATCCCTTCACCACGCTCATCCCCAACCTCGGCGTCGTGAAGTCCCGCTCGGGCTCCTCCTTCGTGGCGGCCGACGTGCCGGGCCTCATCGAGGGCGCCAGCGAAGGCAAGGGCCTCGGCCATGAGTTCCTCCGTCATATCGAGCGCACCGCCCTCATCTGCCACGTGGTGGACGTCACGGGCGGCTACGAGGCCCGTGACGCCGTTGAGGACTACGAGACCATCAACGCCG
>CACYAX010000074.1 GCA_902772435.1 uncultured Coriobacteriaceae bacterium | reverse complement strand
GGGAGACCTCACGGCCTCCCTGCACACCGACTTGAGCAAGACGTGTGTCTTGTTAACGGTAACCGGGGAAAGCCCGTCTTCCAGTAGCTGTGCCTCAAAGTCACGAATCATGTCAGGGCTGACGTCCTTGAGCGGGCAGCTTCCAAGCTCCGTACCTAGCAGCTGCTTGAGAATGATGTCATACCCGTCGGCGGTGCTTGCGCTGACCGACTTAAGGCGCCGCTTCTCCCCCACATAGTGCTTTGCATAGCTGTGGAACGGCGTCAGGGTCCCAACGTCATCCCCCGCCTCCCTTATGAGCTCATCACGCCATACCCTGAGCGCTTGCTCTGCCGTGGTCTTTCCCCGATTATCGGGGCTAGTGGATCCGTCAGGGTTTGCCTTGTCTCGGTAACAGGCCACGCTCGTCGTCTTCGTGACGCGACCAGTCTTTCCGGTCTCGTCCTTCCAAGGGACGGCTATCATCCAATGGGTTGCACGTTTGTTCTTGAACACGAACCCGTTGCTGTAAGTCCTCGCCATAAGAAACCTCCTTGTTCTGCTGCCTGCCCGAAGCGACCACGTCAGCTCGCTAAAACAGCCCTAAGTCATAATCCAGTCATACAGCGGTCATAATTTGACCACGGAACACGCCAGGATGCTTTCGTGATGTTTCTTGTTGTCACGCGCTGTCATTCGATGGCATGCTCTATCTGCAAAAATACACAAATGTTGGTCGCTATGTCATTCGCAGTCACGACCTGTCATCCCTGTTGAACGGGTTCGGGACCGTGAGGCCGCTGGTTCGAATCCAGTCGTCCCGACCAGGCTCACGAGGGGGTCGCTGGCAGTACGCCGGCGACCTTTTTTGCAAATGCCACAAACGACCCGCTAATCTGTGCCATTCTCCCAAATGAGATTACTGCTTCGAATCCAGTCATCTCGATTATTGAGCAAAGGGAGACCATGGTGGATCATTCACGTGCACCAAGATGCCTTAGCGGAGGAATCGTCTCGAAGGGAGCCGTGTGATGGCTGGGTTCTCCATCATCCTGCTGATGCTTGTCCTCTGGCCGTTCATGCTGGTAGGAATGCTTCTAACCGTCGCGTTCGCCGCCACGGTGGAGTTTGTGACGAGCCCCGCGTTTCCGGTGTTTCTCGCCTCGCTGGTGGTAAGCGGCATCGCGCTGATAGATGTCATCCGCATCCTCTGGGGCCACGTGCGCGACAAGACGCTCCGCGAGATGCACCTCAAGGAGTTCGTACGGCCTACAATCCTCTGCCTGGTGGCGTTTCTGCTGTTCGCGGTCGCGTGCATCATGACCGGCTCGATGCTCTACACTTGGTGGCAGTCGATCGAAACCGACGTGAGCACGTGACGATGGTACCGAACACATTGCCCTAGACAACGTTTTTTGGGAGTGTGTTCAGATGCAGAGGTAAGCCGATGACGGTCAAGCAGGCGCTGCTGTTGGCGAGCTATGGCACGACCCACGCCGAGGCCCGTGCGCGAGGAATAGGGGCGTTGGCAAGCGAGGCTGCAGCCGCGTTTCCCCGGCGTCGGGTGATGGAGGCCTACATGAGCCCCAAGGTACGCCGCGTGCTGCAAGCTCGTGGTGAGGGAATGCCTGGTCCCGCTGAGGCGTTGCGACAACTGCGTGCCGAAGGGCGCGAAGACCTCTTGGTGCAGCCCTGCCTTGTGGCGGAGGGCAAGGCCCTCGACGCTTTGTTGGAGGAGGTACAGCTGCAGACAGACGGCTTTGCCCGCGTTTGTGTTGGTGCGCCGCTAATCGCGTCGGCGGAGGATGCGGCTGTCGTAGCCCACGAGCTCTGCGTGTGCCATGCGCCGATGGAGGGCGGGGCTATGGTCTGTGTCGGACACGGGTCTGGCGCGCGTACCGAGCAAGCCTTTGCGCTCGTGGCGGCAGCACTTGCGGACGAGGGGCGCTCAGATGCGCTGGTCACCACGCTCCACCACTCCGATGGCGTAGAAGGGCTTTTGCACCGCCTGCCTTCCAATACCCACACAGTGACGCTCGTCCCCCTTCTGCTCACGGCGGGGAGCCATGTGTCGTGCGAGCTCGCGGGCGCCCAAGAGGCGAGCTGGGTCAGCCGTCTGTGCGCTGCGGGCCTGGAGGCTCGCTGCGAGCGGCGCGGTCTCCTCGAGCATGCACCCATCCGCGCCCTGTTCCTCAACCATGCTTCCTGTGCCTCCCACGACGGATGGGGATCCACCTAAAGGGTGTATGCTAAAACCCACGCAAGCTACCCATGGGCGGAGGATGACATGCATGCAAAAAGGTTGCTGGTGGTGCTGACGCTTGGAATGTGCCTGCTCTTTGCCGCGGGCTGTGCGCAGCAGACTAAGCCGACGTCCTCCGAGGATAACACCAAGCCCGGACAGACTGAGCAGGCTGCCTCCACCAAGAATAACGCCCCCGCCGATACCAGCCTAGATCCCCTCGCCAGCATCACTTCTTCCTCGCGCGTGGTGGCACTCTCGCGTTCCGTAGGCGAGATGTGGCTGCTTGCGGGAGGCCAGCTGGTGGGCACGACCGATGACGCGCTCGACCTTCCCTCCCTCGCCGGGGACTGCGTAAGCATTGGCACTCTGTCAAAGCCGAGCCTGGAGCAGGTTGTAGCCTGTGAGCCCGACCTGGTCATGCTGACCGAGGACCTCTCCGTCCACAAGGAGTTGCACCAGAGCTTGGACGAGGCGGGCATTCCCGTGCTGGTGGTAAACATCGACTCGTTCGACGACTACGACACTGTCATGCAGCAGCTCACTGCGGCGACGGAGCGCGATGACCTGTATCAGCAGAACGTGGCAGACGTGCGCACGCAGATAGAGAGCGTCATTGCCAACGCCACGCATGAGGCGGGTGGCACCTATCTGGCGCTCAGGACCTCCGCGACAAAGAACAAGGTGCTCAAGAGCGACAACTTTACGTGCGACATGCTGGATGACCTCGGCCTTTCCAATGTGGCCGACGACACCTCGACGCTTGACGACCTTTCGCTTGAGGCAATCGCCGACGTGGATCCCGACTGGATCTTTGTCGTGTACCAAGGCGACGAGGCCGAGGCGCAGAAGGCTTACGAGGAAGCCTTCTCGCAGAATCCGGTGTGGAGCGAGCTCTCGGCCACCAAGAACGGCCATGTGGTCGTGCTGTCCAAGGAGCTCTTCCAGTACAAGCCCAACGCCAAGTGGGGCGAGGCCTACGCATATCTCTCGCAGGTGCTGTACGGATCGTGGGCATAGCTTGCGAGCTCAGGGCGACAGGGGCGATAAGGACGACGTGGCCGCCGACGCAAGCCGACGCGCGGTGTTGGCGCTCGTAGCGGGTGGGCTCTGCCTTGCGCTGGCAATGGCGGCGTCTCTTCTCGCCAGGACAGGTGCGCTCTCCACGGCAGAGGCGTGGCACGCTCTCACCGGCGCGGCAACCTCGTCCTCGGCGCACCTCATCGTGTGGGGCGTGCGCCTTCCGCGCGTGTTGGCCGCCTGTGCCTGCGGAGTCTCGCTGGCCGTGTCGGGAGCCCTGCTGCAGGCCGCCCTCGACAACGATCTTGCCTCGCCCCAGGTGATGGGGATCAATGCAGGCGCTGGCTTCTTTGCGTTGGCTGGGACGCTGCTCTTTCCGTTTAGTGGGGTCGCGCGGCAGCTCATGGCGCTTGTCGGTGCGCTCGTTTCGACGCTCATGGTGTATCTGGTGGCGCGTCGTGCCGGGGCGGCACGCACGACGCTCGTGCTGGCGGGCGTCGCGGTGTCGAGCCTCATGAGTGCTGGCTCGAACGCCATCGTGACCATCTGGCCCAAGACGGTGGTGGACAAGCTGGCCTTCAGTCTGGGAGGTCTCACGGGTGCCACGGTGTCACAGCTGACCCTCTCTGCTCCGTTCATGGTGGCGGGCCTTGGGGCAGCTCTCCTTCTTGCTCCGGGCCTTGACCTGCTGGCGCTTGGCGATGAGACGGCTATCGGCCTTGGTCTTGACGTGCGGCGCCATCGCGTGGTGGCCATCGTATGCGCGGCGACCCTTGCGGCGGCAGCGGTCAGTGTGTGCGGGATGCTCGGCTTTGTGGGCCTCATGGTGCCCAATCTCGTACGCATGGCGGTGAGATGCGGACTTAGGTGGGGCCTGCCCCTCTGCGCGATTTGGGGCGCGGTGCTGTTGGTAACGTGTGACCTGCTCGCTCGCGTGCTCTTCTTCCCCTACGAACTGCCCGCTGGCCTCTTGCTCTCACTCCTGGGTGCGCCGTTCTTCATCATGCTGCTCATGCGCAGGAGGCGACCGCGATGATCGAGCTGCGCGAGGTGACGCTGGGATATGGCGAACAAGTCCTGTTGCGGGTGGACGAACTCACGCTGCCCCGAGGCAGGATAACTGCGGTAATCGGACGCAACGGCTGCGGAAAGTCGACGCTTCTGCGAGCGTTGGTGGGCGTGCTGCCCTATGGGGGCAGCATCCGGCTGGACGGCGATGAGCTGCGCTCACTCTCTCACCGTGAGCGTGCGCGCCGTGTGGCGTACCTGCCCCAGACGCTTTCGACACCCGCCATGAGCGTGCACACGCTGGTGGGGCACGGGCGTTTTGCCCGTCTGGGCCCCCTGCAGTCGCTCTCGAGAGCGGACCGCAGTGCCATCCAGCAGGCAATGGAGCTCACCGACGTCTGGGAGCTACGACACGCCCTGGTGCGTGACCTTTCGGGAGGCGAGCGGCAGCGCGCCTATCTTGCTATGGCCATCGCGCAAGACACGCCGATGCTTTTGCTCGACGAACCAGGGGCGCATCTGGACGTGTCTCATCGTTTGGAGGCAGCGCGCATCATGCGCCAGCTTGCAAACGAGGGTCGCGGCGTAGTGGTGACCTCTCACGACCTACCAGAGGCATTCTCGGGATGCGACGACATCTGTATCGTCAATCATGAGACAATAGTGGCACAGGGAGCGGTGGATAGCATTGCGGCAGATGAGACGTTGCTTCGGGATGCCATGGGCGTGTGCGTACGGAGGGTTGAGGGAGAAGACCTGGTCCATCCCTACTCGCTGAGCTATTGATGACGCAGCTCCGATGGCTGACGTCTGCTCTTCTTGCCATAGGGCTCCACCTCAGCTAGGAATGCAATTAGTGACGAGCAAAGGAGGGATGCCATGGGCTTCGAGTTGAGCAGAGAGGGGCTCGACCGAGTCTTGACCGAGCTTGGCGAAAGCTATCTGCTATATGCCCCGGTTCTAAAGGTGGGTGAGGGGCGCTTCACCGACACTGACGTGGTCCGTTACGACTATGTGAGCTCGGTGGAGCAGATCGAGCTGGCCCACAAGTCGGACTATGCGTTCAAGGAGCTGCTCACACCGCTCTCCGAGACGCTGTTCTTCTTCACGGAGAACGAGTGCAAGGTGGCCGACGCCGAGGCGCGCAAGGTCATCGTCTTCCTGCGTGCGTGCGACCTGCATGCCGTCAAGCGGCTCGACCAGATGTACCTGGCCAACGGTCCGCAGGAGGACTGGTTCTACCGTCGCGTCCGCGATCGTGTGGCGTTTGCCCTCATTGGTTGCCCGGAAAGCTTTGACAACTGCTTCTGCTGCAGCATGGACACCAACGTGGCACCAGAGGGATGGCTCTTCTCGCTGGAGCAGACCGACGATGGGTACCGCTGCGTGGTGGCAGACGAGCAGCTGACCGAGGTGTTTGCCGCTCAGGCTGTGGGTGAGGCCGCCTTTGAGCCGGCTCACGTGAGTGCCAACGATACGGTGGTACGGGTGCCCGAAAGCGTTCCCGTTGCCATCTACCAGCATTCGATGTGGGACGAGTACACCGCACGCTGCATCAAGTGCGGCCGCTGCACCATCTCTTGTCCCACCTGCACCTGCTACACCATGCAAGACGTGTTCTACACCGACAACGGCTGCGTGGGTGAGCGCAGGCGCGTGGGTGCAAGCTGCATGATTGACGGCTACACCAACGTGGCTGGCGGTGGGCAGTATCGCCGTACCGCCTGCGAGCGCATACGCTTCAAGGTGCTGCACAAGGTGCACGACTTCCGCAAGCGCTTTGGCTACGACATGTGCGTGGGCTGCGGGCGCTGCGACGACATCTGCCCGGAGTACATCTCGTTTGCCGCCTGCGTCAACAAGCTGGCAGACGCGGTTGATGCCCTGGCAGCACAGGAGGTGAGCGCAGATGAGTAGCCACAACGCCAACCCCTACATCCCCTTTGCTTCGCAGATTCTGGAGATCGTCTCGCACACCAACCGCGAGCACACCTTCCGCATGGCCTTTACTGGCAAGGTCAAGCCCGGTCAGTTCTTTGAGGTCTCCATCCCCAAGTACGGCGAGGCTCCCATCTCGGTCAGCGGCATCGAGCCCGGTGTGAGCGTGGACCTCACCATCCGCAACGTGGGCCGCGTGACCGGCGAGCTGTTTGCTAGCTTTGGCGTGGGCTCGACGGTGCTTCTGCGCGGGCCGTACGGCAATGGCTTCGATGTCTCGCTCTACGAGAACGGCGAGTGTGTGGTGGTGGCCGGTGGCACGGGCGTGAGCCCGGTGCGTGGCGTGATCGAGCATCTGGCACACACCACAGACGCCGCCGACAAGCATGTCATTGTGGGCTTCCGTAGTCCCGAAGACATGCTCTTCCGCGCGGACCTCGAGCGCTGGGCGCAGGCGCTCGACCTTACGGTTACGGTGGACGGCGCACCCGAGGGCTACGTCGGCAACGTGGGCTTGGTCACCAAGTACATCCCCACGCTGGAGCTGCGCGATCCGGCGACCACTACCGCCGTGGTGGTGGGACCGCCGGCCATGATGCGCTTCTCGGTGATGGGTCTTCTTGAACGCGGCCTTACCGAGGACCACATCTGGGTGAGCCAGGAGCGGCGCATGTGCTGCGGCTTGGGCAAGTGCGGCCACTGCCGTATCGGCGAGAAGTACGTGTGCCTTGATGGCCCGGTGTTCAGATATGACTTGTCCAAGGACATGATCGACTAACGAGGAGGTGGTTACCATGACGCTTGACGTCAACGTCAAGGCACTGATGAAGAACGCCTTTCGTCAGTCCAAGGTACGTGGCGAGACCGCCTCACGCGTTCGCGTTCCGGGCGGCGTCATAAATGCTCAGAGCATGGCACGCGTGGTTGAGATAGCCGAGGAGTTTGGCAACGGCACAATATTTCTCACCAATCGCCAAGGCATGGAGATACCCGGTATCCCGCTGGAGAAGGTCCCCGAGGTCAACGAGCGGCTGCAGGCCATCATCGATGACTCGGGCGTCAACCAAGAGGAGCGCGGCAAGGGCTATCCCGCTGCGGGAACCCGCAACGTGGTCGGCTGTCCGGGGTCGCGGCTGTGCCCGTTTGGCTGCTACGACACTACTGCGCTTGCGCGGCGCATGGATAAGGCGGTCTTTCCCAACAACCGCCACGTGAAGATTGCCTTCACGGGTTGTTCCAATGACTGCGCGCATGTGGCGCTCAACGACTTTGGCATCATTGGCATGACCGAGCCGCAGTACGATCCTGCGCGCTGCATTGGCTGCGAGCAGTGCGTGAACTGGTGCAAGCGGCGCTCGGTTGGCGCGCTCAGCGTGGTTAACGGCAAGATAGTACGCGACGAGGACCTGTGCATCGGCTGTGGCGTGTGTGTCAACTACTGCCCCACACGCGCATGGACGCGCAGCCCGGAGCACTACTTCCGCCTCAAGATCATGGGCCGCACCGGCAAGCAGAACCCGCGCTTGGCGGAGGACTGGCTCAAGTGGGTGGACGAGGACTCCATCATCAAGATCGCACAGAACACCTACGCGTATATCGATGAGTACATCGATCCGGGAGCGCCGGGCGGCAAGGAGCACATCGGCTACATCGTGGACCGCACCGGCTTCGACGAGTTTGTGAAATGGGCGCTTGATGGCGTGGAGCTGGGACCCAAATGCGAGCGAGCAAGTCGCGTGTACTGGGGAGGCAAGCGCTACGACCGTAGCAACGAGTTGTTCTAGGGAAAGCTGAGGAAGGCCTGGGCGCCGGTGGAGCTATCTCATGGAGGCTATCGCTTACAGCACCTCGATACCAAGCTCCGCCGCCCGCCTTCGCCAATTCTCGTTGTGGTCATCCGTGACGAGGCCCGTGAAGTCTGACAGCTTGCCATACCGGTAGTTGCCGCGCTCCAAGAACTTGTGCGAGTCTCCCACCACATACGTGCGCTCAGAGTTCTCGAGTACCGTGCGCTTCGCAAAGATCTGCGCTGCGAGCTTCAAGAACTCGCTGCAGGTGCACGAGCTCATTCGCATGGGCGTTGGGTCCGTTACCATCCCGACAGATGTTGCTTGGTCCATGATCAAGCACCCCTCCACACAGCTCGCTGTCGACGAGTTCACTAGGGCGTGGGAGGGCAGCTACGGCCGCCGCGCGTTCGCCAAGTAGCAACTCCTCGTACAAGAGCCCTTGCCCTGAGCCGGGGCCGCTCAAGCGGGCGGCCCCGGCCTCCTTCTTTGTTTGAAAACCAGAATTGATATGGTGATTCGCGATACGCGGCAGCCAAGGGGCGCGTCTTCGGCCTTGCGTGCCGATGGCGCGGGCTGCCTTATGGAGGGGGTTCGAGTACTTCATGGGCTTCATAGGCTGCGTCCTTCCATCGACTCGGGCGTTTGGGAGTGGCCACAAAACGCGGTCCCGACTGGCCACAAACTGGCCACAAACGCCCGTCCAGTGATGGAAGGGACAATACCCGACGGAAACGGTCAATGCTGACAAAACCGCAGGTCAAATACCGAAAAGTGACTTGACGGCCAGAACGGTAAAGCAATCTCTGACCGCTGGAACTTTTTCGGGACCGAGAGGTCGCTGGTTCAAATCC
>CACYAX010000073.1 GCA_902772435.1 uncultured Coriobacteriaceae bacterium | reverse complement strand
CATTTCCGCCCCGAGCCAGGAGACCATCTCCTGCATCCTCAAGAGCGGCGTCGAGGTCTCCCTGGGCGCAGCAACCTCCGTGTCCACGAAGGAGCAGGTCGTCACCTCGCTTCTCGAGAAGTATCCCAACAGGATCACCTACATCAACGTGCGCGTGGCTTCGAGCCCGTCCTACCGCCTGCTTGACACCGAGTCGGTGCAGGAGGGCACGGGCGCGTTCGGTGACTTCATGACGACCGTCGAAGGGTCGAGCTCCAACGTGGTCGATTCCACGGCTACCGGGTCTTCGTCGGATTCGGGCGACGCGACGACGTCCTCCACGGGTTCTGACGACGGCGCGGTCACGACGGAGGCTGCGACCGATGACGCCAGTACGACTGACGATGAGTCCGGGGTCATCTACGACAGCAGCTACGATGACGGCGAGGGCAGCGACTCCGACGTGTAGGAGGGCTCTGGCCGTTCGCCAGAGGGTCATCTTAGGTGAGGTTCCGCATACCGAACGACGGACACGTCTCACCATCAACTGCAGCTTCATCCGCGTATCATCCGCTTGAGTGTTGGGGCGCAGGGCGTCGCGTACCTGCGCCTCATCGCCGTGTGAACGTGTCACAGCAATGTGGTGATGATTTGTCGGAATGAGCCTGCTTGAGCCTTTCGAACTACCGTTTACCTGCGAAGTTCACGTTATGCACAAAAGTGTTGACGCGGACCCTCAAGTTGTGCCAATATAACGCGCTTTATGAAGAACGTCGAGGTCAACCTGAGGTTTAGGGTTCCGCGCAGGCTTCAAAGCAAGGACAAACACGCACCACTGGCACCACCAACGCAGCCTAAACGCAGCAGAACACACCACAACGCACCATCACGCACCACTAACGGACAAGCACAGTCACGAAGGGAAGCACGGCATTTACGGCGCACCAGCGCCCGCCACGCAAGGAGGAGCCATGATCAAGGAAACCGACATCCCCAGCAACTACCTCGCGGTCATCAAGGTCGTGGGCGTAGGCGGAGGCGGGACCAATGCCGTCAACCGCATGATTGAGGAGGGCATCCGCGGCGTCGAGTTCGTCGCCATCAACACCGATGCCCAGGCGCTCGCCATCTCGGACGCCGACATCAAGGTCCACATCGGGACCGACATCACCAAGGGCCTTGGCGCAGGCGCCAACCCCGAGGTTGGTAAGGAGTCCGCTGAGGACTCTCGCGACGAGATCAAGCGTGCCCTTGCCGGCTCCGACATGGTCTTCATCACCGCGGGCGAGGGTGGCGGCACCGGCACCGGCGCTGCTCCCGTCGTGGCTGACATCGCCAAGAACGACGTGGGCGCGCTCACCGTGGGCGTCGTCACCAAGCCGTTCTCCTTCGAGGGCCGTCGCCGCGCCAAGTCCGCTGAGGATGGCATCTCCAACCTCTCCGAGGCCGTCGACACCCTCATCGTGATCCCCAACGACCGCCTGCTCGACCTCTCCGAGAAGAAGACCACCATGCTCGAGGCCTTCCGCATGGCCGACGACGTGCTGTGCCAGGGCACCCAGGGCATCACGGACCTCATCACGGTCCCGGGCCTCATCAACCTCGACTTCGCAGACGTCTGCACCATCATGAAGGGCTCCGGCACCGCCATGATGGGCATCGGCACCGCCTCTGGCGACAACCGCGCCGCCGACGCTGCCGAGGAGGCCATCTCCAGCCGTCTGCTCGAGAGCTCCGTTGACGGCGCCACGCGCGTCCTGCTCTCCATCGCCGGCAACAAGGACCTCGGCATTCAGGAGATCAACGACGCCGCTGACCTCGTGGCCAAGTCCGTCGACCCGGAGGCGACGATCATCTTCGGTACGGTCGTCGACGAGAGCCTCGGCGACGAGGTCCGCGTGACCGTCATCGCCACCGGCTTCGGCGAGGGCCAGAGCCAGCAGTCGCTGCCGTCCTTCTCGAACTCCAACGACCGTCGCTCCGAGCGCGCGTCGTCCCGCCCCGCTCCCGCTCCCGCCCCGCAGGCAGCCCCTGCCCGCCAGAGCACCAGCTCGAGCGACGGCGCCTTTGACATTCCCGACTTCCTGAAGCGCAGCCGTCTCTAAGGCGGGCACGAAGTGTCGGGAGCCAACCTGACAAGGTGGTGTGCCCACGGCGTGACCCTGCTCGGTGAGCGTTGTCTTCCGGGTGGGGTCACGTTCGCATTCACGGAGCGAACGGGCGGCGTGAGCACAGGATCGTACGCATCGCTCAACCTGGGCGATGCCTGCGGCGACGACCCCTCGGCCGTCGCCGAGAACCGCCGCCGCGCGCTGCGCGCGCTCGGCGCGGAAGGGCTGGGGGAGCGCCTCGTCAACCCCAAGCAGGTCCACGGAGACCACGTGGTGGTCATACGCTCCAACAGCCCAGAGGCGGTTCGCGCCGCCCTCGAGGAGGCCCGTGCCGGTGCCGACGCCATCGTCTGTACCGCGCCCGAGGTTCCCGTGCTCCTCTGCTTCGCGGACTGCGTGCCCATCGTGCTCGTGGCCCCGCGGGGCTTCGCGGTCGTCCATTCAGGCTGGAAGGGCACGATCGCGCGCATCGTCGGCAAGGCGGTACGCATGCTCTGCCAGGAGGCGGGATGCGCGCCTTCCGCGCTGCGCGCCTATGTGGGGCCGCACATCGGCGTTGCCGACTACGAGGTGTCTGAAGAGCTGCTTGAGCGTTTCGTGCAGGCATTCGGGCAGGTCGTACGTGGAGAGGGGAGAACCCTCGACCTTGGGGCCGCGGTGTGCGCAACCCTCAAGGAGGCAGGGGTCAACCAAGCCTCTACCACGGTGGTCGAAGAGTCCACGGCCTCGACGACCGAACGGTTCTATTCGCATCGCGCCGAGAACGGGCGCACGGGAAGGCACGGCGCGCTGGCGGTTCTCGCCGGCATACAGGACGAGGAGGCCTAAGGTGGAGCTTGAGGCACAAGAGCGCTACGCGGAGTTTCTGGCCGAGCGCAAGGCCGAGATCGAGGAGCGCATGGTAGCTGCCGCGCAGCACGCGGGCCGTGACGTCGCCGAGGTCTCGCTTCTCGCCGTCTCCAAGACCGTGGGCGTCGACGAGGTCGCGCTTGCCTGCCAGGCGGGCTACCGCCTCTTCGGCGAGAACCGCCCGCAGGAGCTCTCACGCAAGCTCTCCGCCCTGCGCGACGACCCCGTCATGGCGGGCGTGCGCTTCGACATGATCGGCAACCTCCAGAAGAACAAGATCAACCAGGTGCTGGGCCAGGCCGAGCTCATCCATTCGGTCTCGTCCCTGCACCTTGCTGAGGCCATATCAAAGCGTGCCGAGGTGCGCGGGCTCACCGCTCGCGTGCTCCTCGAGGTCAACGTCTCGGGCGAGCTGTCCAAGTCGGGCTTCGCGCCCGAGGAGACCACGAGCGCGCTGGAGCGCATCATGGCACTGCCGAGCATCGCGGTGGAGGGCGTCATGACCATGGCTCCCGCCCACGACGCGTCGGCTGCCCGGGCCACCTTCGCCGGCCTGACGGCCCTGGCGGGGCGCCTGCGCGCTTCGAGTGGCCTGCCGCTGGAGGTCATCTCCTGCGGCATGAGCGACGATTTCCAGATCGCAGTCGAGGAGGGCTCGACCCTCTTGAGACTAGGAAGAACGGTGTTCGACCCCGCATACGTGCTCAGCTAGGCGCGCGTGCATCTCGGACCGTTGTCAATAAGCCCGCGAGGGCTTACGGATAGAAGGGGTACCAACATGGGTTTTCTCGACACTATCAGGGAGAAGCTGAACCTCAACCAGGACGAGGACTATTACGAGGACGACTACGACGACTTCTATGAGGAGGATGTGGTAGAGGAGGAGCCGCAGCGCGACACGAGCGGCATCCTGGGCAACACCCGTCGTCCCGAGGCCGAGAGCGTCTCGGTGTACACGCGTTCCGGCCGTCCGGTCTCCAACAACGCCGGCGCCGCCTCCGCTGGCTACGGCTATGCCGTGGGCAGCGAGGCCTATGAGCCCGACTACCGTGGCGACAACGGCTACCGCTCTGACCCCTATGGCGCGCCCCGTTCTGCCCAGTCCACGGGCTACGGCACCACGGCTCCTGGCGATGCGGGCCTCACGGCCGTGCCGCGCATGAGCGCCGCGCAGCTTCCGCCCTACGTCCTCAAGCCGGTCGCCTATGACGACGTGCAGATGGTCGTCCGCCGCGTGCGCACCAACCAGCCGGTCGTGCTCTCGTTCAAGAACACCAACATCGAGGTCGCCAAGCGCATCCTCGACTTCTGCTTCGGCCTCTCCTGCGGCATCGGCGGCAACGTCGAGGAGCTCGGCGACCGTGCCTTCGTGGTGCTGCCCGCCGGCATCGAGCTCTCGCAGAGCGACCTCGCCAAGCTGGCCGCTGACGGCGTGATCACGAGGTAATGACGTGGCTAAGCAACTGAACACATTCGGGTTCGTGGGCGGCGGCGCCATGGGCGGCGCCATCGCGCGCGGTCTGGTGGAGCGCGGGGCGCTCGAGGCCTCGCAGGTGGCCGTGGCCGATCCCTCCGAGCAGGTGCGCACGGCCTTTGGCGAGCTGGGCGTGAGCTGCTTCGCGTCGGGTTCCGAGATGGTCGGCGCGTTCGACCCCGACGTCGTGGTCATCGCCGTGAAGCCGCAGGTGCTCCCCGGTGTGGTGGCCCCGCTCGCGGAGTCCCTGCGCGGTCGCCTCGTGGTCTCCATCGCCGCCGGCGTCAAGATCGCCACGCTCGAGGGCCTGATGCCCGAGGTGCGCGTCGTGCGCTGCATGCCCAACCTGCCCATGCAGGTGGCGTCGGGCGCTGTTGCCATCACGAAGGGCACGCTTGCCACTGACGAAGACGTGGCACCCATCCAGGAACTGCTCTCCCACCTCGCGGTCGCGCGCGTCATGCGCGAGGACCAGCTTGACGTCGCCGGCGTGGTCACGGGCTGCTCTCCCGCGTTCTTCGCGCTCTTCGTCGACTGCCTCACCCGCGCCGGCGTGGAGGCGGGCCTGCCGTCCGCCGACTGCCGCGAGATGGTGGAGTCCACCATGCGGGGCGTGGCCGAGCAGCTGCTGAGCTCGGGAGACCATCCGCGCAGCTACATGGAGCGCGTCTCGTCACCGGGCGGCACCACCATCAAGGCCACGCGCGCGCTCGAGCCGGACCTGTTCCTGGCGACGTGCGATGCGGTCGACGCGGCGCTTGCGCGCACGCGTGAGCTGGCAGGGGAGTGATGGGCATGTTCCTGTATAGGATCGTCTCGCTCCTCGTCCACCTCATCGACCTGTACACCACGCTGATCGTGGCAGGCGCCATCCTGTCGTGGATCCCCATGCAGCCAGGCACGTTGTTCTATGACATCCGCAACGCGATCGGAACCCTGACCGAACCCTTCGTGGGCATCTTCAGGCGCGCGATTCCGTCGATTGGCGGGTCGGGATTCGGCGTGGATTTCTCGCCAGTTGTGGCAATCGTGGTACTTCAGCTGTTAGAACGCTTCGTTCTCGGTATACTTTACTAGGTAGTTGCGGGCCGCTGGCTCGCCTCGCATCACAGGAAAGGGAAAAAGATGGCAATCACACCCCAGGACATCGAACAACTCACCTTCTCCCCCTCGAAGCACGGCTATGACACCGAAGAGGTCGACACGTTCCTCGACCAGATCTCCGGTGAGGTCGACGCGATGCTCAAGAAGATCGCCGATCTCAAGAACCGTCTGAACAACTCCGAGCAGCAGCTCGCTGCCGCTCAGGCGCAGGTTGCCCAGCTTCGCGAGCAGAGCGCCGTCGCTCAGCCTGCGGTCGTCCAGGCTTCGGTGGACAACTTCGGCGCTTCCGCCGACCAGATCTCCCGCGTGCTCCTCATCGCCCAGCAGAACGCCGACAAGCTCATTGCCGAGGCCCGCACCAACGCCGAGGGCATCCGCACCGAGGCTGACGCCAAGGCCCGTGAGGTCATCCGCCAGGCCCTCGCTGAGAAGCAGGCCGAGCTTGACGAGATGGATCGCCTCAAGCAGTCCCGCGAGGAGTTCCGCGTCGAGTACAAGAAGCTCCTGCAGCACTTCATCGACGACGCCGACGCCGTGTTCCCGCAGGCCACGCTCTCCACGCCCAACGGCTCCGCAGCCGCGTCCGCGATTCCGGCCACGCCGAGCATCCCCGTCGCCCAGCACATCGAGCCGTCGCCTGAGGCCACCGTCCTCTCGCCGACCCCTGGCTTCGACGACTTTGGTGATCTCGACTAGGCTTCGCGCGTAGTCTTGGTTTTCCGCACGCTTTGGGGCGTGCACCGTTTCCTCTGCCCATGGTGGCGGAGGGGAGGGTGCACGCCCTTTTGGTGTGTAGGGGAGTGGGTTGTCGGAAAAGTCCGCGGGTTGCGCGGATGCGACAGGAAACGGCACGGCGCTGTCGGAAAAGTCCGCGGGTTGCGCGGATGCGACAGGAAACGGCCCCGCGCTGTCGGGAACGTCCTCAGCGCGTGCTGTCCCGAGCGCTAGCCAGCGTTCGCGTACCGGCGGGGCACGTGGTCTACGCCCGCATCCGAACCAGGGTCGAGCTCGGTCAGGCCGCCCCAGTAGCGCTTGGGCATCCAGTGCATCCGCAGGTCGTAACCACGGTCGTCCTTGCCTCTCCCGGGCAGGGCCAAGCTGTCATAGAAGCGCTTCCACATGGCACGGACGTAGTGCTCGTCAGCGGCGTAATCGTCCCTCTGCACGAGCCGGTCGATCAGCTCTCGGTCGAGGCGTGCGATGGCGTGGCTGCCCCGCTTCCCCCGTAGGCCGCATCCGTCGTAGAACGCGGCCGTCCCGTGCACCGGGTCGACGATGCAGAAGCGCTCGTCACCCATACGCGCGATGAAGTGCTTGATGGTAAGGGGCAGGGTGTCGGCCTGGGGACGGAAGACGGCCAGGAACGAGCCGTCGCGCAGCTCGGAAAAGCGCACGAACTGGCGCGTGCGCTCGCATTCGCTCAGCGTGCGGCGGGCAAGGTCGTCGAGCTGGGCAAACTCACCGCGTGACACGAGGTCGCGCATGCGGGGCCCCTCGCTGAACCCAAGGCGCAGATAGCGATGGATCGCCTCGGCCACCTCGTCGCCGTCACATGCAGCGGCGTACACGAGCTTGCGTGCGCAGGCGCTGTCGCAGGTGGCCGGACACAGCCCCTTGCGCTTGAACCGACATCCTGCGGACACACAGCGCTCAAATCCGCGGTAGACCCGTGTGGCGAGGGCGACCATATCATCACGCCGTGCATCGGGTGCCATGACGACCGTCTCGCCGAAGCGCGGCTGCGGGGCGGGGTTGGTAGTGATGCGGATCATGTCTGCGGGAGCATGCGCAAGATACCCGATGCCGACGGCTCCCACTATGCCCTCGAGGCTGTGATGACAGCCGAGGAGGACCCCACCTGACGGGAGGGCCATCCTGACCTGCTCCGTGACCTCGCCTGTACCGCACGGCTTGGCAGGAGACCCCAGTGCTTCGCCACTGCGTACCGCCTGGCTGTGACCAGCGCGTTTGTCCAGCCAATCCTCATGCGCATGCGCTCTGTATGGCTGGCTCTCAGAAGAGCGCCAGCTGGCCCTCCGCCTGTCTGCGAGCACGGTTGTAGCTGCTCTGGTGGGCATCGTTGATCACCCGCTCTCTGATGAGTTCGGCGTCAAGGGGACAGCGCACGTCGCGCTTGCCGGAACAGCTCAGGAAATGGCGTGCGCGCTTGAGGGTGATGTGCAGCCGCTCGAGGTCGTCGAAGCCCAGCGGCCCGCCCTTGCGAGCGGCGATGATGCGCCGGGCCCCCACGGGTCCCACACCCGGAACCCGGAGCAGGAGCTCGAGCGGGGCGTCCATCACCTCCACGGGAAAGCGGTCTAGGTGCGCGAGCGCCCATGCGAGCTTTGGGTCTACCTCGAGGTCGAGCCAAGGCGCCTCGGGCGTCGCCAGCTCGTCGGGCGAGAAGGCGTAGTAGCGCATGAGCCAATCCGCCTGATAGAGCCGGTGTTCGCGCCGGAGGGGCACCGGCACGCCGCGCTCAGGCAAGCGTTCGTCGGCGACCATGGGCATGTAGGCAGAGAAGAACACGCGCTTGAGGTCGTAGCGCTCATAGAGCGCATACGAGAGCTGCAGGATGTGGTTGTCGTTCTCAGGCGTGGCACCAATGATGAGCTGCGTGGACTGGCCTGCCGGCGTGAAACCGCGGTGCGCCGAGGAGACGGCGGACCGTTTCCGCAGGCTCAGCTGGTTGCTGTTCGAGTGCAGGCGATAGGGCGCGTCTTGGCGGGGGAGCCGTGCTCCCTTCCCGATGCCGGTAACGTGCGCACCCGTGCCGCCGGGCGGTGAGGAGAGGCCTGTGGTCGGTTGGCCGTCATCGAGGATGCCGGGGAGCGTGTCGGTTGTCGCAAGCGGAGCGCCCGCAACGCCCGTGGTCAGCGGCACGACTGGGACGCTGCTGGGGGAGCGAAGCGACTTCTTCCGTGCCGCCTTGCGCGCGTCGAGGACCTGCTGTTCCTCGTTGTCACGCCCCCGCCTGATGTACGCCATGGGCTGCAGGATGTCATGGGCGTCCTTGTCGGGGCAGAGGCTCACCAGCGACTGCGAGCTGGGGAGCTCGAGGTTGACCGAGAGGCGGTCTGCCAGCCGTCCCAGCGCATCGACGAGCTCAGTGGACGTGCCGGGGATGACCTTGGCGTGCACATATCCGTTGAAGCGCAGCTCATGCCGCAGGATGCGCAGGCATGCGATCATGCGCTCCGTGGTGGCGTCGGGCGTGCCGAGCACGCCTGAGGAGAGGAAGAGCCCCTCGATGTAGTTTCGCTTGTAGAAATCGACCGTGAGCTCCGCCAGCTCGCGCGGGGTGAACGTGGCGCGCGGGA
>CACYAX010000072.1 GCA_902772435.1 uncultured Coriobacteriaceae bacterium | reverse complement strand
CCTCGGCCTCTGCCTTGGCCTGCTCCTCGGCCTCTGCCTGGGCCTTCGCCTCGGCCTCTGCCTGGGCCTTCGCCTCGGCCTCTGCCTTGGCCTGCTCCTCGGCCTCTGCCTGGGCCTTCGCCTCGGCCTCAGCCTTGGCCTGCTCCTCGGCCTCTGCCTGGGCCTTCGCCTCGGCCTCTGCCTTGGCCTGGGCCTCAGCCTCTGCCTTCTCGGCGGCCATCTTCTGCTCGAACGCGGCCTTCTTCTCGGCCTCGGCCTGATCCTCGGCAGCCTTCTTCTCAGCAGCGGCCTTCTCCTCGGCGGCCTTCTGGGCGGCCTGCCTCTGCTCGTACGCGGCCCTCTTCTCGGCCTCGGCCTTCTCCTCGGCGGCCCTCTTCTCGGCAGCGGCCTTCTTCTCGGCAGCGGCCTTCTTCTCGGCAGCAGCCTTCTTCTCAGCCTCGGCCTTCTTCTCAGCCTCGGCCTTCTTCTCGGCCTCCGCCTTCTTCGCGGCATCGGACTCCTGCTTGTCGACAACCGTGGTCACGGCAGGCTTGTCGGCTTGGACGGTGCTCGTCTTTGGAGGCAAGCCGAAGAACAACGCGCCGGCGATGGCGAGGGAGGCGACAGCCGCTGCGACGCCGCCGAACACGACGTTCGAGCGCTTGGCAGCGCGGGCGTTGCCGGTGGTGTGGTAGTTGCGGCTGACGAAGCCCTCCTCGATCGTGGTGAGGTCGTTGTCGTTGAGGTCGTTGGTGAGGTCGGAGTTGTTGAGGTTGGCGTTGACGTTGTTGTTGAAGTGGGCGTTCATTGTTATCTCCTTTTGGTTGGTTTGGGTTGCACGCTCTGTTCGTCTCTTTGTACGGACCGCCGGAGGCTTCGTCCCAAAGAATTTGAGAAATATTTGGCCGCACCAAGACGCATGGCCCATCTCTGGTGACCGCCGGCGCACTTCCCCAGGGCATCTGAGCTATATCTGTATCGCGTTTGCGCAGGTATTTGCCCTAGTCAACCAAACTCAACCCGCCGCATGAAAACTTACACCAAGCTGTGACTGGGCGCCGAACGAAGGCTCACATACCATAAATATGACCATCATACCGAGCAGCATAGTCGCCAAGACCAGCCGAAGGAGGCGTCATGAACGCAATCAGCAAGCTCTTCTCTTCCAAGAACAAGACCGATAACCGCAACGAGAGCAGGCACGTCACGCAGCGCTCTGACTGGTGCCCCTATCTCGGACATGTCCCTTACTTCGCCCCCAAGCGCACCAAGTCGCGCGCCCAAGGGTTGGGTTCCGGGCAAGTCGCTGGTGTGCCGGGCGTCAGTGGCTCGAGCGCCCAAAGGCCGCGAACGCGTTCATGAGCGCCGGGCGCCCCGTCACGCCAACCTTCTGATAGATGCGGTGTGCATGCACCTTGACTGTGCCGACCGAGATGATGAGCTTCTCGGCAATGGTCGCGATGTCGTTGTTGTCGATGATGAGCTCGAGCACCTCGCGCTCGCGGGGCGAGAGATGGTACTTCGCGGCAAAGCGCGTGGTCGCGTCCGCCACAAAGGGACAGTCCTGCCAGCTGCACACGATAATGGTCCTGACCTCACCCAACGCCGCACCTCCCCTACGCGCGCCTCAGCGCTCCGATCGGATTCCGTGCGTATTAGATTGAGGGCAAATTGTTCAAACGTCGAGGTTTATTCTGGTTGAACTCTGCGTTTGGGGAGCTACAGCCCCTTTGGCCGCCCTTTGAGCAGCGCCTACAGCGTGTCGAGCGCGAGCTGGCGGAACTCCAGACCACCCGCGGGCGTGCGGCCGAGCACGTTCGTGTGCGTGAAGCCACACTCGATGGCCTCCTGGATTGCCTGCTCGAACCCGCCGTTGAGGAGCTCGTGCTGGTGCGCGTCGGAGCTGATGAGGATCTCGCCACCAAAATCGTGCAGCGCCTGCATCAGCTCGCGGCGCGGATAGGGCTCCGCCTTGCGTCCGCGGTTGATGGCACCGCAGTTGATCTCGAAGGGCACGCCCTGGCTCACGAGGTGCTCCATGGCCTCGAGCGCCGGCGTGAGGTAGGCGGGGTCCGTCTCGTCCACGAAGTGCATGCTGTCGTTGAAGCGCGTGATGAGGTCGAAGTGGCCGACGAAGGTGCAGTGCGTACGGGTGTAGACCTGGGCCTCGAGCTCGTAGTACGCGCGGCAGAAGGCATACCAGTCTCCGCCGAAGTAGTCGCGACAACCCGCGGCCAGGACCTCCTCGCTGTAGTCCACGCTGATGAGCGTACCGTCGCTTGCGGGGATGTAGTGCGTGGAGCCGATGACGTACTCAGCGTCGGCGCAGGTAGCGGGGTCAAAGCAGATGTCGAGCTCAGCGCCGAGAATGATGTCGAGCCGGCTGGCGTAGGCGGCCTGCAGGCGCCTGATCTCGCGATAATAGTCGTCCCAGTTCATGTAGACGTCGGGGTCCATGTGACCAGAGAAGCCCAAGGCAAAGAAATCGAGGTCGAGGGCCTGCTGCACCATCTCCTCGGCAGTGCTGGTTCCGTCGCAGAAGGTACTGTGGGTGTGGAAGTTGGCGCGTAGCATGGGGCCTCCATCGTCTCGAGTGTCCACGTACGATGATAAGGCTCCGCGGGGCGCCGTGGGCCGCGCGTTGGCGCCAGATTGCCTCCCCGCTCTTCGCGCTTGCTCCGCGGGGCGCCGTGGGCCGCGCGTTGGCGCCAGATTGCCTCCCCGCTCTTCGCGCTTGCCCCGCAGAGAAATCCCAGATCAATCCCGTTGACACTACGAAACAAACTGGTAACATTGAAAGTGAAATATTACAGGACTGTTTCGTGGTGCTGGAGGGATAGACATGGGAGCTCTTTACATCATTGGTGCGGTGGTACTTGCTGGCATTGTTAAGGAGGCCATCGCCGCGCTGACCGGCAACGCCGAGGTTGGCACGTACGATTATCACTTCGCGACGGGCGTCGGCGCGGTATTTGGTGCGCGCTAATTAGCGGTACCGCGCAGGCAAGCCGTCCAGCTGCGGAGCGGGGCGATTCGGGTTCGGGTCGCCCCGCTCGCTGTTGCAGTTCTTCGTCTCAGCAGGTCGGTTTCCCCTTGCGCCAGCAAACTGTCGCACCCCTTGCGCCGGTAGCAAAGCCCAGTGAAGCAAGCCGCGTCCCCCAGCGCCGAGAGACCGACACAGCCCAGTACAGGCTGGTCAGGCCATATCCCAGCCAAAGAAGAGTTTGTCGCTTTCGCGATTAGCCTCCCCGCCAAAAACTGGCCTTGGCGACAGGATTCTCGTCTCTCAGGGGGAAACAAACCCAATCCAAGCCTCATAATCAGCCGAAACGAAGACAAATCGGCACATATTTGACCCTTACGCGACACCGCATGGACGCAAGTGCTTCTTATGCGACATTATTCTGCGCAACCCAAAGTATCAGGCCCCGCTATCCTGCGAAAACGCCGCTTGATACTTGAAGATTGCCGAATAAACAACGCATAAGAAGCACTTGCGTCCAGATAGACCCAGCCCGTGCCCCAGCCAAGCTGTTCTAATGCGTTTAGAGGCCCCTAGTTCGCCGTCTCTGGACTTGCTTTTGCACGTTGTCCTCGCCCCAAGCCATCGAGGCGCATCTTGGCGTTCCAGCTGTACACGCCGCCCGCCACGAACACGACAAACGCCGCTATCACAATCACATGGCCAAGGTCCACCAGCTCGGGCGACTTCGGCCTACGTAAACTCCAGCGTCTCGCCGTCGGCGGGGATGAGCACCTGCTCCCCCACGCCCAGGCGGTCCACGAAGGTGCGCAGGTACTCGCGCGAGATGTTGCCGTGGTTGACGGCCTCCATATGGCTTGCCACCACGCGCGTCCACGGCGCCGCCTGGCACACGGCAAGCACGTCTTCCTCGTCCATGATGATGCGCCCGCGGCTGCGCAGGGTCGCGCCGCAGCAGTTGAGGACGGTCACGCTCGGGCGGAAGCGTTCGAGGTTGGCCGCAACACCTTCGTACCAAACGGTATCGCCCGCTAGGTAGAGCGTGGGCTCGGTTGCCGCCGTGAACACCACGCCGCTTGCGGGACCGCAGTCCGTTGCCGGCGTGAGGCCGTGCTGCGCGGGCACGCGGGTGAGCGTGAGCTGGCCAAAGGTAGTGCCTCGATCGGTAAGGATGCGCACGTCGGAAAAGCCCCAGGCAGCGATGGTTGCCCGGTCGGCCTCGTTCTGCACAAAGAGCGGCAGCGCGTGGTCGAGCAGTGCCGCCGTGTGCTCTTCGAAGTGGTCTGCGTGCACGTGAGTGACCAGCACGGCATCAATGTCTGCACGTATTTCTTCCACTGAGCAGGGCAAATCCACCAGCGGCGAGGGCACGTTGCGCTCGGGCCAGGGGCTCGTTGCCAGCATGCCCGTCCCCTTCTCCTCGAGCCAAGGGTCAACGAGCAGACGGCTCCCCGCATAGTCGATGACCAGCGTCGCGTTGCGAATCTGACGAATATGCATGATATCGGCACCTCCTGCATGTGTGCGCGGGCTTTCCCCTGCGCAGGCTTCGCGGCCTCCGTGGGTTTCACAGCGCAGCTTTCTTCTGCTCGGCTTTCCGCCGCACGGGTTTCCCGACGCACGGGTTTCCCGACGCAGCGTCCTTCTGCGCGCCATCGTAGCATTGCCCTCACGCACTTTCATCCCCGTTTCAAAGTGTTGCGCCAAGACCGCGACATGTAGCCTAACCTGCGCAACACCGTTCGACATTTCACCGTTTCGTGCGTATGCGCAAGCCATATGAGTTTTACTTTTGTATAGGTATATTGCTCCTACAGGAGGCGCATATGATCGTCGAACAGCTACGAGAACAAGCCGGTCTCTCCCCCGTCGAACACTCCATAGCTGACTACTTCCTCGAGGCGGGCGAAGCCCTGCGCGATCAGAGTGCCCGCTCCATTGCCGCCAAGCTCTATACCGCCCCCTCCACGGTTTCGCGCTTCTGCAAGCATCTTGGCTACAGCGGCTACACCGACTTCCGCGACGCCTACCTCGACGAACTCCGCTACCTCTCCTCTGCGTTTTCGTCCATCGATGCCAACCAGCCCTTCCGCAAGAGCGACGACGCGCACATCGTTGCCGCCAAGATCGGTGCGCTCTACCGAGAGACGGTCGACGACGTCTTGCAGCTCATTGATGGCGAGTCACTCGAAAAGGCCGTGCAGACGGTCGCCTCGGCGAGCAACGTGTTCGTCTACTCCGCGGGCCCGCAGTCGTTCCTCGCGGTGGACTTCGTGGACAAGATGGCGCGCATCGGGCGCCGCGTGATCATGTCCAGCAAGGGCGACACCTCGTATTTCTTTGCCTCAGGGGCCCATAGCGACGAGGTCTTTATCCTGCTTTCCTACTCGGGCGAGACCGAGAATGCCTTGCGCGTTGCCGAGCAGGCGAAGGCCGCGGGCGGCAGCGTCATCGCCGTCACCTCGTATGGACGCAACAGCCTGTCCCAGCTGGCCGACGTGACCCTGCACGTCTCGACGCGCGAGAAGCTCGTGGAGAAGCTCGGCTGCTACGGCATGTCCATCTCGACGATGCTGATTCTCGACATCATCTACTCCTGCGTGCTGGCGCTCGACTACGATAGGAACGCCATCCAGCGCGTGCGTGTGACGCGCTTGTACGAGTACGACCGCGACTCGTCAAACCCTATCCTGCAAGACCGTCGGGACTAGCGTTTGCGCTGGTAGGTAGCACTGTGAAATTCAACTGAGGGGGCAACGATGGCAGAGGACATTCGCACGATGACCAACCCTGACGGAATCACCGAGTTCGAGCGCGGCTACGAGGTGCCCGATTGCGTGGTGCTCGACAGCACCTACTGCTCCATGGGCCGCATGGTCGCCAACCGCGCCTGCAAGGCTGCGGGCTGGAACTACTTCGACAGCGTCATCCTGCTTGACCTCGTGCCCGAGTGCGGCGTGACGGTCGAGGACGTCGAGGCCTTCGAGGCCAAGCTCGCCGACGGCACTGCCGACATCGCATCGCTGCGTGCAAGCGACGAGTTCAAGCGCATCGATGCCGCCTTCCAGCTGGCGGTGGAGCGCGCGCTCGCGCAGGGCCCGTGCCTCATCCACGACCGCGTGGACAAGGCAACCGTACTCGCCATGGGCAAGACCTGCGCCTCCGCCCTCTGCTACGCCTACGACAAGCCCGCCAAGCGCGTGCGCGCCCAGTACTCACCCCTCTACGCACACCTGAGCGACCCCGCCGAGCTGGACGCCGCCATCGGGCGCGAAGACAACAAGCGCATCGCCTGGCACGCCCTGCACAGCGACGACACCCGCTGGGGCGAGCGCGGCACCTACGACCTCATGATCAACACCGACCTCGTCGGCCGCGACTTTGCTGCGCAGCTCCTCGCGCAGCTCATGCTGGGCGAAAAGTAGCGTTACGCGCAAAAGGTCCCCTGACTCGCACGTTTTACGGCGTCAAAGGCTTACAGTAGGAACATGGCACGATCCACGAGCGCCTTGGGGGAGGCGCTCGCGAAGCTTTCCGGCGAAGAAGGCGGATGCCGCGCCCACATCCAGCACCATCGCGCGCATCCGTCCCACAACATGTCGACCGCGCTGGCCGCTTTAGGCATCCACGGAAAGCTTCGGATGACAGCCACAGACACAGCCTTTCGGAGAGGAGCGCACATGAACCCCGTCACCCAGCGCAACGAACTGCTCGCCCAGAAGACCATCAAGGGACTCGCGTCCCGCAACATGACCGGCCATTATGCCGCGACCAAGGAAGAGGCCCTGCAGATCGCGCTCGGGCTCATCGACGAGCAGAGCAGCGTCACCATGGGCGGCGCCATGAGCGCGCACGAGATCGGCCTGGTCGACGCCCTGAAGGCGGGCCCGTACCACTTCATCGACCGCGACGAGTATGAGGACAAGCGCGCGGCCATGCTTGCGGCGTACGACGCGGACGTCTTCCTCTCCAGCGTGAACGCCATGACCGATGACGGCGTGCTCGTCAACATCGACGGCAACGCCAACCGCGTCTCCGCCATCGCCCAGGGCCCCAAGAAGGTCGTCTTCATCGTGGGGATGAACAAGGTGTGCAGCGACATCGACGCCGCCATGAAGCGTGCCCGCAACGTTGCCGCGCCCACCAACGCGCAGCGCTTCGGGCTCAAGACACCGTGCACGAAGACGGGCGCGTGCGCCAATTGCAAGTCGCCTGACACCATCTGCTGCCAGTTCCTCATCACGCGCTTCTCGCGCCACGAGGGGCGCATCCACGTGATTCTCGTGAACGACGTCCTCGGGTTCTAGCAGATTCGCCTGGAACAGGCGCGGCATAGGCGCCGACGCGCCACGTATAACTGAAAGTCTCAGGGACCGCCTGCCAACGCCTGCCAAGCGCATGTCGGCGCAGGTGGTTCCCGTGCCGCTGCCAGGACGTCGCGCCGCGGCGCAAGTGACACGTCGCTGCCAGGATGTCGCACCGTGGCACAAGGGCCACGCTTCCGCAGGCATAGCGCGTCCTACGCAGTCCAAAACTACACAGCTATGTTCTGTTTTCGGGATGTCCACGCACAAAAGCGCAGGTAAGCGCTTCCCATTTCCCAAAAACAGAACATAGCTGTGTAGTTTTGGGCGTAGCGGACCGCCCCGCGTGTAGTTTTTTGGCCGAGCAAGCCTCCCCGTGCGTGTTCTTGGGCGTAGCGGGCAGCCCCGCGCGTAGTTATGTGCGAAGCGGGCAGCCCCGTGCGGTCTTGGGCGAAGGGGACAACGCTCGCATGGCGCCCGCATTCCACCGAACCCTAAGCCTCTCCCCCGCCTTTCGCCTGCGCTGCCCTTCGCAAGCCCTGCAGCCACTCCAGGCGCTCCTTGAACGCGCTCTCGCGCCCCTCCGTCGTGGGCTCGTAGTAGCGCGTTCCCACCAGTGAGTCGGGCAGGCACTGCATGCCCGCAGCCACCTTGTCCTCCTCATCGTGCGCATAGCGGTAACCCTCGCCGTAGCTCAGGTCTTTCATCAGGCGGGTCGGCGCATTGCGGATGACGAGCGGCACGGGCTCGGCAAGAGTCTCGAGAGCGTCGCGTTTCGCGTGCTCGTAGGCCATGTAGCTGCTGTTGCTCTTCGGTGCCAGCGAGAGGTAGATCACGGCCTCGGTCAGGTGCACGCTGCATTCGGGCATCCCGATGAAGTGGCAGGCATGGAAGGCATTCACCGCAACGTTGAGCGCCCCCGTATCGGCGAGGCCCACGTCCTCGGCGGCAAAGCGCGTGATGCGGCGCGCCACGTAGAGCGGGTCCTCCCCTGCCTCGAGCATACGCGCAAGCCAGTAGACCGCGGCATCCGGGTCGGAATTGCGCATGGACTTGTGCAGCGCGCTGATGATGTTGTAATGCTCGTCGCCGAGCTTGTCGTAGAGCAGGTTGCGGCTGCCCGTGCACTGGGACACCACCTCAGGCGTCACGGTCACGCTGCCGTCCTCGGCCTCGTCACCGTTGAGCACCACCATCTCGAGCGTGGAGAGGGCCATGCGGGCGTCACCGTTGCTGAACGTGGCGATGGCAGCAAGGTCTTCGTCGGTGATCCGCACCTCCTGCTCGCCGAACCCGCGCGGGTCCTCGAGCGCGCGGCGCAGGAGCGTCACCACCTCGTCCTGCGTGAGCGCCTTGAGCACGAACACCTTGCAGCGCGAGAGCAGAGCGCCATTCACCTCGAAGGAAGGATTCTCGGTCGTGGCACCAATGAGCGTGATGGCACCCTTCTCCACGTAGGGCAGGAAGGCGTCCTGCTGGGCCTTGTTAAAGCGATGGATCTCGTCCACGAAGAGGATAGTCCTGCGCCCCAGCTGGGTCTGCGCCTCCGCACGCTTCATGACCTCGCGAATCTCTTTGATGCCGCTGGTCACG